>WRAF01000037.1 GCA_009780325.1 Bacillota bacterium | reverse complement strand
GGCAGGTTTAACTAGATATGACCCGCTATTTGACACCAACGGCACACTAAACCCACTAGCGTTAACCCGCCTGCAAACAGCCATCGCACAAACCAACCGCACCGCGCAATTCCGCCTCTTCCCAGACATAGGGACAGGACACACATTATCGCTGTCCCGTCTCTATTTTCGTATAGCGCACACAGAAGGCGACAGGATTACAGTGTGAATTAAAGGGTTTGCTTTAGGGCAGTTTTTTTGTTGGTTATTAAAATTGGTTGACAAACTTTGTTAGGTGTAATATAATTAATTAAAGGAGGATTTGGATTATGAAGAAAATTTTAGTAGTGTGTATGGCATTAATAATGTTGGTTTCTGTTGTAATGTTTGGAGCAGGTGCGTGTGAAGTTAATGGTCCAAATGATGTGGATGGGTGTCAGTGCGAAATACCGTATGGGTATACTTTTCTTGGCACATTAAGTGTAGTTTTAGAGAATAAAATAAGTATTTATTTTGCGTTAAATCAAAAAGAGTTTAGTGTAGATTATTTTTCTGAATTTCAGCTAAGTGATGTTATGTTTGTAAATATTAATTCAGCCGAGAGAATAAGAAGATACTTGGTATATCAAGATTATTATCCGCATCGCATACCGCCCAATGTTGATAATTTTCGTATTAGTCTTAGATTATTTTTATATGAGCCTTGCTTTGCAATAGCATCAAAATATGTAGAAATATTGAATGCACGAGAAGATGTTTGGGGAGTTTCAAAAGAGTTTTCTATGCCACCGCCGCCAATTTGGTAAATTTTTAAATAAAAAAGCATAAAAAAATATAAAAACATAGGAGAAATTTAATATGAGTAAGCAAGCAATCAAGAAGGCAAGCTATTTAATAGCAAGTCTGTTTTTAGGTATGATTATCGCCTTATCGCTCAATATAATAAGAGCAGAAAACCAAATAAATGCACAAGCTATGACACATATAAATGCATTTGGCATGGATTTATCACATAGCCAATGGGATGACGATCATCTAAAAGCACCATCAACAAACTGGGCGCAAAAGTTTGCATGTGAGTCTTTTTCAGACCACATATTTTCTGAATATTCACTAAGCGTGGTGCTGACAAGGCAGGCAAGTATGCAGCTGCGTGAAATAACTATACACGATTTTCCTGAATTGCAGCTAACTGAAGTTGTGAATACAAACATAACAACAAAAGAAATAGTACAAAATCAACTTGAGCAAATGTAAAAAGACAACATGAGTTTTGACTTGACTGAAAGCCATAATTTAAGAATAGGGGACAGTGATTTAACAAGAATCAACAATTTTAGAAAAAGCCTAAGACTAAGTTTATTACACCCTGGGCACGACAACATGTTAAGAGCCATAAGATTGCTAGAGGCAAGAGATGATGTCTTTGGAGTATCGCCTAATTTCACTGTGTTAATGCCGCCGCAACATTATATAGAACACCAAAATAACTTAGAGCCATTTTTTGCACCATTAAATTCAACAACACAAAATTGGGGTTTAAACAATATAAATGCAGAAGCAGCAAGAGGTATAACTAGAGGAAACACTAATGTGAAAGTGGGTATAATAAGCTGGGGAATTAATGGCAATCACCCCGACTTAAGAGTACCGCTAAGCCGTCATCCGCACTTACATAGGGATTTTAATACAGCAAGAAGCCAGCCATTGCAAGACGGCAACTATTTAGGCACAAATTCAGCAGGCATAATTGCTGCACAAAATCAAGGCAATACAAGGACAAGCATAGCAGAAAATATAAGCCTTATATCGCTGCGTACAGATAGTAATCCTGCTTGGATTGAGAATGCAATTTTGTATGCTATTGTTACAGGCATTCATATTTTACATATTAGTCATTTTGGTGCACGCACTCGACATGTGGGCATGGAAAATGCGTTAAGAGATTTTGACGGTCTTGCAGTAATCGGTGCAGGCTATGCGCAGCTGTCAGCTGGAGAACACAACAACGATGTACATAATCGCTATCCTGCAAATCTTGCACACCCTAGATACAACATAGGCGGCAATGTCATATCAGTGGGTGCATCAAACCAAAGCAATAATAGGTCAGTTACTAGACAAAATGTGATGTTATTTTTGACTATGTGGGTAGGATCTCATTATGGCAGAAACACAGTGTGTCTTTTTGCGCCGGGGTATCGTACGCTTACGACCAGTGGAAATATCTATTCCAATATTTACCGAGGTACGCATCTAGCCGCAGCGCATGTTGCAGGTGCGGCGGCGCTTATGCTGTCGGCTAATCCGCACTTGACAGGTGCGCAAATGAGAGAGATTTTAAAGACTACGGCAAATACAAGTGTCGGCAGCTGTATACGGGACGGAAGTATTTCAAGAGGGCGGTTAAATGCTTATGCGGCGGTTAGGCAGGCGGTTAGAGTTGCGTCAACACCAGGATTACGCTTTGTGCCGATATTTGAAAACAATAGAAGAGTGGCTTATTCAGCTGCAATAGGTACAGCGGCAGCTAGCCATATAATAATTCCGTCAGAACATAATGGGTTGCCTGTGACAAGAATTGCAAATGATGGTTTTAGAGGATCAGCTATTAGCAGTATATATATTTCATACAGGGTGACGCATATTGGGGATTTTGCGTTTGAAAGAAGCACTAATTTGCATACAGTTTTATTTGCTAACAATAGTCGTTTGGTTAGTATAGGTGGGGATGCGTTTGCTGCTTGTCATGGTTTAGAAAATATTGTTTTACCAGAATCTTTGATTAGGATATATAGTTGGGCTTTTTGGAATACTTGGTCAATCACATCACTAATCATCCCAAGAAACGTGACTTATGTGGGGGCGTTAGCTTTTGGAAGTCATAATCCAAATTTGAATATAATTTGGCATTATAATCCAGCAATGACTGCAGCCAATTTTAGGAGTTTTTTAAGAGAGGTTTATATTCCTCATGGTATAAGGCAGATTAGTGCAAATGCTTTTGTAAATGTTAGGTTTGCAGAAACAGATATAATTATACCATCAACTGTAAGTACAATTGGTGAAAATGCATTTAGGATAAACTCGGATACCTACTTAAGAATTTTCTCTAAAGCAACAGGTCAGCCAGCGGGCTGGCATGCAAACTTCAATCCGTTGAATAGACCAGTGTATTTTTACTCAACAGAACAGCCAACAACAGTAGGGAGACATTGGAGGATGATAAACGGAGTACCAACACCATGGGCAGGTTTAACTAGATATGACCCGCTATTTGACACCAACGGCACACTAAACCCACTAGCGTTAACCCGCCTGCAAACAGCCATCGCACAAACCAACCGCACCGCGCAAT
>WRAF01000036.1 GCA_009780325.1 Bacillota bacterium | reverse complement strand
TGTGTGTCCTGTCCCTATGTCCGGGAAGAGGCGGAATTGCGCGGTGCGGTTGGTTTGTGCGATGGCTGTTTGCAGGCGGGTTAACGCTAGTGGGTTTAGTGTGCCGTTGGTGTCAAATAGCGGCACTCTATTTACAGCTTCTTGCAAAGCACTTAAAGACAAATGCAGCGCAGGGCGCACAGCTCGCTGAGTCGTGCCAGTCACCCAAAGTCTTGTGCCGCCATCATATGGTATTGTCCATTTTTGATTAGCATAACCCGCACTCCTTATCGTCCTTGTCCATGCCCGCTCATTAAATTCATTCATCTGAAACCTGCGATATTGCGCATACCCTGTATTACCCAATCCCCAGTCTAGTCTAATCTCCTCATCCGACGGAATCCAAATTGGGTCATTAGCATTTGCCCCAACCAAACTAGAACCATGCCTTAGTATATAATTATTTATTCTTGGTATGCTTGATGTAACACCTCCCCAGTCTGTCAACAAATTATTTCTTAATTCACTTCTGCTATACGGCGGCATGACTCCGCTCTCCAAAGCATTAAACCTTGAATTTCTATACGCCCCTGCCGCCCATATAGTAATACGGTCATTCGCAGAATCTACATCCACAACACGCCAGCGCAGCCTAGAAAGATTTAAAGGATGCCCAGTGCCAACACTAGGAAAAAGCTGAAAAGAAGTGTTGCGGTCAATCACTCTTGTATTATCATGATTAAGTTTATCCAAAATGCTTTGCACAACAGCTGAATCAATTTCCCCTCTGCCGTCAAAAAGTGCCCCTCTCTCAACTAAATTAAAACCTACCCAGCCCCTCATCTCATATAAGGATCTAGTGCCCTCTGGGATATATACTGTAATTCGTGACCTGTTAAGCCCAGCAAAATGCGTTGATGCTGATCCCATTATCCAATTACCAAGTAATTGCGGCATACGACTATTGTTAACTATTGTGCGCAAGTTTGTTGCACCGATAAACGCATACCTACCAATACTAGTGACTGTTGATGGGATAGTGATATGCTGCAGATATGTATTGCCGTTAAATGCATATGCCAAAATACGGGTTGCACCGTCCGGTATAACAACATGTGTGTTTCTTGGTGGATTTATAGTCATAGGATTAGGGTGACGGCTTTGAAATGTTTCTCTTGCGATGTGTGCCATGCGTCTTGTTAATTCTGCTGAACATACTGCGCAGAAAGAGTCAATATTAGAAGAACTCAAAGCCATTATACAACCATCTGTAACAATCCCAAAAAAATTTCTATCAAATCCTCTTGACACATACCATCGTCGTCCATCTCCATCGTTTATATGAAAAGGCTCACCTATTCCCGCATGTCCTATCCAATGACTCCATCTTGGATTATTTCTATCCCTAGTCATGTTTGGTGCTTCTCTTCCCACAACATCATTTCTTTCATCAGCTAATCCCCCAAATGAATGACCAAATTCATGCACAAAAGTTTTTCGCCATCCGCCACTGCTTGTATGTAATGTAGTTATGGAAATACCCACTTCAAGATTTGTTATTCCAGGATGATGAAAAGCAGAACCCCCAAAGCGGGTTGTGTTTGCAATTACCTGCACCATATTTAAATTTGCTCTTCCGCCCACCGCCCAGTCTGCCACTTGATATATTTGTCCACGCCCCCATTGAGGAATGCTTATATCAAGATGTCTAATAGATACAGGACAATTTCTAGTGGGCTCAAAACTTCTAAATCTGTTTGTTGTATTATCTGGTGTCCTGACCCAAGTTTGTGATGAAATAGTCTGCACAGCATAAATGACAAAAATATCCCTAAACAATCTAAACGGATGCATGTCCAGCATAAAATCTCTTGCACTTCTTGCATGGTTCATAAATGCCGTTTGCTGCGCTTGCGTAAAACCATCACCCATCAGCACTACCGTAATACTGCTGCTTAAAGGTCTGCCTGCCCCATGTATCCTTTCTCTTCTGTATGTAAAAGCATTCATCGGAGCAATATCACTTGCCGTTTGCAGTATGCTCTCTACTTCACTATCTTCCATTGATATTTGATAAGTCACAACACCGTCATATGGAGTATGCATACGCACACTTTTGTATAAAGACTGCTGCCCTAATAACTCTCTAATATCTTCTATGGTATATCCATTGCGAATATCTATACTTTGTTCAATCTCATTATTGTTGTCGACTATATAGGTCTCCACTTGATTGCAATTATGCTTGCTATCACAATTACATTTTTTATCACAGTTGCAATCTAAACAAAATTTTAGAAACTCGTGTGCATCTGCAACTTGAAAACTTGTTTCTCGATTAAATGGCATCATTCCGCTGCTAAAAATCAATGCAAGTGTCAATAATCCCGCTATTAAAACTCTCTTTGATTTATTCATTTCTTAATTCCTCCGATTTTTATTTGGTTTATACAACTTCAAATGTAAAAGTGTATTCAAGTCTAATAAATTGTCTATTATTGCGGCTTCTATGATTTATATAAAAACCTGCTGTCACTGTTGCTTCATGTTTGCCAATAGCAAAACCAAAACTTGATTTTCTAGGCTGTCCACTTATATATTCACCATCATCTAAATTAGCACTTACCCAACTCCATCCAAATATCGGTGGCAAAGGGACACTACCAGATATAATACCTTTTCCTGATGGGATATGAATACTAAATAAAATTGCACATCTAGAAGAATCTCGTCTAGCAATCGTTGTTCGCCTGCCACCTACATTTGCAAGTGTTGCTATAATTACAAATTCCTCTTCATCAGCAACATATATTTGCAGCCAATTATCATATATTGAATTAATCACATAACTCTCCACCTCAACCGTCAACTCAAAATTACACACCCCAAAGCAATCCACTTCATCGCAAATACACTCCACCCTGCTTGAACACCCGCTAAAACCTATGACTGTAAACAATAGCATTATTAACGCTATACTTAAACTAATTAATTTTCTTTTCATAATTTTTACCTCCTCATATTACTATAATTATATTACATGCACCAAAACTTGTCAATCAAAACTGATAATTTTTACCAATTTTAATAACATTGAATTTTAACAACGCTAAAAGCAAACAAAAAAAGACTGCCCTTGTTTAGCAATCTTCTTAACCCTACTATCCCAATCTTTATTTATCTCATCTAAAAACCTACACCCCCAAAAGCGCCCTAAGCGACAAATGCAGCGCAGGGCGCACAGCACACACCAGCGTCGCATTTGCCGAACTCACCACTCCTGTCTCACTCAACATTATATGCGCATTTGCCATAAACGACGGCGAATGACTCCTTAACCACGCATTTCTCCAAAACCCGTTTGGCTCAAATCTCTTCTCATCTTCACTCAATCCCCACTCCGTATTTATTTCCTGCCATGACGGTATCCATATCCTATCCTCCGCATTCGCTCCGTCTGTGCTTGTCCCATGCGCAAGTATATAACTTAATATGCTAGGCACAACGCTTGTTATCCCTTCAAAATCCCTTGTTAAATTACTGCGCAGCAAACTATTTCTATACTCCTCTACTCGGTGGTTGTTTCCGTTTTCCGGCAATAGCGCACCATGGAACTGGCTGTTTCTATATGCTCCCGACGCCCACAATGTGATGCGGTCGGTGCTTGCGTCTGTGTGCGCTATACGAAAATAGAGACGGGACAGCAATAATGTGTGTCCTGTCCCTATGTCCGGGAAGAGGCGGAATTGCGCGGTGCGGTTGGTTTGTGCGATGGCTGTTTGCAG
>WRAF01000035.1 GCA_009780325.1 Bacillota bacterium | reverse complement strand
TTCATTTCAGACGATAATTCCTAGCGCATCAAAAATTTATTCATTTTTTGTTAATACTGCTAGTATTAACTGCAAAAACAATAAAATTTTGCTTTAAAAAAATCCATGCTTTATCTGACCATGCAGGTTACTGAACTGGTCTATTTTTATAAATATAAAAGAAAGTTTTTTGCAAGGTGTTAAATTCGGGTATTCTGATTATTTCTGGTTTCCCTGTGTCAGGATTTATGATTACTTCTCCTGTATCAGGGTCTGTTGCATATTCTTCATCATAATCAAAATCAGGGGTATATGCGCCTGTTCCGTCTTCTTGTCCCATTATTCTTAAAAACAAGTCATTTACCCAGTTTGTAATATGAGAAATCCTGTGGAACTGCAGCCAATGAGTAGTATTATTTTGGCGCTCTATTTCAATATTTTCATGCAGTTTATTGAAAAATTCATTCACTAAATCATATTCGCCAAATTGCCAAAAACCCCAAACTAGTGCATTAAATGCTGACATGTATCCGCTGTATCTAATAAAATCACTGTCAGAATTAAGTGTAACATACCATGCCGCTTCATTTGCAAAGTCTTCTCTCATTACTCCTCTTGCGTGCGCAATCTCATGCGCCATTACAAACGGTCTTGATGAAGCGGGCAATAATGCATTTATGTTTGCTTCAGATAGCGGGGGGAAAAAGACTCCAGCGACGCCAAATTCACTCATTAGTCTGCTGCTTCTAAAAACTTTTGCTTGTGTATTATGTCTAAATAATCCGTTGAGATTAGCATCATTAAATTTGTCATTAAGCATATTTGATAGTTCTTTATCTGTATAGGGCTGGATTACGCTTCCGTTTTCATTTCGGTCTAAATTAGCTGCCAAATAATTAAAATCATCCAAAAAATGAGTAGTAATTCTTTTAAAGTCAGCTAAAGAAATGTCTCCGCTATATATAGGGGCAGGGGAAACCTTTTGTGCATAAGAAAAACCTGATGACATAAAAAATGTAGTGACAGTGATTATTGCAGCCAAAAATACAGCTAAAAAAGACCTAAGTGCTTTTAGGTGTTTTTTCTTGGCTAAAAAAACTATGGATAAAACGATACATGTTAGCACAAAAACAATAGCAAAGTATACAAAGATTTCAAATACAGAAAATGGAATAATATTGACTATATTAGCAAATAAAAAATTAAACCCTAAAGATAAAGTTCTATGCAAAAACATGGCAACAGGGTAAAATTGGCGCAAGATAATCATGATGATTAAAAGTGCAGAAAAAACGGCAAAGGTTATGCCTAGCCGTTTTAACGCTGATTTATCTTTATTTTTTTGTTTTGGCGGCGTCTTATTCATCAATATTATTTAAGAATATTAAGCCCAGCGTACCTTTTCCGCAGTGTGTAGTCACTGTTGCTCCTGGATTTGTGACAATTATATCTTTAAAATCAGGGGCTATTGTTCTGATTAAATTTTTCGCCTCTTCTATTAGTTCATTATCTAGATGAGTATGAGTCAGAGCAATTCTGGTATAATCAGGATTTTTATATTTAGCAATAGTTTCTTCTATGAATCTAAGCATACTTTTTCTAAAGTTGATAAACTTATATTTTCTGGCAGCGATTATTTTGCCTTCTTCTAAACATAAAACAGGGCGGATTTTTAAAATTCCTGCAAGCACCATTTGAAGTCCGCTGCAGCGCCCTCCTTTATGTAAAAACTCTAAATTATTAACAATAAAAGACACTTGAGAGTGATATTTTATTTTTTCAATTTTTTCAACAATTTCAAGAGCACTTAATCCTGCATTAGCCCAGTCTTGTGCTTTTAATGCTAAAAATCCAATACCAGAAGACAATGATCTTGTATCTATGACATAAACCCCGTCAAATTCTTTAGCGGCATTAGCGGCATTTGTGTATGACAAAGATAAATCTGATGAAATAACAAAATGAATCAAAAATCCATTTTCAGGTTTATGCTTAGCAAAAAATTCTGAGTAATCCACAGGGCTTGGCGCTGCGGTTTTTGGCAAAATCTTTTTAGTCTCATATGCATGGTATATATCCTGAGGAAAAATATCTAGTGAGTCACGATATTCTTTGCCGTCAAGCTGCACAGGGCAATGCAAAAATGGGATGTTTCTTTCTTCAAACAAATGGCTTAAATCAGCTGATGAATCTGTAGTAATTTTAATATTCATGTTATATTTTACTCCTTCATTGGTTAACTATTAAATAAATTTATTTTTGTATATAGTCTAAAATAGCTATCTGCTTTGGTCGGTTCTTCCGCCATATATAAACAGTAAAAAACTTTCTAAGCTTGATTCTTTTGTCACTATACTTGATACTCTGCCTAAAATATTGTCGCTATGAACCAAGCCGGTGTTTCTTGAGTCTATAGAGTTTCTTCTGTTATCTCCTAGGACAAAGTATTCATGTTCTCTTATTGAAATGATATATCTTTCAGGAACAATGTGATGGGGGTTTGAGATATTTGCAATGCTGCTGCGTTCATATATGTTGAATAATTGACCTTGATTTATATCAAAAAACCTGTTGTTGGTTGATAAATAATCTTCATCAATTATTTCAAAGCGCCCATTTATTTTAATAAAAGCTAGTGTTTCACCGCCTGGTTCTCTTGCAAATAATAATTGGTCTCCTCCTATGCCGATTACTCTCTTAATTATATTTTGGTTAATTCCGCGATAAACTATTATATCACCACGGCGTATTCTGTTTGTTCTTAGCAATAATACATGCTGTCCGTCTTGCAGGGTATAATGCATGGATACGCCTTGCACTCTAACTAAAGAAAACACATTAAAAAATATGATAAAAGCAATCAATAAAATTATTAATAGCCATAGTACTAGGCTAATAATCCTTGTCAGCGCTGTTTTCCTTTTTTTAGGCGGTTGCGGCTCATGTATTTGGTCGGGTGGAGAAGGGGGAAGCATTTCTTCAATTTTTGGGAAAATTACTTCATCCTCACCGACGAGTCTTTTTATAATATCGTCTTGTATAAGTTTTTACTCCTATGATTTATATTAAACCCAAATAATAGAACTAATTATTATTTTTGTATCAGCTTTTAATCCAATACTCACTACTTTATCAAATGAAGGAGTGCCTTTAGTGCATTTAAAGTCAAGTGGTGAAAGGGTGATCATTGCCCAGTTTTTATCACTTATTGTTTTTTTGTGAGAAAAAATTTGTACATTGTCATTTAATTCTGTTAATATAAATTCAATTTCTGTTTGAATAGGTACATGCAGTATAATTTGCAATAAACTCTCTGGCGCACCTTTGTTGGTTATATCTCCGCTTGAAAGTGTGATTAATTCATGTCCGCAAATACCTTCTAAGTCAAATGGTCCTTTTGTCATAAATGGATTATCGTCATCAAAAAAGTCATGCGCTTGAATTAGCCAGTCACTCCCGCTTAATCCGCCCTTAAACAATATTCTGCCTTTTTTATTTTGTTCTTTTTCTTGTTTAATAGGCTTAATGCTAATCATTTCACTAGATAAACTAAAACCGCATTTTGTCATGACGCTTGCAAACAATTTATATTTGATTACGTTAGATTCTATCCTTATTAGATATTTTGTCTCGCTAATTTTTGTATGTTTTATTTTTTTCCAATTTCTAAATTCTGGTGACCTATCTTCTGAAATATATATTTGAACTGAATCAAATTCACCCGATAATTCAATATATGTTGCATCTTCTGATGTTGATGAGGAAATTTTAGGTTTTTTAGGCAGATTTTCTATACTATATTCATTTTTTAATATAGTATCAAACCATTTTTTTAAGTTGTCTCTTTGCTTAATGCTTACGCTGTTTGATGATAATGCATGCGTACTAATTCTAGCATTTAAAGCGTTTAAGTACAAATCATTTAAATAATCAAATCCTTCGTTTTGTTGGTTGCTGGCTGCATTTATTAGTACGGGAATATTTGATTTTGCTGCATATATTCTGCTGTCAAGCGCTGCTTTATATGAAATATATTGTGGATTAGACCCAAATATGTCACCGCAAAAGAAACTTGCTCCGCATTTAATCGCCTCATCTATACTTGCCTTATAGACTATTGATGCGCCTGTACCTATCCCTAGTATTCCGATCTTATTAATATCTATGTTTAATTCTTGATTAAATTCCTCTAAATAATTAATAGCAAACAGTGTGCAAGCAGTAAAATAATAATGAGCAGAAGTCTTTAAATCTTGAGGGACATGTTCAAATATAGATAAAGGTGATTGCTGCCAATAAGTATTTATATCCTTAGGATAGATGGTGTATAAAATTTTATTTTGCATAGCTCCGTGATAGTCTATAAACAATAGAGCATAGCCATCTAGAAGGGACAAGAATTTATGCGCATCAATATCATCTATACTTTGATTATGGGCTGCAAGTATTATTAAAACGGGCAATGGGAAATCCGATGGATAAGACAAAAAACGAGCATAAATTCTAGTAGTTCCGCTATCAGTTTTTAGCCCGCTAAAAAAAATTTTTTTGTCAATGTATTGTGAGTATTGTTCTTTGACAATTGTGGGTTTAGAGGGGGCTTTTCTATCAAAGTTCAGCCACAATTGTTCTAAGGTAATAATTGACATACTAAAAATTATATCATAGTATAAATTAGGTTGTCAAGTATTTTGAATAGTAATTAATGAATAGGGATTTTGATATTGTTTAAAAAGAATAATGAAGAGTCTTTACGGGATGAGATAAAATTAAATTTGTCATCTTGAGCGTAGGCGAAAATTGCAGCCATCGTTAAAAAATGTTTTACACCATGTACATCATCTAAGAGACATTCGTGGGTCTAGCGTTCTTAAAGCCTCTCTTTTTTATTCTTTTTGTTTTGCAACAGTATCCTTTGTAGATGCTTATAAAGAAGTTTGTATGGGTGAGTCGTGGTATTTAATTATTTTTTATTTAGAAAAAACAAAATTTTTTTAATTTTTTTTAAAAAAGGCTTAAAATCGTTTGACAACCCGTATAGATTAATGTATTATGGGTAAGCTGTCCCTTGAAGAGGGGAGGCAATCTACCTTGAAAAATGAATAGTTTTTAAGAATTAATTTAATTGATCTTGTTTTGGGGTAACCAAGATATGGATCAATCAAAAACACATTGAAATAATTTTTGGTTAACCGCCAAAAATTGTTCTTGTCAATTTATAAACAGTCAGCAAAGATAATAGCAGACTGAGTTTAGATTGTCAAATTTTATTATGTTTTTAATCAACAGCAATGTTGGCTAAGATACAACAAATAGTAGAGTTTGATTCTGGCTCAGGACTAACGCTGGCGGCGTGCTTAATACATGCAAGTCGAACGGACTATA
>WRAF01000034.1 GCA_009780325.1 Bacillota bacterium | reverse complement strand
AGGAGAAAAACGTGGACAACAGCAGAATAAACCAATCGCAACTAAATTACAATTGTGGCGCGGGCGAGGCAAGTGTAAACTTGCGAACAGGCAGAATGCTTTTTGATCACCCAATAATGAGTGTGGGGTCAAATAGCTTTCAAATGGGGGTAAGTCTTGTATATAATAGCCAGGGCATAGGGATGCCGACAGGCTTTGACACAGGGCTTGGAAATTGGAAATTAAACATACAGCAGTATGTTTTTCCGTATACTACAAACTTAAATTATCCGGAGTTTCAAGCAAATGATTATGTTTATGTTGACGGCTCGGGATATAAATATAGGTTTGTTTGGTATAAACAAATGACAGAGCATGGTCGTGTTAAACAATTCTATTATGATGCAGGCGGCTCTGGGCTTAAGTTTACTACTGATGGTGCTACAAACGCACAAGGCATTCCCGCAAATCGTGAAGTAATTGACGAAACGGGAACTGTCTTGAAATTTAGGCAGGACAACGGTGCTTTGTTTGAAATTATGTCTGGAGTAAATTCTCAAATAGTAAAAGATATAGTTTATACTGATGGCAGATTGACAGCGATTTCTGATAGACGCAGACCTACAAGGCGGATAGATTTTACATATACTAATGATCGCTTGAATGAAATTAAGTGTACTGAAAGCAATCGTGCTATAAGGCTAATGTATAGCAGCACAGGTTTAATTACAAGGACACGAAAACATGCAGGGCAAGACTCAAAAAACCTAGCACATTTTTACTATAATGAAAATAATAGATTGTCTTTTGCGGCAGACAGCGAAGATGCTTCTGCTTTAGGGTTTAGTTATGACTCAAGCAACAGAATAGTACGAGTAAATACAGGCATTGTAAATCATAGATATGGAACAATACGACTTGGCGATGAAGTTGTTGGTGACCATGTGCGTGTTGGCATGGTAGGTATGTTTTTGCGTGGAGAGATGCCTGATGATAATATAAGGACATATAGTACATTTGCATATGCAACGACACGCACAAATGTTAGAAATGAAAAAGGAATAAACTTAGCTTACTTTTTTAATAATAGAGGTTTTACAACTGGGATTTTAGAGGACATAGGTACAGAGGATTATCGCACTTTAGCAAAGACAAGCGGATGGCAGCTTTGGGACGCTGGTAGTGGAGCAGTTTTTCTGAATAATTCAAGAGTGCTATCTATTACAACTCCACATAACAACAACTGTTTATATGATATTCCTGCTGCAAGGTTAACTGCTTTTAGAAATGTATTGATCAACAGTGCCAATACTAATAGACGACATGAATTTAGTGATTACTTTACAGTTTCTTTTTGGGCTAGATTTGCAAACTCTACAAATAATGTTAGAGCAAGATTTTCTTATGATTCTAATGGTTTTTATCGTGGAGGCGGTGGAAGCATAGCAACAGGTAATTTTACCAACAACTATCATACTATTTTAGATAATGCTGCCAATTCATGGCAATATATTACTATTCCTGTTCGTTTTGATGAATGCCAAGGTACTTGGGTGCGTCCGCAAGATATGAATAGCGCATTAATCACTGACATAAAAACAAATATGACAAATTTGCGCTTAACCTTTGAAGGATATAATGGTACTGTTGACATTGCAGATTTAAGAATTGCGCCGAGTAATTACTTAAGAACATTTGTTCGTGGTGCTGATTTTGACATAGCTGAGCGAGTGTTATATACAAATGCTGAGGGGACAAATAGAAATAGAATAATAAACTCAGATTTCTTTATTACAGAAACTGATTTATTCAAGACTCATAGAAATATGTTTTATGCCAGTGAACAAAACGCTGCCGTTTTTGATTTAGTACATAACGATGGGACAAGGGTTGAATCAATACAAAGAAATCAAAACACTCCAGCACAAGCCCTTAGATTTAGACAAAGAGGCAGTACAACCGATCATGTTTTTTCCGTTGACACTCAAAGGGTTCCGCAATACTATACTCAATCAAGGAACAGAACAGCATCTTCAAATTGGTGTGTTACGGAAAATCAGGCACGATTTCAATATTGTCAAGGAATGGAATTATATTATTTTGAGCAAAGAACTACTGTGGGTATGACTGGTTTTAATGGGCGACCTACTGTTCCTTCTGCATCTGAGTCGTATATTTGGGTAAACGATGACGGCACACACAGGGCAACTAAAGATGCTTATAATATAATCACCGAAAACTTTTATGACACTTTTGGTAATTTGACATCAGTGGAAGTATTTAACGAGAACCAACCAACTGCTCAAAGACTCAGGACTATTTTTGGTTATGGAACTGTGTCAGCAAATCTTCGTGAAAATCCTACAAGCATTACTGAAAACGGAATAGTTAAAAACTTATCTTTTACTGAGATGACGCAGCGTTTAAGGACAGCACAAGCACAAGGCGGAAATCCCATAGCCCATACTAGCCAATTTGATTATAACCAGTATGAAGATCGTTTGAATGAATCTTCTGCAAGAGGAGCAAGCAATAATAGACTTGCAAACAATACTTTAACTTATGATTTTGCGGGCAGATTGGGAGGTGTAACTGACCAAGCAGGGCGACAATTTGAGTTTGAGTATAATAAATTTGGGGAAGCAACAGCATATAAACAAAATGGAGATTTGATATTAGAGAAAGAAATTGAGCGAAGTGAAAATAATGATACTATAATAGAAAAACGCTATCGCACATCTTCAACAACTAATCCAGACACAACAACTATTATAGTAGATGCACACGGCAGAGTCAACTCTCAAATAAATGCTTCGCAAAATATATCCTATACCTATCAAGATGAGCGTAATCCATATGCAGCAAATGACCCACGACACGCATTGTTTTCTTTTACAGAAAGCAAGTTTGCCGCAGAGGTTACCCAAATTCAAGACCCGTATGAAAATCGCACATATAATTTTCACTACGACGAAGAAAATCGTCCTTGCGGTTATCACTCGGCATCTTCTGCTCTTGGACAAGTGGGACAAAGATGGTTTGAGGTAAGGCAAACTACTGTAGGCGAAACAGAGCATAGGTTTTTTGCTCACAATCAAACTCATATGTCTGTTGTTGAATATGATGATACTTTTCATTCAAATGCAAACAACAGAGAATTTATAGAGCCTAGAATAAGACGGACACGGGAGCATACAGGTGCGGGAACCCCTCATACAGGTAGACCTAATATGAGTACTCAAGAGGATTTTACCAAAGTATACAACTATGACCACTTAGGACGGCTTAGAGAAACCCTTGGGGAGTTTATAAACACTACCGGCAACTGGCATGTGCGACCTAGCGTTGTTAGGACATATAATAGCAATTCGTTAATTAATTCGTATGTTATTGATACATTTTTGCAAAGAATGGGAGCTGGCTCATCTGGACCTACTCCTACACATTATACAATAACTCAAAGGTATGAATATGATGCTAGAGGCAACCTTAATTCCTTTACTGAAAGCGGAGATGCATTTGTATTTGGGACTGGTCGTGTAGCCCTTCATCAAAAGAACATCGCATATAACTACGATGGCTTTAACCGCCTAACAAGCGAGAACAACAACAGCCACGCTAATTTTGGCAACTTTGTCTACACTTACAATGCTGCTGCAGGCAATCTAACAAGCATAACAAGAAACGGAGGTGCGTTTAAATCATTTAGTTATGCAAATGGCAGGCGGACAAGAATAAACAGCACTACTGATAATATTCACTATGATAATTACGGCAACATAACTAGAATAAGAACCAACAACCACACATGGGATAGCCGCAATCTTCTTTCAGGCAGAGGCGGGGTCAACTATGCATATAATCATCAAGATATTATGACAAGACGCACGGCTAATGGAATGAATACAGAATTTTATCTTGACGGGAACAAAATTCTTGGTGAGGATTTGATTGGTTTTGGCCCCAACTGCGGGACGCCAGCCATTGTCCGCAGCTTCCGCTATGTCTATGATGCTGAGGGGATATGCGGCATAAGGCATAATAGCAATAACTATAGGCTTGTGCGAGATGCGATGGGCAATGTATCAAAAGTATTTAGGCTTGATAGGCTGCTTGCCGAGTATGTGTATGATGCGTGGGGGAATGTACAAGTAATAAAGCACGGGAATTTAAGTGGAGAAGAGCATTCAGTAATTGACAACAATCCGTTTAGATGGAAAGGGTATTATTATGATATTGTCACGCAATGTTATTACATAAACGGGCGCTGGTATGACCCTGAAATCATGCAGTATTTGTCTGCGGACAGTCCAGAAAATTTATTTTTCAACGCAGGGGTAGTGAATGCGCTTGACAGAAATGCTGTGAGTGTGGATAATGTAGTAGGATTGCTGCCGAATTTGGATAATGTTTTCCCTAGCGGCGAGCTGCATCCGGATAGTAATTTTGACCCTAATGCGGGGCGAAGTTGGTGGAGTTTGAATTGGCGGCGAGCGGTGCGGTGGATAGTTGCGGCAACCATATTCTTAGCGGGAATAATCCTGTCCATAATACCTGGTACGCAAGCGTTTGGGCTTGGGATGTTGAAGGCTGGTTTGAAGATGGCAGTGAGCGGAGCAGTGATTGGCGGTGTGCTGGGGGGTGCGATTAGTGCAGCGAATGGCGACTGCTTTTGGGAAGGATTGGCGCAGGGTGCGATTGTAGGAGCGATGAATGGGTTTATTGCGGGGAGTTTGCTGTTTTTTGGGAAGGCGGCGATTAAAGGAATTGTTGGGGCTGTTAAGCCTAAGCCACCGCCGAGTGTTGGGAGTGGCAGTCCGATTGATGCGCAAGGTGCATTACGACCAGCAGACCCAATGGCAAACAGTGAGGCAATGCAAATATTTAATAATTTTGATGCAAATAATGCTTTTGTTAAAACACATCATTTAGCTACTACGAAAGGAGGCGGTGCAAAATTTATTGGTAGCAAAGCCGAAGCTGAAGCAGTTTTAAGAGAGGTAATAAGAGGTAAAAAAATTGTATCAATAGTTGATAATGGTTTAACTGCAAAGGGACATAAAAGTTATCAATTTGTACTTAATGCAGGAAAACCTGTTGGAGTAAAAGAACAAACTCACATTCGAGTAGTAATAGCCAGTGATGGTGGAATGTTATCTGCATTTCCTGTATGGTTTTAGAATAAATAATAAAGGAGTTTTTTATGCAAAATGAAAAAAATATTTTAGAAGATTTTTTGGAATCTGAAACTAATGATGATGATTTGGCATTAGGAATTATTAAATTTATAAACTGTGGAAATATTCGCAATGGTGAATATGAATGTAATATGTACATAGTCAAAAAGATTGATTACGATAATATAATGCTCTATGTTGATTTAACGGACAATACTGGTTATCATCATATTTACAATAATTTTCAAATTAGCCGCTTTGACTTACAAGAAGCAATTTTACGAGGTGCTAAAAAATGGGGATATAAAATACCACAGGATTTATTATTTGATGAAAGAGATATTACTTCTTCTAGAAAAAGGTAGCAGTAAAAAGCGAGGTTAACTATCTCGCTTTTTATTTTTCAACGCAGGGGTAGTAAATGCACTTGACAGGAATGCGATAAGTGTGGATAATGTAGTGGGGTTGCTGCCGAATTTTGATAATATTTTCCCTAGCGGCGAGTTGCATCCTGATAGTAATTTTGACCCTAATGCGGGGCGAAGTTGGTGGAGTTTGAATTGGCGGCGAGCGGTGCGGTGGATAGCAGCAGTGACATTGTTGGCAGCTGGTGTTGTGCTGAGTATTGTGCCGGGCACACAAGCAATAGGTTTTGGGATATTGATTGGAATGGCTAAGGGTGCGGCAACTGGACTTATTATAGGCGGTGTAATTGGCGGAGCAATTAGTACTGTACGGGGTAATT
>WRAF01000033.1 GCA_009780325.1 Bacillota bacterium | reverse complement strand
TTCATTTCAGACGATAATTCCTAGCGCATCAAAAATTTATTCATTTTTTGTTAATACTGCTAGTATTAACTGCAAAAACAATAAAATTTTGCTTTAAAAAAATCCATGCTTTATCTGACCATGTAGGTTACTGAATAGGTCTATTATATAATTAAAGCGGGTCAAAATTTAATGGTCTGCTTTTTTTTGTTTTTATAGCAATAAACTACACATACTAAAATTGAATGAAATCACGATGGAAAAAGTTTTTTACAGGAGCAGGCATTTTAGGTTTATGCACTGCACTAGCAAAATTGTTGGGTGCATTTTTTAGAATTCCGCTGACCAATATTGTCGGAGCAGAGGGTATAGGTTTATATCAAATGGTTTTTCCGCTTTATACAGTATTGCTGACTATATCAAGCGGCGGCATAGCAACTGCAGTATCTAAAGCTGTTGCTTCTTCTCGTGCTAAGGGTGAAACAACAAATACATTAAGCATATTAAAGATTACTACATTATCCATCTTACTTTTTGCTGCTGCTGCATCTTTGCCGCTTATCTTATTTAATCGTCACATAGCTTCAGTTCAAGGAAACTCTTTGGCTGCTTTAGCTTATTTAGGAATCGCTCCGTCTATTGTATTTGTAGCTGTTGTAGCTGCTTTTAGAGGCTATTTTCAAGGCAATGGAAACATGCTTCCAAGTGGGGTTTCTCAAATCATAGAGCAAGCAGTTAAGCTTGGTGTAGGTCTATCTATGGCGGCATTTTTAATGCCAAGGGGATTAGAATGGGCTGTATTTGGAGCAGTATTGGGTGTAACAGTTTCTGAATTATTGGCTATGATATTTTTGCTTGCAAGCTTTTTGATATTAAGACAGCGACACAAAAAACGTAATCTTATTTATGTTAAAAATTTACCGTGTTTAGAAAGCGGCATCGATGAATGTTTTAAGAATTTAAAGATTCCCCATCAAGGTTATGAAAAAAAACCAATCTCAAAAATAATGAAAATGATTTATGCAATCGCAGTGCCAGTTACGCTAGGCTCATTAATAATGCCTTTGACGCAAGTTATAGATAGTGTAATGATAATAAATGTGCTTGTATCTAATGGGGCGGCAAGAGGAGAGGCCACTGCTTTATTTGGACTTATCAGTGGACCCATCGCATCACTAATAAATATGCCTATGGCAATAACTCTTGCCATATCAGTAGCTTTGCTTCCTAAAATCGCTGCATATTTTTCTAAGAATAAAGAGGCAGTTGTATATAGTCAAGATTTAAGAAGTATGAGTGAGACGGCAGAGGATATTGTACTTGAGACTAAACAAAATTCTGAAAAAGCGGCTGTTTTAGTCGGGAAAAGTATATTTTTGACTTTATTATTATCACTGCCTGCTGCTGCCATTTTTATGTTTTTTTCTAATAATATTGTGGGGGCATTATATTCAAGAGGGCTATCTGATGTTCAAATTGCAATGGCGGCAAGATTGCTTAGGATAGAAAGTTTGTCTATAATTTATTTGGGAATAATTCAAGTGGCAACAGCAGTGCTTCAAGGAGCAGATAAGCCGCATCGTCCTGCAATCAATTTATTATACGGTGCTATAGCAAAAGTATTGTTGACACTTATATTATTACCGTTTATAGGTATAGTCGGAGCTGCTATTGCAACTGTAGTTTGTTATGGAATAGTTGCTTTAATAAACTTCTTTTATATGAAAAAGGTGGTCAGCATAAAATTTAATTTATTTTGGCAGTTATTTATGCCTCTAATCGCATGCGTGCTTATGATAGCAAGTGCTAAATTGGTACTGTTTTTATTAGGCGGGATATTAAATCAATTAATAGCATTTATTATATCTTTATTAGCAGGCGGATTGGTATATGCAGCATTTTTGTTTATAACTAAAACGGTCAAGATAAAAGAATTATTATCCTAAATAATTTGACATAGTCATTGCTTTTATGATATTCTAACATTATATCATGATACTAGTGATGATTTTAGGAGCTCTAAAAAAGATAATAAGCATTGCAATCAAATTTATTGCAATGCTGCTTGTTGCGTTTTCTTTGTGGGTTCCTTTAATTTATACACTTATTTTTATTATAGTGATAGGCATAACTGGGGCATCGTTTTCTGACCATTCAAATCTTTTTTGGGCGGGGCTTATCATATCTTTTGCAGTGTCATTGGGCATATCGTTTTATGTACATGAAAAGCGCAAGAGTCAAAAGAGAGAAAAACGGTCTAGAAGAAAATCTAATTTGGATGGCGGTGATAGGGTTAATGAAAGGGGATTTAATGGTCAGTCTAATAATATGCATTATCAAATGCCCATGTGTCCGCATTATCAGCATCAGCACAGCAATTATAGTATAAACAATACAGCTAATGATTATGAAGAGTATGATGATGAGTCTACTTCATATAAAATTTATAATCCGACTAAAGCTATAATTGAAAAAACTACAGAAGAGTCTCCAAAGATATTTGCAATCAAAAGCGACCCTAGTGTTTTTATTTGTGAGTATGACGATAGATTAGAATATTATAAACACACAAGAAACGGAATGATTTTGATGGAAACTAAACGTAAATAATACATTTAGTATAATACTTAAATTAATACAAAATTCTCACATTTATGTCAAAAAGTGTGAGAATTTTTTATGTAAAATATATACATGAATGATAAGCAAAAAGACAATAAAATAAAAATTAAAGGCTTAGAGAAAAAAAAAGAGCTAAAACAGATTAATAAAAATGATGTTATAAAATATTCGCTTGCTTCTATATTAATTTTATCTTCAGGCGGTGCATTAGTGCTAGGCCTAAATCCTTTTAGTTTAGGTTTTTTTGCTGCATTTGTTATAGCTGGCTTAAATCCGCTTATATTAGCACCTATATATATAATTACTGCCACTGTACCTTTTTTTTGTTTTTCTTCTTTGATAGGTTCAGTTTCATGCGCCATAATTATAATATTAGCTAAAATCATTCAAAAAAAGCAATTCTTTAAAGATGAATTTTTTTTATTAATAGCTCCTATATCGGCACTAGGCTTTTTAGCCTTAACTCCAGCTTATCCCGTTCCGCTTTTATTATTTTTTCTTTTAATTCCCATCATTACTTATGTATCAAAAGTCTTTTTTGCACCTTTAATTAAAAGAGGCGTGCGTTTTAAATTATTAGATACTGAACTTATTTGCGGAGGAATAATATTGTCCATCATAGCGATGTCTATTGCTAGAGTATCCATTTTATATTTTCCTATTTTGCCCATCATCGCCGCTTTTTTTATACTTATATCAGGCAAAATTTATGGACCTATTGGTGCAATGGCTATCTCACTTTGTTTTGGGATAGGACATGCAGCTTTTGATTTTCAAATAGTTTGGCTAAGCATATACCCAATTATGGGGCTGCTGGCTGCTATATTTAGACCTGCTCCAAGGATAATAGGTGCACTATCAAATATAATTGGATATACATTAATTATCTATTTTTTTGTTATACCTGCTACACACGCACATTTGTACATATTGGCATTATTAATAGGTGGATTAATTTATACATTTATCCCTAATAGACATCTTGCTGCATTAAAAAATATTCTCTGTCCAGACAATACTTCATCAGGGGCAAGATATAATATCAATCTATTGCGAGAGGATGCTGCCCGCTCTATTTTTAGGACAGGCGAAGTTTTTAATGAGATGAGCTATTATATGGCAAACGGGCAAGAATTTAATTTTGAAGCTGTGCAATTTGTATCTAGGGTGCAGCGTGAAGTGTGCAAAGAATGCAATAGAAAATGTAATGTAAGCGAAGAAAATTTACAAAGCTTGTTATCAGTTTGCGCTAAAAAAGGTACAGCCACTATTATAGATGCGCCTAGTGAAATGTTTGATTCTTGTCCTCACATTGCTTCGCTTTTAGCTTCATGCGGGCAAATAGCATTTGAGCATAAGCAGCAATCTTTAAAAAAAGGACATGAAAATTTTGCAAAGGGCATTGTATCAGAGCAGTTAAACGGTATGGGTGAAGTATTAAAAATGATGGCTAATAGATTAAAATCGCCTGTTAGTTTTGATTTTGAGTTAGAGGATAAAATTAAAGAAGCATTTGATTATAGAGGTATATTTTGTTTTGATTGTGTGATAAGCGGAGTGATAAGGGGCAATACTCAAAATAATGAAGGGATTGCCACCGGAGTTAGCAATATAACACTTGTTATTGCTATAGAACATTATGATAGAGAAGTAGTTGAGACCATAGTTAAAAAAGTGCTAAAGCAATCGTTTATAGTCAGAAGAGAAGAAAGAAATAGTCAAGGCATGGTAGTCTTTTTAGAGGCTAGACCATTGTTTGATGTAGTCTTTGCAAGCAGTAGTTTAGCAAAAGATGACATCAGCGGAGACACTCACACATTTTTAAAAGTAGGGGCATCAAAGTTTTTAATGGCATTGTGCGATGGCATGGGCAGCGGCAAAAATGCAGAAAGATTTGCTTCTAGTACAGTGTCGCTTATTGAATGTTTTTATAAAGCAGGATTTGACCATGGTATGGTGATAAGAAGTGTTAATAGATTTTTATCATTGACAGGAGAAGAAAATTTTGCTTCTAGCGATATTTGTGTATTGGACTTAGAAAGCGGTGTGATGGATATTTTTAAAATTTCGAGTCCTGCTTGTTATATTAAAGGAGCAGCAAGCGTCAAGGCGATTGAAGGAAATAGCCTGCCGCTTGGTATGCTTGATGAAATTAAGCCTAGTATATCAAGTGCTGTCTTAAATAGTGGTGATATGGTAATATTGGTTAGTGATGGTATATCTGATTGTTTTGATGGAGATAGTTTGATGGCGGAGATTAGTATAGCTAGTGATGTTTCACCAGAAGCACTATGCAAGCACATTTTAGAGGCAGCAAGAAGAAAGATTGTTAAACCAAAAGATGATATGAGTATCGTGGCATTTAGACTTTTTGAGAATGTATAAATAAAGCAAAATGCATAAAGGGTTTTAGTCAAAATTCTCTTGACATACCTATCTTTTTATGCTATAAAATTTATATGAAAATACTATATACATCAAACCTCAATATTGGTATAGGTGATGATGAGGGAAAGATTCAACAGCACAATAGTATGTATTTAGAAAAATACAAGCAAAATCTATTAAATACGGCACAAAAAGATGATTGGAAATATTCAGGGGCAGGAGCACAGTTTCAAGGTTTGACTGCTCCTTCTGCATATGAGATTGAAGCAAGCAGTTATTCTGTTAATTCGGTTTGTCCTTTTAGTGCAGAAAGCTATATATATTCAGCTGTTGCTAAAGGTGTGTCCGCCACAGTATCAGCGATTATTAAAAAAAACTATGAGGATGGACTTGAGCAATTTTTAATAAATCGCAATAAAGAAAACCTTGATTCTATGGATTATGATGGCGGCGACAGAATTGCTGTCAGTGTGCAAAGTAGTGATGAAGCAGCAAAAAATATTGCTATACTGAATATAAAGACCAATGACTTTTTTAGTTTAAGCGGAGGTGATTCTATTGATGAGCATCCATATTTTTCTAGAAGCCATAATAATAAAGTCTATTTTGATTCAAGAGGAATAGGGCGGGATAATAGTATGCGTATTGTTGAATATGCCAGCAGTACAATTTGCGCTATTGAAAATAATAGTAGATTTGAAGAAGTTTTATCAGATCCTAAATTTGATGTCTTTTGTCCAAAAAATGATAAAGACGGCAATTTGTATTATTTAAAAAAACCGCATAAAAAACCAAAAAGCAAGAATATCTTTAGATCGCTGTTAGATGCTATCTTACTCCCGTTTTGGCTTGTATACGGATTATTTAGATTATTAGTATTTTTTGCGGGGATAGCTAAAAGAAGCTCTAAAAAATCACAAGATAAAAGTTTTTCAAACAATCCCACTAAATCGCAAAATGTTTCAGAGCGTGAACTTTATATACAAAACCAATTAATTAACATCGAAAAAGAGCAAAAGATAAACTCTAAAAAAGGAGCAAAATATGCAGGATTTGCTCCTAAAAGTATAGAACTTTGGTGTATGGATAAACATGGTGATCATATGCAAATTGCTAAAGGTGTATTAAGCTATGATTTAACTAGTGATAACGAAATAGTTTATACAAACGGCAGGTTTTGTTTTTTAATTGACCCTAATGATGAGGATGCAAAACCAATAGTTTTATTTAATGATAAACTAATCGACAAAATTCGTATAAACAAAACACTTGACAAACCAACTGAAACTAGTGTATTCTAATATGAAATTTATAAAGGGAGAAATCAACATGAAAAATTTAAAAGGTACTAAAACAGAGGCAAATTTATTGGCAGCGTTTGCAGGCGAATCTATGGCAAGAAACAAATACACTTATTATGCTAGCAAGGCCAAAAAAGATGGATTTGAAGAAATTGCTGAAATTTTTGAGCACACTGCAAATCAAGAAAAGGCACACGCTAAAGAGTGGTTTAAATTATTGCATGACGGCATAGGTGACACAGCAGCAAATTTATTGGATGCGGCGCAAGGTGAAAATGAAGAGTGGACGCAAATGTATAAACAGTTTGCTGAAGAAGCTGAAAAAGAAGGTTTTAGTGAAATAGCTAATAAGTTTAGGATGGTGGGCAAGGTAGAAAAAAGGCATGAAGAAAGATATAGATGTTTTTTAGGGATGGTAGAAAATAAGAATGTATTTGCAGCCGATAAAGAAACAGAGTGGTCTTGCAGAAACTGCGGTCATGTTGTTGTTATGAAAGATGCACCAAAATTATGTGATGTATGTGCACATGGTCAAGCGTTTTTTGAAAGGGATAATTGCTGCTAGTTTTATCTTTGATTTATCATTTAACTAAATAGATGACATCAAATGCAAATTACTAATATCACAATCATAGACTTTAGAAATTATAAAAGGCAAAGCATTACGCTTTGTCCTTTTGTCAATCTTATCACAGGACAAAATGCGCAAGGCAAAACAAATTTATTAGAGGCACTTTATTTATCTGCAATAGGAAAATCGGCACGCACTACAAAGGATAAAGAATTAATAAGATGGGAGCAAGAAAAGGCTAAAATAGTTGTTGAGGCCAAAAAGAGTTATGGATTGGACAAGTTAGAGATTATTTTAGATAAGTCAGCTAATAAAAGGATAGCAGTAAATGGTTTGCCTATTTCAAAGATGGGTGAATTGATGGGAATAATAAGAGTCGTATTTTTTTCTCCCGATGAGATGAAGATAATTAAAGAAAGTCCTTCTGACAGACGCCGTTTTATGGATATAGCTTTGTGCCAAATGTCAAGAGGATATTTTTATTTGTTGCAGCGATACAATAAAATTGTGTCACAGCGCAATAAACTTATTAAAAGCGGACAAGCAAATGAAGATAGTTTGTATGTGTGGGATATGCAGCTAGTAGATGCTGGGGCGAGTATTATTAAAACAAGAAAAGGATTTATTGCTGCTTTGAGTGAGGCTGCAAAGAATGAGCATGCTTCTTTGACAGAAAATGAAATTTTATCATTAGAGTATGAAAGCATTGATGGAATTGAATTAGATGAAATTAAAGACAGTTTTAATGCAGAACTTAAAAAAAGCAGGGAGCGGGATTTAAGACTAGGCTATACAAATGTAGGGCCGCATAAAGACGATTTTGCAATTTTTATTGATGGAGTAGATGCAAGAAAGTTTGCAAGTCAAGGACAACAGCGCACAGCGGCACTTAGTTTAAAGCTAGCAGAGATGGCACTGTCTATAGATAGAGGGGAGTCTCCAATATTATTATTAGATGATGTGATGGGGGAGCTGGATTTAACTAGGCAGCATAAACTATTGACTAGAATAAAAGGTATGCAGGCGGTGATTACTTGCACGCATTTGGACAGCGGAGTAATTTCAGCGCTGGGAGAACATAAAAAGTTTATAGTAGAAAATGGCAATATTTTAGAATGACAAAATAATATAGATGTCATAATGCGGAACATATTTTTTAACGGATTAGATTCTTACAGGATGACATAAAGTTAGGTTTAAGTAGAGTGGTTTTTATTTAGTGGTTTTTATTTTTAGCAATCCAATTAAAATTTTGTCA
>WRAF01000032.1 GCA_009780325.1 Bacillota bacterium | reverse complement strand
TTATTTACCGCGCTACAACCGTCAATGCTGTGTGCGATAAACTGTGCCATTTGGGTGCAAAATATAGTTCAAGTCCCGTTCTATGCAATGGGGAGAGAAAAAGATAAGTATTGCGGCAAATAGCCAAAAATCCCAAAACCCAAAAAAACCTGTTCCCATAAGTAGTCCCAAGCTGTGTAAAAAAGGCTTAAAAATAGAAAAAACCTCCCATACGCGCACCTTTTCGGTACGACATATGAGAGGTCTTATATGGTGCACCCGCTAGGATTCGAACCTAGAACAATGGTTCCGAAGACCATTGTGATATCCCTTTCACCACGAATGCAAAGCATTTGTGGCATATCTCCAACCTACCACTAATGCATTATATAATGCATAATAATCATGCATATATTTAGAATTTAAGGATTTAAATAAAAACTTAATCTCACCTAATCCTATTAATAGCTATTCAAGTTCAACTTTCTTAATTATTAGATACTTGCTTAAAAAATAAAATCCTATACTCCAGCCAATAAAAATTATAAAAATCACGCTTGTGATAACATAAAAAATTGCAGTGCCAGACAAATTTGACCTATCTAAAGCAGGCATAAGTGACATCATAATAATCACCGATATTATACTCATCACTTGCGTTAAACCATAATAAATTAGTATGCCTTTTAATACTTTTGCTTTTTTAGACCGCCCGATATTAGACAAAGAAAGTACTAATAGCAATGTAACAATCCCTGACAATGCTGAAGCTAAAAAGACTAGACCTATTTGAAAAACTCTTAATGGATATCTCATAAATACACGAAACAATCCCACCAAAAACTCTCCCATAAACTCAAATGCACCCAAAACAACAAAAATACTTGCAATAAAAGTCAAGGTCAAAAGCAGCAACCACAGCATACTTACTAATATTTTTGACAGTAATATTTTATTAATGGATATCGGAGTCGTAAGCGTCAAATATCCTCCGCTAGCAAACAATTTTATATGAAAATTTTGTACTATTACTTTTAAGACCACTACGCTTAATGCCAGTCCTGCCGCTGAGTATGCTAGCCAGCTTATTACTATCCAAAAACCAATCTGAGTCATTATGCTAAACATAATAAACAAACTTGTCAAAAGAAGCACCCCGCAAAAAACAACAACCTCTAAATAACTATCTCTTATATCATGTTTTAATAATTTAAGCATATCTAAACACCTCCCTAAATAAATCATTAAGCGACATGTTGTAATGTGCTTTTATTTTATCTGCTTCTCCTGCAATAGCCACACTTCCATGTTTTAAGAATACTGCATAATCTAAAATGGTTTCTGCTTCTAAAATAAGATGTGTAGAAATTATGACGGACGCATCTTTATTATAGTTTTTTAAAATCATATTAAAGATAAAATCTCTTGCCGCTGGATCTACACCTGCAATGGGTTCATCAAAAATAAATAATTTTGCGTTTCTTGACAGCACTAATGCCAGTTGAACTTTTTCTTTTGTGCCCTTTGATAAAATTTTAAAGCGAAGATTAGTATCTATCCCTAATTGCCGCATTAAATCTTTTGCCTTGTGTATATCAAAATCAGGATAAAAGTCAGCAAAATAAGATATGGCATGATTTGTAGTCCATTTATCTATTAAATAGTTGCGGTCAGGCAGATATGAGATTATAGCTTTTGTAGCTAAACCAGGGGGTTTATTATCTATAAAAATTTCACCATGATATTGAGTCAATAAATTGGCAAAAAGTTTTATTAAGGTAGTTTTGCCGCTGCCGTTTGGTCCTAATAAACCTATAATTTTGCCCTTAGGAAGTGACAAGTTTATATCATGAAGAGCAGTAAAGCCCCCATAATTTTTTATTAAATTATGTGTTTTTATTAAAGCAGAACCATCTAGTACAGAAGCAGTCATTGTATTAAATAAAGGAGCAAAAACTGAATGTTGATTATTTATATTATTATCTTGCATAAATAATATCCCTCCATATTTAAAATATGCTTAGTTGAATATAATATTAACACAAAACTTGTTGTTTGTCAAGTTAAACTTGCCCTACTAATATCATTTTTTAAACTCAATTATACAATAACTGCCTCCGTCAACATTTCGCAAATCAATAATCACCCTATCCTTTTGTTCATGTTTAAATATCTCTACTAAATCCCCGCTTGCAGCCGCACTTTTATATTCTGCCCTCAATATTCCCTTAGCAAAATTCCAATCTATATATTCACTAGCCAATCTAACATAATTAGCATTGTTTACATGGTTATAATGATCCAAAAAATATGACGGCATAACCACGCTATCCACTTTAACCGCCGCTTGCGTCTCATATTCAACCTTTCTTGGCAACGCATTAAATCCTAGATTATCAGCTAATTTATAATTTAAAAAAGCATCCCTTCTAATAGCCTTGCCTGTTTTTAAATCCACAAGCACGCCAAAAGAATTGCTCTTAACTAATACATTGCCGCTTTTATCATAGATAAAAGTGCTTCTGTTGCCTGTGATGGTATTAATTTCATAAAGTGCCGTTTTAACTAGCACCTCATCTAAAAATTTGGGCATTTTGACAACTTCTATGCTTCTGGCACTTAAAAACCATGCATAATTATTTTTCTTAAAATAATCATCAATAAACTCGTCGCTGGCTATTTGCAAATGCTCACAATCTGACATAAGCTCTAATGCACCGCCAATGCTTAAAGTCAAAGATGGGTCACAGTCAGAGTCTACTATCATTTTCTTATAATCATATGTTGCACTCATGAGTATATTTTAATATAATCCTTAAAAAAAATCAAGCGTTTTTTCCACAAATTTCTTTTGTATTTTTCCTTGACTTTTATCTTTGAATCATGTTATAATGCATTTGATGAAGTCTAACTTACTTAAAAAAATAACTGATACTAATAAACTTTATTTTCCTGCATCTATTAAAGCTGGAAACATTTTCTATCAATATAAAAATATCCTAGACTTTTATCAAAAAAATACAACGCTAACTACCAATAAATTTGACGAGGCACTAAAAAATAATTTGGTGCTTTGTACTTTTTTTGAGCAAATTGACACTCAATATATTGAAAATCTACTTAAACAAATCGCCGCCGCTATGCCGCATTTAATTGAGGTGTTTAGACGCCCTGTCACACATCTGTCTGAGATAGAAACAATTGTGCCTGTAGATATGGCAAAACATATTACCTCAAAAACTGTGCGCCATCTAATGTCAAATTCACAAGATTGGGAATGTATTAAAAAATCAAAAATTACTCCTAAAAATGTATTGACAAAAACATATGATGATGATTATGGAATTTATGAAAATCTTGTCTTTAAAAATTTAATCGATAGGATATTAAAACTATTAAAAAAACAGCTGCACTATTTAATTGTCGCCTTAAAAATCTATAATGAATCAGTTAGTATTGATGTTTTCTCAAGAATAAATCATGAACAATATTATAAAGCCATAGGAAATCTTTATTCAGGCTTTTTTAATAATTTTGAAGAAATTGAAACAAATGCCCTGACCAAAAAAATAAAACAACAGCTATCCTTATTAACTAAGTATTTATCACACCCTGTTTATAGAAAAAATATAACTGCTAAATCTTTAGGCAGCGACATTAAACAAACAAACATTTTGCTTATGCATAAAGATTATAAATATGTGAATAAGCTATGGAAACAATTAGGAAATGATGACGTTAAAGAAGAAGAAATTGATGAAAAGCTGCAAGCAAAGGCTCAAAAAGCGTATGAAAAATATTGTGAATATTTATTAATTTTTGCCGTCAGAAATTTTAATTTTAATGAGCAATTTAAATTTAACAAATGGCAAATGACTATAAAAAATAAAAAGATTTTAACTGTTGATATTGAAGCGATAGAATTAACCATAAAACACAAAAAAACTCAAACAAAATATTTGATTGTGCCTTGCTCATATTATTTTAAAAAAGATAAAACAAAATACTATCAAGATATTAAAAACAAAATAGGAACAGGCTATGATAATATAATAATTACTCATCCTTTTGATATTGATTATACCGACCAAGCACTGCCTATATCCATCATTGAAATCAATAGCTTTAGATATTTTCAAAAACTGCTGCTAGAGGGCATGATATTAACCGATAATGACAAAAACATTTGTGCATTTTGCGGAGCAAATTTATTAGAAAATAAATGCAAAAAATGTAGACTTAATATACAAAATAATAAATGCAGCACTTGTGAGCATAATTATATATCCACAAAAGTAGACGGAGTTGCTATAGAAAATGCTCCGTTTAAAACAATTAATAAAAATTGCCCTAATTGCAAAGAGGAGTCTAATTTATGAAAAAAATAAAAATTACCGTTTTAAGTATTACATTAAGTTTGACCATATTTATTTTAGCTGCTTGCGGAATTTCTGTAATAGAACCTCCTGGCGGGGGCTCTATTTGGGATCATATTGACTGGAATGATATTTTTTCTAACATTAACTGGTCCGAAGTGCTAACTCAAGATATAATTGATCATATACTGCAAAATTTTGAATTAGAAGATTTTTTTACTAGAGAAGAATTGCGTGAATTTATTGGTGCAGATTTAATAGATGAAGATGAAGTCAGGCGCATAATCAGAGACATGGATTTTGAGGATATTTTAAGTGAAGAGGAGTTTAGGGCGATGGTTAGGGCTGCTTTTATCCAAGATATTTTGCGTGATCCTGAAATTAGAAACTATCTAATAGAATCGTTGATACAGGACATTCTAAGAAACGATTATTTTTATTGGGGCGTTTTAGAAATAATTTATACGACCATTATGCATGATAGCTTTATTAGAAATGAATTGAGGCGCTTAATATTAGACACCATTGATTTAGATGATTTTTTAACATTGCAAGATGTTGTTAATATATTGCAATATATTGATCTTTTAGATTTAATCGATATTGATGATTTAATTAACCTATTAGAATACCATGGTATTGCAAACTTGATTACAGATGATCTATTAAAAGAAATTTTAAGAGAAATTGATTTAGCTGATTTTCTAACTGATACAGAATTAAGAAATTTAGTGCAGGAAATTATGTCTGACGAAGATTTTATTGCCAGCATTGTTAATAGTGATGAATTTAGAAAATTATTAGAAGAATTAGTATACGATATAATCAATTATGAACCTGATATAAACGCTTTAAGACAACAGATTTTTGACAGCATAATGGCACCTGGACAGCCACTATGGATAGCTTATCATGCTGGACATATAACAATGGCTCAAATAAATGAAATAGTAGACTCAATGCTAGACGCAATGTTAGGGAGGCAACAATAATGAATAACGATGAAATAAAAGATATAAATACAACAGATATCCAAACTGCTTCTAAGCAAGGATACTATTTTCCGCAACCTAACACCCCGCCCCATTATCCCTCTTCATCAGCCCAAGTACAAAATAATGTTGACACAACCAATAAACCCACAACAAACCCTTTTTCTTCATTAAAAATATTTGTCACTGCCAAACTTAATTTCAAAGGTCAAGGTGCTAAAATACTTTCTTTTGCGCTTTGCATGACACTATGCTTAGTTGCTCTCATATCTTTATCTACCTCTATTTTAACAACTACCTTTGATAATCTAACACCTTTCAATCTTATTTTCATGCGCCAAAACTACGCTGAATATTATTTTTTCCCTAGTCTAGGCTTACCTTTTTTGACACTTTCATATTGGGTAGCAAGAATTTATTATATGGTTTTTGCCGTTGCCCTTTTAATTATAATTGCTGCAGGCGTATTTGTGTTTATAAATAAAAGGCGTGATAAAACCAGCTCTTTTTGTGATATTGCTATGGCAGTTTTGGTGGCATTTTTATTTTTCGGAATGCTTTTATCTTTAAATTTTGCTAATCTTTATACTTTAGCTGCGCCGCATCGCACTATTACCGTAGGCGGAATAGGCTCTTTTATAATAGGCTTAATCATTTTAATCTTAAAATATATTGTCAACTTTTGCTTTAAAGTCCCTACTAATGATGAATTTGCTAAATCAAAATTATCTATTGCAAGTTCATTTGTACTGCTAGTGCTAGTAATCTCCACTTTATTTACCCCTATTTATATTTTTCAACCTTTCTACAGCATGACAGGGTTAGATATTTTGCTTAATAGACCTGATAGACTGGCATTCTTGCCCACAGTGTCTACCTTTAGGTCATTTATTCTTATATTTTTAATCGTGTGCTTTGCTTCATTTATAATAAACCTAATATTATATATAACCAGCAAACGAATCTTTGTTCAATACAATAAATTTAATGTGTTTATCGGCATTATTGCGCTGGCACTATATGCGCTAATAGGTTTAAACTATGTCGTAATTTTATTTGATACACTCCAGTATATACCTGATTATATCCTTATTGTTGTTTCTTGGGATACCTATGCATATTTGCCGCTTGCTCTGTTTGGCATGTATATTTTGGGGTTGTTGTTTGTTAAGCTGACTGAAAACAGACAAAATATAGAATATAAAGTTTATGCTAAAGCTGGCGGCAGGCGCAGCAGCACTGAAGGAGAAGACAAGAAAACAGCCGAGGATTTAGAGATAACAGGCTATGATCCTATCCCCGCTTTTTCTGAAATAGATAGCATGTCAGATAAATTTGAAGACGACTATCAAGAAAATTTAAAGTTTAAATTTGAAGGTGTCACCTTGCCATTATTGGTTGACCATATTATAGAGTATGCAAAAAATTCCCCGCAAAACTTAAGCTATGGCAAACGTGAGATAAAAACTTTTATAGCAGGCTTAGGCGCAAGCAGATTAAGCATATTGCAAGGAATGAGCGGAACAGGAAAAACCAGCCTCCCTAAAATTTTTACTGAAGCAATTGGCGGCATATGCGAGATGATTGCAGTAGAATCTAGCTGGAGAGATAAAAACGAACTTTTAGGCTATTATAATGAGTTTAATAAAAAGTTTACCCCTAAAGCCTTTACTCAAAGCCTTTATAAAGCGTCATTAAATATTGATACTCCTGTGTTTATTGTATTAGATGAAATGAATCTATCAAGAATTGAGTATTATTTCTCTGACTTTTTATCGCTTATGGAAGCAGCTGAAGATGAAAGAAAAATTAAATTATTTGATGTGCAGCTATATCCTGAAGTTGATGACAGAACAGAATATTTAAAATTAGAGCATGGTCATACTTTAAAAATTCCTAATAATATTTGGTTTGTGGGCACAGCAAACAGAGATGAAAGTACATTTGAGATTTCTGACAAGGTGTATGATAGAGCACAAACAATGAATTTTGATAAGCGTGCCCCTAAAATTTTAAAAGCTAATACCAATTTTAATTTAAAAAAGTTTGTAACCATGAATCAACTAAGGTCGCTGTTTAGTGAATGCAAGCAAATGGTTTTTGATGCTGAAGACAGCTCTATTATTAAAAAGATAGAAAAAATCCTGCTTCCATACAGAATCTCATTCGGAAACAGGATACTAAAACAGATTGAAGAATTTGTAAAAGTTTATGTATCAGCAAGCGGACCAAAAAACAGCAATGAAAAAGATGAATATATCCATGAAGCACTTGACTGCATCATCCTTTCAAAAATTGTGCGCAAATTAGAATTTAAACAAATAAATGACATTGATGAATTAATTGAAAGCTTTAAGCCTTTAAAACTGCCTATGTGTTATCAATTCTTATTAAGTCTACAAAATTAACTTATAAATCATCACTATCTTGCAAAGGTACTTCCATTTCAGCTAATGCACTCTCTTCAAAAGACGGACTAAACGGCGTACCTGTATAACTTCCCAACGGATCAAACTCACTTTTAAATTCATTTTTATTATCTATATTAATCATATTATTAGTTTGCAAATCAACAGCAAATTTTATTCAAGGAGAAAATAAATCTATGTCAAACTCAAATTTTAGAATCCCTGCCCCAGTTAACGAACCCATCTTCTCTTATGCTAAAAATACAAAAGAAAGAACTGCCTTAAAAAATGAACTAACCAGACAATCTAGCATAAAAATTGAGATTCCTATAATCATCGGCGGCAAAGAAATTAAAACAAACAATATTAAAAAAGTTGTTATGCCGCACAATCATAAACATGTTTTAGCAGAGTATCACATTGCATCTGATAAAGAATTAGCACTTGCAATAAAAGCTGCCAAAGATGCAAAAGAGACATGGCAGGCAATGCCGTTTAATCATCGTGCCGCAATATTTTTAAAAGCCGCTGATTTAATTTCAACTAAATATCGTTATCTATTAAATGCTGCCACTATGCTAGGTCAAAGCAAAACTGCTTTTCAGGCTGAAATAGATACTCCTTGCGAGCTTATAGACTTTCTTAAGTTTAATGCGCACTATGCCGAGCAAATTTTCTCTAACCAGCCAATAAGCGACAAAGGCACATGGAATAGATTAGAGTATCGACCGCTTGACGGATTTGTTGCAGCAATATCTCCTTTTAATTTCACTGCCATTGCAGGCAACCTAAGCGCTTGTCCTGCAATGTTAGGCAATACAATTATATGGAAACCTGCGTCTACTGCTATGCTGTCAAATTATTATATAATGAAAGTTTTTGAAGAGGCAGGCCTGCCGGCAGGAGTAATCAACTTTGTACCGTCTAGCGGCGCAGATTTTTCTAAAATAGTGCTAGAGGACAAAGATCTTGGCGGAGTGCATTTTACTGGATCTACTAAAGTATTTAAAGATATTTGGCAGTTAACAGGCAAAAATATAAATAAATATAAATCTTATCCTAGATTGGTAGGAGAAACAGGCGGCAAAGATTTTTTATTTGCACATAATAGTGTTGCCATAGACAGCGGCATTTTACATAAAGATAATACGCAGTTAGAGCAATTAGCTGTCGCACTAATAAGAGGAGCATTTGAATATCAAGGGCAAAAGTGTTCGGCTTTATCAAGGGCATACATACCTAGCAGTATTTGGGAAGATATAAAAAAACTGATGCTAGAAAAAACTGCTAAATTAAAGACGGGCGATGTATCCGATTTTTCAAACTTTTTAGGCGCAGTCATTGATAAAAATTCTTTTGATAATATCAAAAAATATATTGATGCAGCTAAAGCGGATAAAAATTGTCAAGTTTTATGCGGCGGCTATGATGATAAAAAAGGTTATTTTGTTGAACCTACTATTATCGTGACTAAAGAAGCTAATTATGTGACCATGAAAGAAGAAATCTTTGGACCAGTTTTGACTATTTATGTGTATGATGATAAAGATTTTGATAAGACATTAGAATTATGTGGCGATAACGAATACGCACTGACCGGAGCAATTTGGGGCAGAGACAGAGAGATTTTGACATATATGGAAAAAGCATTGCAAAGTGCTGCAGGAAACTTTTATATTAATGATAAATGCACAGGCGCAGTGGTAGGACAACAGCCATTTGGCGGCGGCAAAGCAAGCGGTACAAACGACAAAGCAGGCAGCATACTTAATCTATTTAGGTGGTTATCTCCAAGAACAATTAAAGAAACATTCAATGCCCCAAGTATTGTTGAGTACCCGTTTATGGATAATGAATAATTCTATTTTTAATGTTAATATTCTATATTTTTGTCATTCTGAGTCGCAACCAAAAAATCTCATCCCTAGAAAAAAATATTAGACCTGTTCAGTAACCTACATGGTCAGATAAAGCATGGATTTTTTTAAAGCAAAATTTTATTGTTTTTGCAGTTAATACTAGCAGTATTAACAAAAAAAAGAATAAAATTTTTGAATAAAAAAAGCTG
>WRAF01000031.1 GCA_009780325.1 Bacillota bacterium | reverse complement strand
ATACAGTTAGTCATGGGGATAGTCTGCGATTATACACACGCAGCACAGATAGAAAAGGGGTGAGAAAGTGATACCATGCACAAGCCACATTCCTATGATACATCACTTCGCAAAAGACAGCTTGCTTTTTTGGACATATATATTGGATGCAGGGCAGGGGATTAAAGTGCAGTCATTTAGCTATTTTAGATTTTGCTTATAGAATATGTTTAATATTTAAATGATGCTGTATTTTTATTAAATAATTTAATTATTGTTTCTTATATTAAAAAAGCTGATTGTAAATGTGGATTTTACAATCAGCTTTTTTTGATTATTAAAGTATTGTGAATTGAAATGTTCTTGGAAATGTGCTATCTGGGTTTGCTGGATAGAAATTTGTCCAGATAATTTGTGAAATTTCTATTTCTGAATTTGCTGGCACATTTTTTTCAATTATAACATAGCCGATTCTATTTGTTCTATTGTTATCTCTATATAGACTTATTTGTATTATCAATGGTGAATAATTTGTATTTGTTTGATTATGTATCGTGCCTCTTACTTCTACTCTCCATGCAAATGCTGTTGTGTTTGGCGATAGAGCTTGAGGGTGTCTTTCTTGTATTGGTGGATTTGATATCCAGTGAGCAAAATCACTGTTTATAAATAGTTGTGTTTCTATTTCGGGTGTATCTCTAAGAATTAAATATAATCCAATTGACCCAGCTATAATTATAACGAAAGTAATAATTGGTAGGATTATTATTATATTTTTTCTTTTTTTTACTGGTGTTGGTTTATTTATATTTTGCAAAACAGGCTTTATATTAAATGTTGGTGTTGTTATATTGTTAGGATTATCTATTGCATTGCAATAGTCGCAACGGCTATTAGATAAAGTAGCACCACATTGAGTGCATATTTTTGCCATATAATATTTTCCTTAATTTATTTATTTTTCTTTGCTTGATTTATGCTTATCTTACTGTTGTTTATAAATGCATATTTATTATCAATAGTAGCACAGCTTTCATCAATAGCTTTGTTAGTATTATCACTAGTTCCAATTAGATAATCAATTGAAACATCATAATAGGCTGATAACTGAATAAGTGCTTCTATGCTAGGTTGATTGCGTCCTTGTTCCCATTTATCATATGTTTGTTGCGGCATATTCAAAATAACTGCTAATTTAGCTTGGCTAAGTTCGCTGTCTGCTCTTAATTTTTTTAGTCTTTCTGGTAGTTTATTTTTCATAATTTTTAATCTTTTTCATTTTAACTCTTTAAAATAGTTGACAACTCTAAAAAATCGTTATATACTGCTTTTAATTTACTCTATTTAATAGTTAAAAGTCAAATTAAAGACAGCAGTAATAGCCAATGGCTAATTATATAAATAAAAAGTGGGGAGTATTGAATATTAAAATTTATATTTAAGGTAATCATATTTGGTTTGTTTTTTTGTGTTTGGTTGTTTAGATTTTAGTTTTTTGACTTTGATTAAGCAATCTAAAAACTTTCCAAAAGCAGAAAAGAATTTTCCTGTTAGGTCAATAATTGCACCTATGGTTGTGATAGGCAGTAGTGCAATTTCGGTAATTATGGATTTATTTTTCTTAGGCATTGTATGTTCCTTTTTATATGATTTTATTAGGCTGTGGGAGCTTAACACTATATTTTATCACAATTATTTATAAAAAGTCAATTAGTTATTGCTGCGCCAAAAAAATAAAAATGCTGCTGAATTCGGCAAGGGGATAATTAAAAATGTCAAACAAAAATAAAAAAGAGAATAATCAATTGATTAACACAACATTAGATGAGATTGAAGCTAATTACAATGATTATAGAGCAACAGGAATTAAGTTGAATTATCATAAAAATGGCTTACACATTTTCAACATAGTTTTTGACAGCTATAACGCATTTTTAAAAGCTGTGGATAGTTGTTTTGGTCTATTGCAAGATGATATATCTTGTGATATTGACTATCTTGTTTCATACAGCGTTCCGCATATACAATAAAAAGGTGATTAAAAATTATGAAAGGATTTATAGAGGTTGAAAGGCACGACAGTATTTTAGGCAGTGTATTAATGCTGGTTAATTTAAATAGTGTTATAAGATTTGAGGCTACATATAATTCTGATGGTGTTTCTGTTGGCTCTAAGATTATTTATTTTGTACGAAAAGCAATGAATGGATATGTTGAAACATTTACTTTGCTGCATGATAAATTTCATGATTTGATGGCAAAGGTCAAACAAGCAACAATTCTCTGATATTTTTTATCTCGAGGTAATAGATGATTAAATTTAAAAGTGAGACATTAAAGCATTTAGAAAACTGCAAAAGCTGTGTATATAAGGGCAGAGGCAAAGGCTGCACAAAATGCAAAGAATTCATAGTAAAAGAAACTAAGGCAGAATTTGAGCAATCTAAGTTTTTTAAAATAGCTAAATCTTTTTATGTCTGTCCATCATGCAGCCGCTATGACCCTAAAGACTATGTGTGTAGAAACGGATGCGGCTTTATGGACTTATATTACACTTTGCCAAAACATAATTTTTATAAAGCTGAAGCTGGACAAATTTCTTTTCTTTCATAGATTATTTTACAGTGAGTGCACGCACTGTTTAGTGATATTAACAGACTAAAAAACAAAAAACAAGGAGAAACAAAAAAATGGAAAACCAAACAATTGACATAAAAAAATCAAGAAACAATGGAACAGGTGTTCAATTTGCGTCAAGTGCTGTTGCGGCTGTAGATTTTATAGATTTTGAAGCACAAGAGATAGCAGCCTCTCAATTTAGTGACAGCTATGAGATAGCTCCACAAATAAAGGGTAAATTTTTAAAAGGTGTTGTAGACATCGAAAGAGATTCTTTTACAAAAAAAGATAATGTAGTTTTAAAAATAGCATTACACCCAAACTGGATAGTAACGCTGTCTAATCTTAAACCTGAAGATAGGTCATATTTTGGGATATTGGGTAAAGGTGCAGAGCTTCCTGTTCTTTTTGATAAACTCAGCTCACGCAAAAAGGATAAGGGGCATGTAAGATATTTTGGATACAGTATAGCTATTGAAGAGGGTGAGCCGCTAAATTATCCTGTTAAGGTAGGAGATTTTAAAAGTTTCATGCGTATTGGGTATATGGTAGAAGTTGTTAAATAATTTAGGTATGTGCAAGGAGTTTAATCTTAAAACCGCTTCAAGATTGGATTACTTGTTTTATACAAAATCTAGCCTCTGCATAAACAGAGGCTATGCACTATAAGGGTTTAATAGGCGGTTCAACTCCGTCATAGTGTACAAAAAGCGGTAAGCAAGCGGAATCTTTAAAGGGGGTAAAATAACTATGTTAGATGAAAAAAAACAATCTAATAAGCATTCATATTCTGCTGAAGAAAAACGAGCTTATTATATTGGTCAAGGCATTGCTATTGGGCAAGATAAAACGGCAAGTGTTCGTTTTGCTAAGTCAAGCGCTAAGGTTAAGGCAAGTGCAAGAGCCGGCTATAATAAGAAAAAGAAAAAATAACTGAATTATATAGGCAGGGTAATAAAATTATGTGCCTTGCTTTTTTTTAAAAAAGGAGTTAAAAAATGAAAACAAAGAAAAAAAATCTTAGAAAAAAAATAATTTTATTGGTTACAGCAATAGCCCTAACCATTACAATAGCATTAGGGGGATTGTTTATCCCATCATCAAATCAAACAGCCGTACAAATTGCTCAAGCAAATACGTTGCCAACTGGAGCCAGTTTATTTATGGCAAACGGCAATATCCATGTTGGGCAAGCCCAAAACATTTTATACGCTATTAGGAATAGGCAGAGTATAGATAGAGAGACTGAATTTAGACTGTTTCCGTTAGTTCACGATAGAGGGGAAGCTGTAGCAAACTTATCTCGCCTTAGTTTTAGGATAATGTCGGTTACAAATGACCGCATAACATTTTGGGCAAGTTCAGCATACCGAAACAGTGTATATAATAGCACCTTATATGACCCTGAAACTGGTGCGCCTAGCACATGGAATGACGGCGGAGTACCTCCACTATACAGTGAAAGTGAACTACGGACTAATCTTTTGGCGGATTTTACTGCTTTGTCTAGTGCTGTGCCTCATTTGACAAGTCATGTTATGACACAAAATACAAATATTCATGGTGCTCGTCCTAGTGACAGAATTTGGATTCCTTCAAGTCAAGAGATGGGAATTAACGGCTGGCGCTTGACTGCAGAGGATATAAGTTTTGAAGGAGGAGAGTTTGGTTCAAGTATTTGGGCACGCAATATTTCATCTACTTTTCCTCAGCAAGTTGTAGTTTATGTAGAGGCTGGAACTTTAACAAGCGGCGGTGCTCAGCTTTCAAGAGGAGTAAGACCTGCATTACATATCTCATTAGAAAGTTTAATAAATGCAGTAGAGGGTCAAGACAACAATGGCAGCGATAATAACAGCAATAATAATGAAGGCTTTGAAATTGGAGTTTGGCCTATAGTTGTTGGTTCTGTTGCAGGTATTGTTTTAATAGTCGGGATTATTACATTGTTAAGTTGGATTTTTGGTTCTAAACGCAGGCGTTAGAAAAGGAGTTTGAATGAAAAAAGTAAAAAATTCTTTTAATACTATGGCAAGCTTTATTTTTGTCATGCTGCTAGGTGCAATGACATTAGCAGCAGTGGCACATTTTAGCGGCTGGATTAATGCAGGGGGAGAAGATGAGATTAATGAACCAATTGAAACTACTCATTATGAGGGCAGGCTAAAACGCTATGGTATGACTTATGAGCATGAGATAACCTATCATATTTTTGACACTCATCATGATGGTAAAAATGTTGTCATACTTGCTGGCATACATGGTAACGAACCAGCAGGCTGGTTGGCTGCATTGTACATGGTAGAAAACTTTAATTTTTCAAACGGCAGATTTTTAATTATACCAAAAGCTAATCCGTTGGCGATATACAACCACATAAGGACAGTCAATGGATTGGATTTAAATAGGCATTTCCCTGGTAATCTTTATGGAAACATTGCGTATCAAATAGCAGCTGCAATTGTCGGATTGATAGAAGAGTTTGACCCTTGTATAATAATTGACTTGCATGAAGCAATGCTTTCTGATGGGACATGGCATAGTGGAACATTACCAAATAGTATAGGGCATTCATATATGGATGGTACGCTGGATGCGGCACGATTTGCAGTGCAGGCAATTAACGCAAGTGAATTTTCTAATCCTCAAAGAGCATTTAGAGTGCTTAGTGGGAATGTAACAGCTGGAACTGTTAGGCGTGAGTTGGCTAGTTATTTTAATGTGCCTGTATTTTTAATTGAAACAGCAAGACCATCGGATACAACTGGTATGCCATATAATCCGTTAAGTTTAAGGGCAAGACAACAGGTTTTTTTAGTTAGGTCTTTATTATATTTCTATGGGATTTATTATGGGGGATAATATGCGAAAAATTAAAATGCAAAATAAAATAATGGTAATAGCTATAGCAAGCCTTTTGTTGTTTATTATAATCTTTGCTCCGTTTATGGTTTGGGTTAGTAATACAGCACAGTCACATAATGAACAGTATGTATATTTTAACCAGCAGCGATGTGTCGCTAGTTTAAGGGCAAGAATACAAGCACAGTCTGAAGCGTTGACTGCTGAATATGACATTTATGTGCCTGCGATAGCTCCCTTTTCTAGCGGAGCTTATGAGACAAGACAAGGTTATTTATATACATCAGATGGTCATAGAGGTTTTTCAATGGCAGGATTAATTGTCACTGCAGACGGTGATTTAGTCACCATTGCGGACAATAATCGTAACTCTACTGATGGCTCACTTTCTTTATATTGGAATGAAGAAACTGAGGAAGTATTGGATGGAGCGGATAGGCATTTAGCAATATTTTTAAACAGCAGATTAAATAGAAATGAGTTAAGATTAGGCGGCTTTTATACTAGAGCTATAGAATTATTTTCAACTGTTTATTTAGTTAACTATAGAGAGCCGAATGGTCGTTATAGAGAAATATTTGTAACAATACGCACGCATAATGCTGCTTGGTGGCAAGTGTTTCAAAATACAAGGCATACAGTTTATGATATGAACGGTCGGGAATTGCGTTATGAGAGAATAGGTTTGCCGCAGCCTGCGCCTTGGTGGTCTAGTAAATGGACTACAATTAGACAAAACCATAGGATTCGAAATGTTATAGATATGTGGGAAGATTTTTTATTGGGGGATTTACTGCAAACAATTCGTTTATCTACTCGTCATCCCTGGCCGCAGATAATGGATGCTGGTCGTGCTGTCGTAACTCCTGTTGGTGAAGCTATTAGAGTTAATCCTAGAACATGGCAAGTAACAGATTTTTTCGGTTTTCCTATAATAAACGAAAGAACAGCACTGCCTTTAATATTTGCTGATGGGAACATTATAGCAACTAACGGACAAGTGCAAAGGATTGAAAATGCAATGCTTTTAGATGTAATGACTGTGCAAGATTTACTTGATAGAGGTGTGCCATTTCATCAGGATTTTATTTATATGCAACCTTTTGGGTACTTAGATGTTCCTGTTAGAAATTGGGGTACATACTATGATCCTGATTGGAGATTATTAAACGGTGAATTAGCTGCTGGCATCACAGTTGGCATTGCTGATAGTCGTTCCCGTTATAGCGGTGGTTTTTGGGACGGGTTAAGAGATTTATTTGGCGGTGATGGCGGTGTTGTTGATATAATGCGTTTTATAGGCATAATACTAGGTTTAATATTGATGTTAGCTGTAGTTGTTAAAATATTATCTTTAGTGTTGCCTTTGTTAGCTATATCTAAACAAGGTAAAAAGTAGATGATTATTGCTACTATAATTTTAACATTTACAATAAGCCTACTTGCTGGAGTATTTAGCTTGATTGGTTTTATTTTAAAACATCTATTAATGTTTATTTTTAGGCTGCTGACTTTGCCGATTTTATTGTTGCTTAAATTATTTAGGTGGCAGTCTAAAAATAATCTTGATGCTGGTGGTGATAGTGAAAGCGATAAAACAAAGATTTATTAAAAATATTTTAAAGTTAATATTCTTAATATTGGGAGTATTGGTTATATCATACATAGTATTTACATGGTGTCAAGTTAGGGGATATGAGGAAGAAATTAATGAATTTTCTAAAACGGCGCTACAAATTAATAACAGCTTTAATGCTAGTGATAATATCGCTGGTATTAACTTTTATAGTTTATAATACTGCCTTTTTATCTGTTTTGCAAGCGCTTATACAATTAGGACACTCTAGTCTAGCATACTTTAGATTTACCTTTTTACAGCAGCTGTCAGAACGTCCCATCCGTCCGCCATCGGGCGAGATAAATATTCTTCCAGATACTACTGCTGGTTTTGTTTTTAATCTTGGTTCATTCTTTAGAACACTGTTTAGTGGTGTTAACTTTAGAGCTTTTGCTAACTCACTAGAAAGCTTGATATTAGGTTTAATGATGTTGCTGCCATTTATAATTTTAGCAGTATTTATGCTTCGTAGATACATCATTAAAAGCTTTACAAAAAAGCATAATAACCGATATAACCAGGATACAAAACCGTTAAAAGCTTTTAAATGGTGTTTAAATCACTTATGTCATCCACCTATACATTTTATCTTATCTGTCACTATCTATATTTTAAGTACACATTTTAAAAAGATACTGCTATTAATATGGCTTTTTAATTTTAATGCTTTTGCTATAATCTTGCACATAATTTCCATTTCGTTGTATTTTTTCATCAGCTTTGACTTTGTGGCTTTATACTATTTTTTATATAACATAGCTGTCCTTTTAATGCCTACTGTAACCACTATACCTGTTATACTTTGGTTAATCCTGGTTCTCTATCTTATAGACCGCCGCCGAAAAATAAAAGCATATGATTTGTTAAATCATATGGAAGCAATGAACAAAGGGTTTATAAATGAAAGGGAAATTTGTGTGCTGCTGTGTGGCGCTATGGGCAAGGGAAAGACTACATTAATAACAGACATGATGCTTTCAACAGAATCGTATTATCGATATAAAGCACGACAAATGATGTATGACATTGATTTAAAGTTTCCGTATTTTCCCTGGATAAATTTTGAGAATGACATTAAAGTTGTAATAGATAAAGGCTATATATATAACTGGGCAAGTGCCTGTGCCTGGGTGGATAAGCAGCAGCAAATTTTTGAATTTGCTTTATATAAATGTGCAAAAAGAAATATTAAGCATCCATACTCACGCAATTTGATTTTTGGTTATGACTTTATTAAATACGGATTAGATTATGATGATAAAAAAACAGTAACAACAATTTTTGAAGCCTTAAAAGATTATGTGCAGTTGTATTTTTTGTATATAGTTAATACCAGTTTAATCTTTGCCAATTATTCTGTACGTACAGACTTTGGATTTTTAGACAGCGGAAATATGCCAAAATGGGACTTAGATTTTTTTAAAAAAGACAGCCGTTTAATACGCACACATTCTAAGCATGCACACATCCTTAATTTTGATATTCTTCGGCTTGGTAAAAAGCTGGTAAAAAACAATGCTCAAAGTGCTTGCTTTGAATTTGGCATCATCGGAATAACTGAAGTGGGCAAAGAAAGAGGGAATCAATTTAAAGAGCACGAGATAAAAGATCGTCTTAAAAAAGAGGGTAATCACTTAAAAGCAAAAGAGCTTACAGATAATCGTAATGAGCGCTTAAAAGTGCTCGAGCAACTGGATAATGCAAAAGCTGATGGGAATAAGAAAGAGGTTGAAAAATTAGAGAATAGAGCAACAATATTAAATGATAAATTTAACTCTGCATTAAAACTTATACGGCATAAATGTACTGTTGGCGGCTTTCCTTTTGCTAGAGTGTTTATGGATGAGCAGCGCCCAGAAAGCTTAGGAGTTGATTGTCGTGATTTATGTGAAGTAGTTAAGATTAAATATAAGTCAGAGCCTGAATTAACATTGAAAAAGACATTTATAGGTGAATTAATATATTCATTTATAGTTCCTAAGTTTTTAAGGGTTTATGAGGATTACAGACATAACAGAGGCGATAACACACTTTTAATGTTTTTGCTTAAAGCATTAGGTGGTGGAGTGTATAGGTATAATAACCGCATACATAATCGCTTTGGATATTTTATATCTAGCTTAGAGGTAGAGGATGCCGCAAGTGAAAAGGTGATTAAAGTACATCCGTACTATGTATCATTTAAAAAAATATATTCTAACCGTTTTACAACTGATGCGTTTAAAGATGTATTTGCTAAAAGCTTAATAAAATGTGGAGTAGGCATTAAAGACATTCCTTGTTATGCCACGCATAAAATGGTTGAAAGTGAAATGCTGCAGCAAAATTCATATTTAATAATTGATGAGATACAAGCGTATAGCAGTTTAAATAAAGGTGATTAAATGAAGAAAAAGAAACGTAATAAAGATTTTCCTAAAAAGTTTCCTTTTTGGGCAAGGTTTAAACCCAATAAAAAAAGAACAACTCTTGTTATAGATGAAGAGTTGGTCTTTGATAAAAAAACTAAAAAGCAAGAAGAAGGCTTTGTGCATCGTGAGGCAACGCATTCAGAGGGAAAAGGCTATGAAAAGATTTATCCTAATCCAGATAAAGATGACCCATTGCCTATGCACTTAAAAAGAGCTGCTAAAAAACCTAAGAGACTGTTTGAGCCACATAATAAAGATTTAGAGATGCCAGATTGCTTAAAAGATAAGTACAGTAAAAACAATAAAAAGAAATAAAAAAGGTATCCTTGAGCATAAAAAAAGAGTTACCCTCCGTCCTTTCGACTTGCCTCACAGGTGAGGTCAAAGCAACTCTATTAATTAGTATAGCTTAGTTTGAATTATTAAGTCAAGTAAAATAAATAGGTAAAATTTATGAAAGAAAAAAAATATAGTTTAGAACAAAAGATAAAGTATTATAAACATCGCTTAAAAGATAAATCTTTAACGGCAGGACAACGCAATTATGCTAGTCAATTTTTAGAAGGTGTGGATACTGCCAAAGAAGAAGTTAGGCATATTATTCGTGCTAACGTTGTAGATGAGCCTGGTCAATATACAGCGTTAAGGTACTATAGGGCAAAGGATATTGCTGCTAAAATTAATATTCCTTCAGCTGAAGCTAAAAGACAAGGCAAAATAGCTGTATATAACTATCATATTAGCCAGCATCTGCCAGGCGGGCAAAGCGCATCATCTAAAAAAGATGATAAAGAAAAAATGGGTAAAGTTGACCGGTTAAAATTTCTTGAAATACAGGAACAATACATCAAAAAACATATAAGGGCAAAAAGAGACAGAGGCGAAAAGTTAGAGCCTTGGGAGCTTCGCAGGCTAAAAGAAACCTAAAGACTAATAGAACCATCTAGCCTAGTAGTAACATTACTTTTAAAGAAAAAAGCACCGAAGGTGCAATATGGGGACTTGAAAAGTCCAATTTGGACAGCATCAGCTGCGAATGAAAACTCACGCTATACAATAACGGGTTAGTGGATAGCGTGAATAAAAGCTTGCTGTCGTGCTGGTGTGCGGAACGCCGTGGCGGACGCACCCAGTAGACAGCAACCCAAAACAATGCATTTAAAACAACAAAAACAGCCGCCTTTAAGCGGCAGCAGCGGGGCATTTGGGCGCTCTTTAGAGCGCCCCTTGACACATGGGGTTAAGTTGTGAAAATGAGAAACGAAACCATGTGAAAAAACGCTAAAATATTGTAAAAAAGGGGAGTTAAAATGCAGCTGAATTCAGTTAAAATAATGATTCCCTTTGTACACGATATTTTAGAAAAAACAGCGCAAAATAAAATGATCGCGCAAAACCTTGATCAGGCATTATTTATAGGGGATAGCTTAAATCAGCATTGCAGCATACAAAAACTGCGTTATGAAAGTGAGGTAAAAAAGCATTCATACGGATATATTTACAAAAAGCCTGTTGACATTGCACACTGCAGCTTTACCATGTTAAACAATACTTTTGAGCACCAAAAAACAAAAGTGTTAAAAGGTATACCACGCTGCGGCTACAAATTTTGTCTAAACTGCATTAAAGCTCGGCAACTTACTAGGATACTTAGATTCCGTCCAGCGCTGGATGCTGCAATGCAGGATTACGATTTATACCATATGGTATTAACAGTGCCTAATTGTTTTGGACATGAACTTAATAGCAAACTAGGTCAATTGCATGAAGCTTTTACCAGATTAACTAAAATGCTGCTGGTAAACAAAAAGCCACGCAAAGAATTTGTAGAGTACGGATGCGTAGCAGCTTTAAGGTCAAGTGAGATTACTGTAGAGGTTAAACAATCTAAGTATGGCAGAATTTTTGACGATTATCATCCGCATTTACATGTTATATTAGCACTTAAAACGAACTTAATATTAACAAAAGATAAAGTACATAAAAGATATTCTTTTAAACAAAAAGACGGCAAAAGGGTATTGGACAGACATTTTTGTGATTTTGAACTGCTGCTGCAAAAGGTATGGTTTTTAATAATTAACAACAAAAAGTTTAATAACAAAAATTTAAAAGACTATTCTTTTAATGACGGGACTATAAAAAAAACTACTGTTAAGGACGGATACAGCGTGACACTAGATCCAGTGGATGAGGATAGTTATTATGAAGTGTTTAAATACGCTGTTAAAATGTTTACTAAGGATAGTGACCCGTTTACTCTCATCCAGCAAAAAACTTTGGATGAAGCATTACATGGTCGGCGAACCATGCAAGGGTATGGCTTGTGGTATGGATTAAAATGTGATGATGAAATTGATGAATCGCATCATGAAGCAAAAGAGATAATAGAGGCATTTTTAAGAAAACATGAAGAGCCTACAGAGACAGCAGATAAAACGCTGGATGTATTTAAGGATTTAGAGGACGGGTTTAAATATACATATTTAAATTTTAAGAATATATATAATATTGGCAATGAGGATTTAGCAAGGATTGTGAATGAACCTTTAGCGGATAAAGAGCTTTTAGAGGCGCTAGAGAAAATGCGTAATGAAAGGCATCTAACAAAGATTGAAAAGGCTTCGGAAGCATTTAACAGACTATATAAGAAGTTTTATAAAAAAGAGCCGCTGGCAGCCGAGACGGCACAATACATTGATACTTTGGCATTTGATAAAAAAGGCAGATTAGTCGTCAAAGGAAGTTTGAATCATTTAAAGCCTAAAGCTAAAAAAAGTTTATTGCTCGAGCAAAGAAAAGCAGCTTTTTTAGCTGAAGATGATGACACACTGTCGTTCTGATTTATGGATTAACAAATGAAACAATCACAAAAGAAAAAAGTTATATATTGTTTGACCTGGCTGTACAAAAACCTGTGT
>WRAF01000030.1 GCA_009780325.1 Bacillota bacterium | reverse complement strand
TGCTTTGCACTCTGCTCAAGTCATGACATAACTTAAATTTTGTCATCTTGAGCAAAGCCGAAAGATCTCATCCGTTAAAAAAATATGTATCGCATCATGTAGACCACCCAAGAGGTTTTCGTGCCAATAGACTTCATCCCCAGAATGACAGCTATATGTTTGGTTGCGCTTGTTCACTCACCGCCGAACTAGTTTTCCTATATAAATTAATTGAAAAAACTAACAGTTGTTTAAGAAAATAGAATGCAAACACTCAATTCATAGTTTTTTAAAACAAAACGGCTAATCACAAACAAAATTTGTGTTTAACCGTTTTTTTATTTTCTAATAACTAATATTGTTATCTTCCAAAAATCTCTTGATGCCATCTTTGTGTCAAATCATCAATAGACCTATTATCAATTAAAACTAGCATCGTGTCCTCATTAAGTCTGCGTCTGCGCATCCTAACAATATAATCTGCTTCCCAGTTAGCATAAAAAGCATTTCTTCTTTGTTCTAATAATTCTCTTCTTATAACATCTCTTACGCTCTCATGCCTGCCTGGAGTAGTATAGCAATTTAAAGATAACGTTTTTACACCATGCGCCCACTCTCCTTGATTATTAAAATAGAACGGATCAGCGGCATAAAACATAATATGAATACCAAAGTCAGTAATAGCAAGCTGCGGCGCACCATTTTCATCAGTCAATAGCTGCCCTAACCCAAACCTCCTTGTCCTAAACTCTCTTGCAGCATCAGCAAATTCTTGCATATATTGCTCTGTATCATCATTAGCCAATCTGTAGATAACTCGATACCCTATTCTATTATTAAAAATTCCTGGATCATTATTCCAATCAAAAATCAAATCATGAAAAGTTTCCTCAGCCATTTGCGGATTATTTCTATGATGTCTCATATTATCATAAATATATGCCACCACATCATTTGACCTAAATGGTCTAGCAAAATCTCTTTCACCGTCTATGTTTCTATACACATTCATTTCCGCCGCTAATTGTGCCCTATATTCTTCTCTTCTTGCCCTTCTGATTGCTTCTGGCAAATGTCTATTGCGTCTGTCAAAATTCTCTAACCTAGCTTCTTCAGCGTCACCAAAAGGCAACAAAATGTGCTTAACCCATAGATATCTGTTTGTAGGAGTCCACAATATCAACTCACCTGCATCAATTGCCGCTGAAAAACCATGTCTATTAACAGGAATATTATTTATTCCGCCAAATCTAAGACGTTGATTTTGCAGGCGGTTTTGATACTCGCTTACTATATCATTATCATTAACCTGAACAATATTAGTCACATAAACTTGCAATTTTTCCAGCTTTGATTGTTGGATACTTTGTGCCCCGACTAAAAGCTTGAAAGTAAGAGTGTTGCCCATTAATGGATAAATAAACTCAATACCTTTAGTGTCACGCACATGTCTTAAAAATTCTGCCTCTTCAGCCAATGTTGCTATATACCCACGCTGTCTATCGTCCATATTGACATTATAATCAGACAACCCAATTATATGCTGTGCACTGTCAAGCATTTCTTCTAAAAATGCATTTAATGCCTCTCTTGATAATGATCTTCTGTCAGCATCACCATGCATACCAGGAAAACCTGCTATATAATTAGGATTAGCCTCAAATGCACCGACATATTGCCCGTTTATTCTTGTAAAATAAGGGTCCCAATCTCCATGCAAAAACCATGAATCATTCAAATACCAGCCATCCTGCCAACGGTATTCACTTCTAATAATAGGAGTACCATTATCATGTAAATCATATCCTTGAGCATTTCGATCTCTGTTTGAATGGATTCTTGGTGATATGACTCTCTCTTCTTCAGGCTCTGGTCTAGTAGGAAGTGACGGCTGTGACCCTTCTGGCGGAGCAGGATTAGGAGTAAGCAAGTGCGGCAATCCATTGCGCTCTAAAATGATATTCATATGACGCAAGATTTGCGCATCAATTGTCGCATACACTGACCTTTGAATGTGGTCAACATCCTCTTCAGTCCAATATAAATTTCCTACAAAAAAATGCTTGTCTGCTTCAATGATTACTAACTCTTGATTAATTAATATGCCCATGATTTGGTCAACCGCTTCTTCAACAGTCATGCCTTGGTTTAAAAATTGACCTGCAAATTGATGAAAATGATTAACCAATTGCGCTTGATAAATTCTGATTTGAGGCGAAGTAAACTCTATAGGAATAATTTCTTCTCTTAATGTTGCTGCCGCTCTTTGCTCTAAGCTTGTCCTTAGCATATTGCCGTGCGCATCTCTTTCAAATGCAAAAATACGATCTCTGTTTTCTTGCTGCAATAAAGGAGTTGGCCACCTAGGCAGACTTGGGTCATTTAACAGGTTAATTTGCTGTCCTGTAAAAATATCAAAGACAACTTCTGGATAAACAGGGTCACCAAACTGTGTGACTTCTCTTGCTTTGATAGCACGATCATCCGCACCAAATTCAGTAAACTCTAAAAAAGCATGTGAGCCGTCTGCCCTTAAAACTGCTCGTCTATTTATATAAACATTTTGAGTGAATTCAGAAATGGTTGTAATTGTACGTGCGTTTGCCCTTGCATAATCTCTAACTATAAGTCCGCAGCCTGTTGCCGAAAAAACGACACCTAGTGTGCTTATGACCAATGCAATAGCAAAAGATATAAATTTAACAATTTTCTTTTTCATAGTTTTTCCTTTTAGATGTTTGTAAAATATCTAGATACAAATATTTACAGTACATTAGATTATACTATAGTACAAAACATATTGCAAGCGATTTTTAGCCAATAATTCATATTTTTAAAATGCAGAATTTTTTATAGTTTATCATTCTATTAAGAATTTTATCATTACTGTATCATGCTCCTAATAATCTCATCACTTTGCGCAATGATTCTTGACTAGATTTAATAAATAAAGTATTGTCATTTGAATTAAATTCAAAACCTAATTCAACAGCTTTTTTTATTAATTCAATATCTATTTTATTATTAAATTTAATACTCATCTTTTGTTTATTTAAACTAACTGCACTTGCACCCTTATTTTCTGCTAAGTTTTTAATAAATGATACATACACTAAGTTTCTCACTTCCTTAGGTACATTGCCATAAATTTCTTTTAGCCTATCTAATTCACTTGCCGCTAGTTCTTCATCATCAATTTCAGCTATCCTTTTATACTCTCTCATCCTAACTTGTATATCCTCTATATAATCTGACCCAATAATCGCACTGAAGTCCGTATTTATTTTTGCCTCGGTTTTATTTTGCGTCACCTTGCCGCCAAGCTCACTCATCGTTTCGTCAATCAGCTTTAGATACATGTCATAGCCCACTCTTTGCATGTGTCCGCTTTGCTCTCTGCCCAATATATTGCCTGCCCCTCTTATTTCTAAATCTCTCATCGCTAATTTAAAGCCTGCCCCCAAATCAGTATAACCTGCAATAGCATCTAGCCTTTTATAAGCATTTTCTGTCAAAACTTTAGACCCATCAAAAGTAAAAAATGCAAACGCTAGACGGTCACTACGACCTATTCTCCCTCTTAATTGATACAGTTGTGACAACCCCAACCTATCAGCATCCACAATAATCATTGTATTAGCATTGGGCATATCTATCCCGTTTTCTATTATAGTAGATGCTATCAATACATCAATCTCTCCTAAAATAAAGCGATTAATAGTATCCTCTAATATGCTCTCTTTCATCTGCCCATGTGCCACAGCTATTTTTATTTTGGGCAAAATTGCAGTCACACTAGCCGCAAACGTGTCAATTTTTTCTACTCTATTATACACAATAAACGCTTGTCCGCCTCTGCCTATCTCTCTTGTGACAGCATCAAAAACCAAGCTTTCTGTATACTCTGCCACATGAGTAGAAATTGGGATACGCCCCCTAGGCGGAGTATCTAGTGTGGATATATCTCTTATTCCGCTCATAGACATATGCAGCGTACGAGGAATAGGAGTAGCAGAAAGTGACAGTACATTAACATCATTTTTTAAAGTTTTTATTTTATCTTTATCTGCTACTCCAAAGCGCTGTTCTTCATCTAGCACCAACAGCCCTAAGCTTTTAAACTCAATGTCTTTTGACAATATCCTATGCGTGCCGCAAACTATGTCAATTGTACCATTTTTTAATCCGCCGATTGTTTTTTTTATGTCTGACGGGCTGTCAAAGCGAGTGAGCGATCCTATGCTTACTCCGTGCTTTTCCATACGTTTTTTTAGTGAATTAAAGTGCTGCTTAGCTAGTATGGTAGTAGGAGATATAAATGCTGCTTGCTTATTTTCTAACACAACTTTATACATTAATCTCATAGCAACCTCTGTTTTTCCATATCCCACATCCCCGCATAGCAGCCTATCCATTATTTTGCCTTGAATTAAATCATTTAAACCCTCTTCAATTGCCAATAACTGACAAGAAGTCTCATCAAACGGAAAATCTTGTTCAAATTCACGAATTAAAGCATTTGACGGATCATATCTATGTCCTTTTGCATTTTCTCTTTTTGCATAGAGGGCTTTTAAATCTAAAGAAAATTCCTTAATAGATTTTTTAACTTTTTCTTTTTGCCTTGCAAAATCAGCCCCGCCTATTTTGTTTAATTTTATTGTATCCTCGCTGCCTGCATAAGCATTTAAACGATTCATAGCTTCTACTGCAACATACAGTTTGTCCCCGCCCTCATAAGTAATTATGCAAAAATCTTTTTCTACTCCATTAAAATTACGCCTTTCTAAACCTTGACATATACCCACCCCATGCACATCATGCACCACTGCCTCACCCACTTTAGCCTCAAAAAAAACAGCATTCTTATTTTTCTTAAAATGTGCAGCATTGTCTGTTTTTCTTTTATATGTTAAATCTCCATAGCCTATTATGATTGTTTTGTCTTCAAAAAAACAGCCGCCCTTATATAGATTGCCATCTTTAATAATATGCGTGGATAAGTTGTTGTCAATTAACAAATCGCTTATAAGTTTTTTTTGTGTGCCGTTTAAAATTATGGATATGTCTATGCCTTGCCGCTACCACATTTTTATGTCAGCTATAAGCACATCTTTGTCTTTTGAATAATTTGTTAGATCCGGGTTTTTTAAGTCCAATACTATATCGGGATTAAAAATACGATTTTGTGATAATTGTTTGTCTAACGCAATTAATGAGTATGGATGGTTATCAATTTTCAATGCATCCTTATTTAAAGCATCAATCATATGTGCTGATATTTCCTGCTTTAACAATAGTGTCTTAAATCTTGAGTTGTGCTCTGTTAAAAACACATTGAAATTATCTACACATTGCTTTGCCTCATCAAAAGCTATAATACAATTGCAAAACTCCGTCAAAGAAACATGCGTATCTTTATTAAACTCTCCATCATCATAAGGAATAACCGTCACACTAGAAATTTCTTCATTTGCTCTAAAGCTATCTAAATCAATGCTTTTTATACTTTCTATTTCATCACCAAAAAAATCCAGCCTAATCGGTTCTTGCCCTATTATATAAATATCCAAAATGTCGCCTTTAAGTGAAAACTGAGCAGGCTCATCTATTTGAGACACTCTTTTGTATCCTGCATTAATTAGCTTTGATATTAAATCATCTTGGTTTATGATGTCATTTTTATTTAAAGAAAAAGCTTTTGATAAAATGACATCAGGTTTAATATACCACTGCATAAAGCTTTGTATGGTGCAAACAATTTTTGATGCTTTTCCGCTTGCAATGCTATATAAAGTTAATGACCTCTCATGCGCAATTTCCTTTGAGGATTTTATTCCATACAAAACATCAGGAATAGCCGCCAAATATACAGCGTCATTTTTAATAGAATTAAATTGCAAAAGCGCCTCTTTTGCCCTAACAAAATCAGGGCAAATATACAAAAGTTTGCCTGCCTCACTTAAAGCAATCATTCTAGAATAAAAAGGCATAGAAAAAACAGACACCTTTTTTTTGCCGTTTATTGCACCTAGTATTGAATTGGTCATATTAACTTTAAGCATGCTAAACCCCTAAACAAAAACACTGCCATTTATCATAACAGTGTTTTTTTTATTTGTCAATAGTTTTTAATATATGCCTCAAAATACTGGTTTTTGCCATAGGTAATTTAAGTGTACTTTTTTCCTAGCAAGAATATCTGCCAGCCTAAAATGTCACATAATTATCAACAACATACCTTAAGTCATCATATATGTCTAAACTTGAAAAGAATATAAATGTCCCGTCAATAAACACTTCATACCCATTATTTGATAAAAAAGTTTGCATTTGCGGTGTAAACTCTGCCCAATACCTTTCAGCATTATAAAAATTTTGCGCTGCCGTCAAACATGATAAAGCAAATATAGCTATCACATCTACAACAGGTGCTGTTAATTCATCAACTACCACAATTCTTGTCATCATAGAAATTTCTATGTCTGGCGCCACCCAATCATGTGATAGTTGATAATCTATTCTTGCATGAAGCCCTCTTCTGATACTGTCACTTCTTGCTCTTTGCTCTTGTGATAAAAATGGTCTTGGATTAATTGGGTCACCATTTAAATAAGCAGTTAAAATTTCTTCTAATCCAACAGGCTCTCCAAAAAATGCAATGTTTCCTATGCTTCGCCTTGCTGTCTCACTATGCATACCCATTCTCACTTGGCTGCCCATCATGCCTTTCATAAAAAACTGCGGAGGAGCATTAACAAATGCACTTGCCCATCCCTCATTAGCCAAAATTACTACAAAACCAACAACGGTTAATCTTGTCTCGCTTTGCCATGTGCCGCCGATTCCGTCTATGCGGCGGCCAGGACATGCGCTGCCTATTTGCATAACAAGCCTAAACGGCTCTGGCATATTGTTGCTAATCAGCGGTTCTGTTATACCATAAATAAAACCTGTGTTTATGGTATCTCTATTAAGGTGTCTGTTTATTTCACTAGATATACCGTCTCTTTGGTCTAAAAACTGCTGTTTAAATATGTTTTGCTCGTCCGTCATCCTGCCTGGTGCACCATGCTCTACTAAAGTTGCAAAATACCAGCGGCTAAACCCATGTACGGATGTAATAGTTGTGTTTCCGTATATATATGTGTTTGGGGTAGCGCTTAAAAAAGCTTGGGCTTTAGACAAACTTGCATGCACTCTAATTTGCGTTCTTGAAATATTTATTCCCCACAATACTAATTGAGGAATATGAAAATCAGATATAATTATTTCAGCCATATAGTCTGTTGCCCAAATCCGCATATTTTGCATATTTGTCAGTCCGCTATGAATACCTGTTTGCGTAATTTGATAAAGAATATCCAGTGCCGTTTTTGTCATAGGTCCTTGATCAGTATTTTCTAGTTCTTTTGCTGTTTGCTCAGCAGCGATGATTTCATCAAGGTTTAAACCAATAGGCATAATCCCTTGCCATGAGTCTATTCTGCCATCAATATAATTAAGAGCACGTCTTAAATTGAAAAGATACTCCATATTAGATAATGCCATAATTAAATCATTTATTTCAATGACAAAATTCTGCATATCTATTAAATCTGACCAATCGTTTCTTCTTTGTATTTGTTCACTTAATTCAGTTGCATTAATACCTAATAGCGGCGCTCCAACCCAATTTATCTTGCTTGCCTGAATATGCTCTATATTCTTAATTAAGTCATCTAAATGGTCTGTTATGTCTTTTAATTCATAAATCAATGCATTAATATCTGACACAAACATATTCATATGCCTATTTCTTTGATTCATTAATTCATTTACATTTAATCCTGTTAGCGGTATTTCTGTACCCCAGCCTAGGGTGTACACATTAATTTCATCTAATCTTATACCCACAGCCTCAGTATCTAAACTATCATCATTGGCTAAATTCACGATTAAAGCATTTATTCTTGCCACAAATAAATCTCTGTTTCTATTGGTTTGTAAACTTAACTCGGCATGATTTATACCAACCAAAGCTATTCCTGCCCAATTAGACAGGCGATTGTTGATTACATTAATTGAATTATTAAGCTCTCTTTCATTCATAGCACCAAGATCATCAATTAATCCATTAATCTGTATGACAAATCTTTGCATTGCCTCTTGGTCACTAAGAGGAATCAATATAAAAATTGCCTCCATCCTAAGAATACCGCCCGCTATCGTATTATGAGCATTAAATGGCATTTGTGCACCTGCGGCACGTCTAACACCAGCACCTATGCCAAATATTCTCCAATAAAGATTATAGTCCTCACGATTAATGTTTGGCAATATAAATGCTTGCCCCGCTTCAACTATCCTATCTTCGGGTACTTCTAAACCTGGTATACCAACAGTAAACTCTACTGTAAAAGTATCTTTAACATCTTCACAACTTGCTATTGCAAAAAATACAAGTGCCATCATACAAAGAATTAACACTATACTAAAAAGTTTTTTCCTCATGGATTTATCCCTCCTTATTCTAAAATCATAAATATCTCTTTTATAAAGAAGAGATGCTTTAGGCACGCTAGACCCACCAATACTCCTTGAGGTATACATAATGCGGAACAATTTTTAACGGCTGAGATCTTTCGCTTACGCTCAAGATGACAAATCTAATTTTAAGCGGAATAGCTTCTGCATTTAACAGTCCATTTAAACTTATGTCATGATGCTAAGCATCTTTTCTTTATTCTTTACATTGTAATATTTATCCCTTTGGACACTCCAATCACGAAATGTATGTGTAGTGATAAGATGAGTCTTAACTATAGTAGTTTGTGTATAGTTAAGACAATTAAAATATTATACCATATAATAAATGCATTTGTAAAGTACTTTGGTTAAAAAAGTTTTAAATATTTGAACAAAAGTGTCTTTAGGGCATAATGATACATAAAAAAGAAGAATGCTATCATGGTTTCTATATTACTTGTTCTATATTTATTTTTGTCATCCTGCTTTAAAATCTCTTCTTTAAACTTCTTTCCTGCCCCGCTAATTCAACTTATGTCATAAGGATGAAATCTTTACAGGATGACAAATTTTAGATTTAAAGCGGAGTAATTTTTACATTTAGTGAACAATTTTAATTTTATGTCATGCTGCAAAGCATCTATTTCCTTTTTATTAGAATTTTTTAATGATGGGATTCTTGACAGAATGACAAATTTAGTTTTATGTCATGACTTGAACTTCGCTCAGAATCTCATCCTTATAGAAAGAATTCTGCACCAAGCAATCCACCTAAAAGCATATTTCCTCAATGATATTAAAGAAAAAACACCATTTCAATTTAATTTTGAAATGGTGTTTTTTTGTCAAATTTATTAAGCAGTTAAAGCTTAGTCATCATCCCCGTCGTCTGCCGGCGGCGGCTCACCTATCCATGTGCCGCACCCTGGACATGCCTCTGATGGAGCTACATGATTATCAAGCACAAACCTTAAATCATTATACATGTTGTCGGATAAAAGGAATACAAATGTTCCATCCCTGAAAACCTTGTAACCAGTCCTTCTTAGGTATTCACCAACGGCTGGAGTAAACTCTGCCCAATATCCCTCAGCCTTGATATAATTTTCTGCTGCTGATACACATGAAAACGCAAGCATTGTAAAGAAATCTAAATTAGTGATTTGAGTTTCCGTTGCTTGCAAATTTCTAAACCAAAGAGAACGCTCCATATCAGGATTAACCCAATAATAAGTTCTAGGTCCAAATGCTGGACGATTAACTATATCAAATTCAACTCCTGTTCTTAAAAAGAAAGCCGATCTAATTTGCGTTGCTCTTAATCTTTGCACCGAATTTAAAAACGGTCTGGGCGCAATTGGATCTCCGTTTAAATATGCTACTAAAATTTCTTCTATTCTAACTGGTTCTGCAAAAAAGGCTATGTTGTCTACATACTGTCTTGCTGTTGCTAGGTTTCTGCTTAAATGCATAGTATTACCCGTTATTCCCGGAGTAAAAAGCATACCAGGTGCACTGGTTGATGCCCTTGCCCAACCTTCATTTGCATAAATTGCTATAAATCCTACAATATTAAATCTTGGTTCCGTTTGCCACGCCGCGGCAATCCCGTCTAAACGACGGCACGGTCAAGTACTGCCAATTTGCAAAATCAATCTATGCGGCTCGGCATGAGAATCAAATATTATTGCCCCGCCTTGTGAATAGATAAACTCTGGATGCCCTGTTCTGTCTCTGTCTAAATGATTGTTGATTTCTGCTATTATTCTAACTCTTTGAGCTAAAAACTGCTGGTCTATTGCACCCTGTTCATTTAATATACTGCCAGGTGCACCATGCTCAACCAACGCAGCAAAGAACCAACGGCTAAATGCCGCACCTGTCGCACCTGCAGAATGAATAGTAGTATAAAGATATCTATAAGTGTTTGCTTGAGTTGCTGCTAAAGCTTGTGCCTCTAATAAACTTGCATGCACAACTATGTCTGTCCTGTGAATTAAATTGCCCCATACTCTGATTTGAGGAACAGCCAGCACCGCCACGCTAATTGTAACTATTCTATGATCTGCAATAATTTGCATATCAGGTAATACAATGTTAAATCCTCTGATTTGCTCAATAATTTCATTCGCCCTTTCTACCATATCCCCTTGTTCAGCCTCTAACCCTTCTACTTTTTGCTCAGCAGCAGTTAATCCATTAAAATTTATTCCAACAGGTGTCAATCCATCCCAATCTTCAATCATACCTTCAATATTATTAATAGCACGCCTTAAATTAAATAAAACATTCATATCATCTAACTCTAAAATAAGCTGATTGATTTCTATTACAAAATTTTGCATGTCTCTTAGCTCAATCCAATCATTTCTTCTTTGTATTTGAGTACTTAGTTCAGCATTATTAACATTAGCTAGCGTAACGCCACTCCAGCCTGATATTCTGGTTTGAATAGTTGTAATTGCTTCAATCAAATCATCAAGATGGTCTGTTATGTCTTCTAATTCATCAATCAATGCATTTATGTCTTCTACAAACAAATTCATGTGCCTTGTTCTTTGAGTTGCCAATCCATCAGTATTTAACCCTGTTAATGCAACACCAGCAAAAGGCCATGCGTTAACATATGCATCAATCGCACCAATGCTTATGCCTACTTGCTGATAAGTTAAACTTGCATTGTTTGTTAAAGTTGTGATTAAACCATTGATTCTTGCAACAAATAAATCTCTTGCTCTATTTGTTTGATTAGCTATTTGGTCAGTGTTTAAACCAACAGGTGTTATACCATTCCATGAACTTATGCGCCCGTTAATTGTGATAATTCCAGCAATTAATTCAGTTTCAGCCATTGCGTTTAATCCCGCAATCAAACCATTTATCTCAACAACAAACGCTTGCATTAATTCTTGCTCATTTAATGGAATCTCTTCAAAAGATGCCTGCAGCCTAAGCGTACCGCCCGCTATAGTATTATGAGCAGTATATGGCATTTGTCCGCCTGCTGCACGAGGTGACCCAGCAGTAGCCCCGTATATTCTCCAATAAAGTCTATAATTATTACGAGTAATTGTAGGAAGGATGAATGAGTCCCCCACCTCAACCGTCATATCATCTGGTGCAGTGACGTCTTCTTCATTGACAATAAACTGCACAGTGAAAGTATCAGGGTTATTATCACAATCTGATGCCGCTAAAAAAGGCAATGTAATCATGAAAAGAACACAAATGATACAAAAAAGTTTTTTCTTCATAGATTTTTACTCTCCTATTTATATAATAGTTTATGTAATCTAGTCAAGTATAATTAGAGTATTATACAATATATTAAATGCATTTGTAAAGCGTTTTGATTAAGAAAGTTTTAATTTTGTTAATGAATTTTTTATGCTTTTATTTTAATAGACTTGTTCAGAAACTAAATTAGGTGGATTGTGAGTGGATTTTTGATTGCCGTGTCAGGGTAAAAATGAGTATTTTTCAAGGCTTTACTAGCAGTATTGACATGAATATAACATTAGCCAAAGGCGCATGGTCACGAATACTTTTTGGCACAACTATATTTTTACACAAAAAAGACACCGCAAGTCATTCCTAATTTAGTTTCTGAACAAGTTTATTATAAAGGATGAGATCCTAAAGCAGGATGACAAAAAATTAGGTTTTAATTGTAATAGTTTATATACATTTATTAAACAATTTTAGATTTATGTCATTCTGTAAGAATCTCTCATCCATTAAAAAACATGTATCGCATTATGATAAACCACTCAATGGGGTATTAGCGGGTCTAGCGTGCCTAATGCATCTCATCTTTAAAAACATGATATTTTATCCTAAATTTCCTCAAATCCTAAAAGATAGCCTGCGGAAACTTCAAAAAAATCACACAGTTTTTTGATAGTTTGGATATCTGGTTCTGTTATCCCCTTTTCATATTGACTGATTGTTTGCTGTCTTATCCCAATTGCTTCTGCGACTTGATGTTGAGACAAATCCCTTTCTTCTCTTAGTTCTTTTAATCTTTCCATTTAATTATTTTACAACAAATCACTGTAAAGTACTTGACATACAGTGTTTTACTGTATACAATACTAATATGGAAACAGAAAAAGCATATCTTAATCAATATTTTGAACTATGCATTGGATGGGAGCGATTAAAAATTAAACCGGATACTGCATTAAAAGAGCAGCATGAAAAAATGC
>WRAF01000029.1 GCA_009780325.1 Bacillota bacterium | reverse complement strand
TTTCGGTTAGCCTAGGGTCATACACCTCACAACTACTCGCTCCAAACATTACAAAAGAAAACAGCATCACCAACGCCATTCCTAAAACAATAATTCTTCTACGCATAAAAATTACCTCCCATTCCATAATATTACCAAAATATGGAAAAATTGTCAAGTGAATACTTCTCTACATTATATACAAACAATAAAAAAGCTGCAACTAGTATTTTAAATTTAGAGTATACAATCGATAAATTTTAATGATAGCGGAGTGATTATAAAAACAGCAGTATTGCTTGCTGCTGTTTTTATATTTTATAGTATAGGAAAAAACGTCTATGAGAAATGTATAAGCTAATTCAAAAAAGCCGAACCTCTAAGTGAAGGAAGCGGGCTTTAGTCCACCTTTTTTATGCTATATGAATTATTGTTTTGTTGAGATTGTTTGCACACCAAAAAAACCCGCCCTTAGCCAAGGTCGGGTCGGGACTGAAAGCCCCTTTTTTTATTAATAAATATTATATTTTGCCGCCGCATCCTAAAACATGCAGTATTTTATGGCGTACTACTTCTGTGATGATTTCACGCCCTTTGATTAAATATTGCCTTGGGTCAAAGTGTGATGGATTTTGGTAGATGCTTTGCCTAATTGCTGCGGTGAAAGCCAAGCGTAAATCTGAGTCAATGTTGATTTTGCAAACAGCCATGCGTGCGGCTTGGCGCAGCATTTCTTCTGGTACGCCCTTAGCACCTGAAATAGCTCCGCCGTGTTCTGTTATGATATCTACATATTTAGGCAGGACTGAACTAGCTCCGTGCAAGACGATAGGAAAATTGGGGAGTCTGCGTTGAATATCTTCTAAAATGTCAAATCTAAGTTTGGGTTCTCCTTTGAATTTAAAAGCGCCGTGTGATGTGCCTATGGCTATTGCCAGACTGTCTACTCCTGTTTTAGCTACAAATTCCTCTACTTGACTAGGGTCAGTAAAAGAGCTGTCTGCAAGCGAAACATTTATATCGTCCTCTATGCCTGCTAATCGTCCTAATTCTGCTTCAACGGTCACGCCGTGGTCTTTTGCATATTTGACTACTTCAGATGTAATAAGGATATTTTCATTGAAAGAGTGGTGTGATGCATCAATCATGACTGATGTAAAACCGTCTTTGATAGCGGATACGCAGTCTTCATATGATGAGCCGTGGTCAAGATGTAAGCATATATCTAATCCAGATTCTTCAATAGCCGCTTCAACTAATTTGCGCAAATAAACAGGTCCAGCATATTTTTTTGCGCCGTTAGATACTTGCAAAATAAGAGGAGCCTTTTCCTCTTTGCATGCAGTGACAATGCCTTGAATGAGCTCCATATTGTTGACATTGAATGCGCCGACAGCATAGCCGCCTTGATATGCTTTAATAAGCATTTCTTTAGATGATACAAGTGCCATTTTAATTTTCCTCTCTTACAAAAATTATGACAATAATGTATAATATACCATAATAAATATAATGTGTCAACAAATAAATTGGTATATGTGTATTAGGTGTACATTTTTTTAATTTGCTTATAAAATCAAGACTTTTTTGTTGTCAAAAATATATGGCTATGATATAATATTAATATGAATATAAAAATCAAACTAAAAAATTACTTAATTAAAAGTGTTGTTATGGTGGCTATATTGTTGTTTGCAGGCATTATTTTTGTTGCGTGTTTTCCGTCGTTTCCTGCTCTTTCTCAGCAGTATACTATTACTTTTTTGTCTGATGATAGTTCTTATTTAGGCTCTGAATTGGTTGATAGGGGTGGTGATGCAATCTTTATTCCATCAACTTGTCCTAAGGGAAGAGTGTTTTCTCATTTTGTGCCTTCTCCTACTAATATAACCGGCAACATGACTGTCGTTGCGATTTGGCTAGAGCAAAATGGCAATAACAATGATAATAATTGCGATGAATTTGATAATCCTCCTCACCCCAATATTTGGTATGATGTGACTTTTTTAAATTGGAACATATTTTTGTCAGAGGTGATTATGTTATAGCTATATCTAGCACCACAGCAACAAGTCAGACATTCTTTTTTGAAGTGTTTAACGCAAATAGTTAAATTTATTATATAAAATTTTTTTGGTTACTTTTTTATAAAAAACAATTAAGGAGATATAAAAAATGAAAGATGCAAGAGTTTCTAAGTTAGCTAAAGGGTTGGTTAATTATTCAATCCAAGCTAAAAAGGGTGACAAGGTGCTTATTGAAGCATATGAGGTAGACAGTCACCTAGTGACAGAACTAGTTAAAGAGGTGTATGCTGCGGGGGCATTTCCGTTTGTGTCGGTATTTGATACTAAAGTGCAAAGGGCATTATTGCAAGGGACTACAAAAGAGCACCAAGAGATTTGGCTTAAACATGACGCTGCACGCATGGCAGATATGGATTGTTATATCGGGGTTAGGGGCGGCAAAAATTCTTTTGAGTCAAGCGATGTGCCAAGTGATAAAATGGCGCTTCATGGCAGCAATTATGGCGAAGAAGTGCATGGCAAAATCAGAGTTAAAAAGACTAGGTGGGTCATTTTAAGATATCCTAATGAATCTATGGCGCAATTGGCTAACATGTCTACAGAAAAGTTTGAAGACTATTATTTTGATGTTTGCAACTTAGACTACAGCAAAATGGATAAGGCTATGGACCCGCTTGTTAAGCTAATGGATAAGACTGATAAAGTTAGGATAATTGGCAAAGACACTGACTTAAGTTTTTCTATTAAGGGGATACCTAGTGTTAAATGCAGCGGGCGTATTAATATTCCTGACGGCGAGGTTTTTACGGCACCTGTTAAAGACAGTGTAAATGGATACATAACATACAATTGTCCGTCAATTAATCAAGGTGTGAAATTTGAGAATGTCAAACTTTGGTTTGAAAACGGCAAGATTGTTAAATTTGACGGAAACCATTATGACAGGCTAGAAAAGATTTTTAATACTGATGAGGGCGCAAGATATATTGGTGAGTTTGCGATAGGGGTTAATCCTTATATAACTGATCCTATTGGCGATATCTTGTTTGATGAAAAGATTAGGGGGAGTATACATTTTACACCGGGGGCAAGCTATGACGAGGCATCTAACGGCAACAAAAGTGCTGTGCATTGGGATTTGATATTACTTATGACAAAGGATTGCGGGGGAGGAGAAATTTGGTTTGATGATGTCTTAATAAGAAAGGATGGAGAGTTTGTTGTTAAGGAATTAAAGGGATTAAATCCTGATGGCCTTAAATAAGTATTTAAAATACAAAAAGCTGATAGATATTTAGTTGAAATTTTTAATGAGATTTAGATATTGCAGAATAGAAAGAATTATGATAAGATTCTTGAAATGACATAAATTTTAAGCTTTAAGCAGAGTAGTTTCTATCGTTAATAACTTAATTTAATTTGTCATTGTAAGGATTTATTCCGTTAAAAAATATGTTCTGCGTTATGATAACTATCCAAGAGAGGTGCATATTGCGATAAAAAGGATGAAGATGAGATCCTTACAGGATGACAAAATTGGGTTGAGGACGGAGTAGTATTTGCGTTTAATGAACAGCTTTAAATTTATGTTATCCTGTTTTTGTTTCATTTAAGGATCTCATCCGTTAAAAAAATATGTGTCGCATCATGTGTGCCACTCAAGAGGTATTCGTGAGTCCAGCGTTTTTTAAAGAATCTTTATCATTATTAGGAGTAAGTTATTATAAATACATTAAAACTGCAAAAAAGATTGTTAATGTTTCAGTTATCAATAGGTCATAATGGTAATCCATTTTTTGTTGCTTGGGCTGTTTATTGATGAATTTAGTGAGATAAACTATACTAGACTTATTCAGTAACTAAAACGAGAATGTCTTGCGGTGTCTTTTTTGTTCAAAAACTCGTTATTTTCTTGCCAATACTGCTAGTATTGGCTGCAAAAAACACTCATTTTTGCCCTGGCACAAAGTGCATTGCCACGAATACTTCTTGGCACGGCAATCAAAAATACACTTGCAATCCATCCGTTTTAGTTACTGAACAAGTCTAATATCAAAATATTTTAAAGTTTTTTTGCTTGCTTTTTTCTAAAAAAGTAAGGGAGGATTAAAAATGAAAAGAATTGCAATCAACGGCTTTGGTCGTATCGGGCGCTTAGCCTTTAGGCATTTATTTGGTCAAAAGGGTTTTGAAATTGCGGCTATTAACAACATAGCTGTAGAACCTAAAATGCTTGCTCATCTATTAAAATATGATTCATTGCAAGGTCGTTTTGAATATGCTAACAAAACAAGCGTAGAATGTGATAATTTAATTATCGACGGCAAAAAGATTAAAATTTTGGGCGAGATGGATGCTGGAAAATTACCTTGGGCAGAATTGAAAATTGATTTAGTATTAGAGTGTACGGGAGTGTTTACTTCTTATGATAAATGCAAGCTTCACTTAGACGCAGGCGCTAAAAAAGTGATACTGTCGGCTCCTGCTAAAGATGCTATGCCTACAGTGGTCTTTGGAGTCAATCACAATATCCTAAAATCAAGTGACAATATTATATCGGCAGCTTCTTGCACGACAAATTGCTTAGCGCCTATGGCAAACGCTTTAAACGATTTAGCGGGGATTAAAAGCGGTTTTATGACTACTATACACGCTTATACGGGGGACCAAAATGTTTTAGACGGTCCTCATAGAAACGGTGATTTGCGTCGTGCAAGGGCTGCGGCTGTTAATATTGTGCCAAATAGCACAGGCGCTGCAAAAGCAATAGGATTAGTAGTGCCGTCTTTAGCGGGCAAGTTGGACGGAGCGGCTCAAAGAGTGCCTGTTGCAACTGGATCATTAACAGAACTTAATGCAGTAGTAGATAAAAAAGTGAGTGCAGACGATGTCAATAAATTTATGAAATCAAGGGCAAATGATAGCTTTGAATACAGCGATGAAGAACTTGTTTCAACTGATGTAATTGGGTCGACTGCCGGATCAATTTTTGATGCTACGCAAACTAGAGTATTGTCTTTAGACGGCGGCGGTTCTTTGGTTAAAGTGGCGGCATGGTATGATAATGAAATGGGATATGTGTGTCAGATGGCAAGGACGATGAAATATGTATTGGGATTAAAATAGTTTAACACAAAAAATTAAATATCTTCTAGTCCTAAAAGATAGCTTGCTGTCACATCAAAAATTTCACACATTTTTGCTAATGTTTCAAGGGTAGGCTGTGTTGTTCCATTTTCATAATGACCAATAGTTTGATAGCTTAACCCAAGTAGTTTGCCTAGCTCTACTTGGGTTAACTTTTTTTCTTCTCTTAATTCTTTTACTCTTTGTCCAAAAATAATCATATAAATATTTTGCTCAAAAATTGAGGGTAAATACTTGACATCCTCAAAAATTGAGGGTTTAATATTTAAATATGATTAACATAAATCAAAATGAAGAACACAAAACAGAGATAACCTCATGGAAAGAGGTGACTAAAGCAGAATTAGATTGGTTGATTAAAAGTGAAAAATTTGATGAGTTTTCAAAAGATATTCTTTGTGGATTTAAGATTATAGATAGAGAAAATAATGACCTTAAAACAAATTAGTGGGCACAGGGTGGGTATCATTTAATACAGCCAAAATCAAAGACTTAGCACTTGCTACAGCTACAGGGGCATCATCTTTATGGTTTATTTGTATCATTATATTTAAGGTGACAAGCCTATCGTCAACGCTTCTAAGCAATGTAGTATTTCCAAACATAAACAACAATTCTTTTCCTTTATTCCACCGTTGCATTACATTTTGCATTAATTCTATCGTTTCAGGATTGTCTAAATTTTCTCTGTTTTTGTCAATACTGTCAGAGACTAAAACCAACCCTTGGTGGATATCAGTATAAAGACTTGTTGAGTAGACTATCTCAAATGTGGCTATACTCAACAAGGCGGAGAATATTATTATTACAATGATTATTCTTTTCATTTTAGTTCCTTGCTTTAATTTTTCATTTTGCAATATTATAAAAAAGGAGCTTTCAGTCTTGGCTAAGGGCAGGGTTTTTTTGGTGTGCAAACAATCTCAACAAAACAATAATTCCTATTAGCATAAAAAAGTTACCATTCTCCGCTAGTTTTTAACTTATCTGTAAAATATGGTGCATTTTTGGGGCTTACATACACCAAACCATCTTGGCGAATATCCATATAAAGTACTTCCTTTAAGCTTCTAATCCTATTTTTCTTTAATAGCTTTTCGGCTTGCTCTTGCCTAACATCAGCCTCTTTCAATCCTTCATTATTCCATTTCCCGTCCACCATTAATGTCAGCGGCAATAATGCAGGCACAGGCTTAGTCGGGTCGCTTTCTTTTTCTATAACACACAATTTGCCGTTAGTCTCAAAAATAGCATACTCAATTTCATTAATATCACTATACCCGCTTGATCTAAACGCCTCTATCAAATCATGCATGTTTATATTCATGCGCTGCAAATTTTTAAAATTGATTCCGTCTTTATCAATTGCAATAATGGGACTTCCGTTAACAATTCTTCTAAGCTTAAGACTCTTTCTAGAAAAGAATGAAATCATTATATGCAAAAATGTTAATACGATAATAGGGACAATCCCCCCATAAAATGGGACAGACGGGTCAGATAACGGAATGCATGCAACATCTGCCACAATCAACATAATGACCAACTCAAACGGCTGCATTTCAGACAACTGCCGCTTGCCCATAAGCCGCACGCAAAACAACACTATCAAAAATACCAATATTGCTTTTATTAAAACTACCAACATATGTGCGATTAGTATTTACCATAAACTGTAAAAATATAAGCAATTTCAAATACAAGAAAAAAAAGAACAAAGGGAGAGGGGCAGAAGAATAGAAAGAGATTTTTACAGAATGACAAATAATAATGTACAAGTATATATAGCTGCTATTTTGCTTAATTTTATGTCATCTTGTAAAGATCTCATCATTAAAAAATTCTAATAAAAAGAATAAGATGCTTACAGCATGACAAAATAAATTAGCAGGGCAGAGAAGAGGTTTAAAAAAGAGATTCTTAAACAGGGTGACATTAATCTAAATATTGTTGGATAATGCATTGGTTATCCGCTTCAATATAATTTTGTCATCCTGTAAGAATCTATTCATTATAAATAAAAACCCGCTTAATTTTAAACGGGTTTTTATTCATAATGAGGCGCTGGATTATCTGTTAAGCCTAATAGATAGTCGGTTGAAACATTAAAGTATTTGGCGATTTTGATGATAGCTTCTGCGGAAGGATTAGCATTAGTTTTTCTTCGCCAGTCTGCTATTGCGGTATTGTTTAATCCTATTTCTCTTGTAAGAGAATTATCGCTTTTGCCGCTATTGGCTATAAGAAGAAAAACCCTTTCTTTTAATATCATCATGTGCGAGAACTCCTTATAAATAGGTGCTGCAGCCATAAAAATATTGGAAAATTCCAATAAGACCATGAAAATGCTTGACATCACTGGAATATTCCTATATAATGCATTTATAGTTGGCAACTATGAACTATAACATACTTGCAATAATCAGCAAGTAGTATTTTTCAGCATATCATAAAATTAAACAAAAATCAACAAGTAAAGGGGCAAATTATGAAAAAATTTGTTAAAGCTTTTCTAGTGTCTGAAAAGTAGGGGAGGTGGAATAAATATTAATGTCATCCTGCTAAGGATCGCATCTTTTAAAATTTTTAATAAAAAAATAAGATGCTAAAATAAATTAGCATGACAGAGAAATTTTTAAAAGGAGGAGATCTTTCGCTTGCGCTCAAGATGACATAAATTTGATAGTTACACTGTTTATAGTATCTATACTGCTTGCGCTATATTTATTTTGTCATGCTGTAAGCATCTCATCTTTAAAAATAAAAAACCGCCTAAAAAATTAAGCGGAATTTTCTATTCATAATGTGGCGCTGGATTATCTGTTAAGCCTAATAGATAGTCGGCAGATACTTCTAAAATTTTGCAAAGTTGTGGCAATAATTGAAAATAAGCTTTTGAATTACCTCTCTTCCAACTGTCAACGGATTTATTGGATGCCTTTAGTCCCAATAATTCAGCCAATTTGCTGTCATTAATACCTTTGTTATCAGCAGCTTCTAAAATTCTTTTTAGAGTAGGTTCTAAATTTTCTTTGATTGTATTTTTCACAAATTATCTTTCCATATATAAAATTTTTCTAGTATTTTAAAATAATTCGAAAATATTACGAAAAATGCTTGACAGTCGAAATAATTTCGAATATAATATATCATGTGCACACTACATGGCTATTAATCAAAAGCAAGTAGTATTTTTCAGCATATCATAAAATTAAACAAAAATCAACAAGTAAAGGGGGCGAATTATGAAAAAAGTTTGCTAAAGTTTTTTTAGTGTCTAAAAAAGTGGGGGGAGGTGAAATAAATATTAATGTCATCCTGCTAAGGATCGCATCATTAAAAAAACCACCTAGATTTATATAAGTGGCATTTTTATTCATAATGTGGCGCTGGATTATCTGTTAAGCCTAATAGATAGTCTGTTGAAACTTTAAAATATTTAGCGATTATAGTTATTCTGTCGGCGGTGGGTTTGCTTCTTCCTGATTCCCAATCTGCAAAATGTCCCGTCGAAATTCCCAAATCTTTGGCAAGTTTGCTTTTGTTTATGCCTTCCTTGCTCATTAAGATAATAATTTTATCAATAACTCTCATAAATATTGCCCCTAAAATAATTAAAAAACTCGTAAAATACGACAAAAACATTTGACATTCTCACAAAATACGAGTACAATGTAAGCATGTGTACACTAGTCAACTACTGGCGATGGCAAGTAGTATTTTTCAGCATATCATAAAATTAAACAAAAATCAACAAATATAAGGGACAAATTATACAAATATTATTTGTTGTTTTTGTTCTATAGTTTGTTGCGGGAGAAAATGCTATGAAAAGATGTTGTATATTAGGGCAAAAGAGATTGTGTGATGATGAGCAGGACAAAGTATATGAGGCAGTATTTGAGCAAATTGATAAACTTATAGAGCAGGGTTATGATGAGTTTATTTTTGGCAAGGATGGAGATTTTAATAGTCTTAGTCATACTGCAGTTTTGGTATCAAAGATGAAATGGTCTTTTGATATTAAGCGAATGTATTATACAAAGCATAATAAGGATACAAAAACTTTATATCAAATATATGATGCTGTTGTGGCGGTCAAAGATAAATTGCATGAGGTTATGATTGACAATGCAGACTTTTGTATTTTTTATGCAAGAAACAATGTCGGAGAATTAAAAAAGGCTATGGAATATGCAATAGCAAAAGGCAAGGTGTTTATCAATCTTGCAAGGACTGAAGTTTGATTATTTTAGTTGACAAGGGTGTTGTTGTTGTGGTCTAATAGTATTATGAAATTTTCTGAACTAAAAGAGCATTTAAAAAGCGGTAAATTTTTTCCTGTTTATATATTAGCAGGAGAGGATGACGGTGTGGTTAAGCTGGCGAAAGAGCAATTTATAAAATTGGTGGATATTCCAGACTTTAATGTGTCTTATGTTAGTGAAGGTGAATTATTTACAAGTGCTGAAGTGCTGCCTTTAGGGAGCAATTTAAGATTGGTGTTTGGGGCGACAAAGCAATTAAATGAATTAGATAAGTACTTGGCTAATCCTAATCCGAGCACTGTCATTATACTGATTGGAGATGCAGGTAAGCTGAAAGTATCAAAGGGAGTAGAGATAGTTGATTGCAATAGGTTGGATGTTGGATTGTTAACAAAATTTATTGGATTAGAGGCAAAAAAAGCGGGAGTGAGTATAGATGTTGATGCAGCGTATTTATTGATTGAATATTGCACAAGATTTTTAACCAGAATTAAAAGTGAGCTGGATAAACTGATAGGTTTTTGCGGCAACGGAAAAACGATTGGAGTAGATGCTGTTAAAACAATTGTGGCTCCTGATTTAGAGTATAAGGTTTTTGAGTTAGCTGATACTATTATTAAGGGCAATAAAGAGCGGACGATGAGAATGCTTGATGATATGCTTAATGAAGGAGCTGGGGCAGCACAAAAAATATTTGGGCTATTGTATGGGCATTTTAGGCGATTGTTGTTTGTGAGTTTTGGGGGAGACGATGCAGCGTTAGCAGAAAAACTTGGGGTGAAAGATTATGCTGTGACAGTGGCAAAAAAACAGGCGGATAAATTTTCTAAATCAAAATTAAAAAGGATAGTAGATAAGCTGCATAGCGTTGATTATGGGATAAAAAGCGGCAAAATTAAAGATAGGATTGCATTAGAGAGCTTTGTAATGCAAATATAAATGACTATTTGCAATATTAGACATTTTTCTTCTTGACTTAATTAATTTTTTCATATAAAATCTATAAATGAAAAACAAAAAATATCGTGTACGCCGCCCATCTAGGTTTATGCTATGGGCGGCGTCGGCTTTCTTTGCTCCGTTATATAAAATAAAACATAAAATCAAATTTGATCGTACCGGATTAAAAGGTTTAAAACCGCCGTATATTGTTCTTGCTAATCATACAAGCTGGAACGATTTTGCTATTGTAGGAATGACATTGTTTCCTAGGCGTGCTAACTTTGTGGCTACTAGCATGATTAAAAGAGACCCATTATTAAGGATGCTTACTAAATCTGTAGGTACAATTCATAAAAAAGTTTATTGGCCAGACAGTGATTCTTTAAGAAGGGTTCAGTTTGTGATTGAAGATAAAGGTATAATTGTCATGATGCCAGCAGGGGATGTCAGTATTGACGGTACGCCTAATTATTTAGATAATACAACAGCTAGATATATTAAATCACTTAAAATACCTGTGGTTGCATTAAATATTAATGGCGGGTATTTGCACATGCCTCGTTTTCATAAAAAGACAAATAGGGGTGCTAAGATTGAAGTGACTACTAAATTGGTATTTGACGGACAAGATTTAGAGTGTATGAAAAATGAGGATATTTATAATAGGTTATGGGATGAATTATATTTTAATGATGCCGAATGGCAAAAGCAAAAAAGGATGATTTTCAAGGGTAAGAAATTGGCAGAGGGTATGCAGAATATTTTGTTTAAGTGCGCTAGATGTATGGCAGAGTTTAGTCATAAAACAAAAGGCAGAAAAATTTGGTGCACAGAGTGTAATAATGAGTTTTTTGTCAATGATTATTTTGAGTTTGAGGCAAGTGATGATAATAAATGCTATGATAATATTTATGAGTGGAATAATTTTCAAAAAGAGTCTATAAGTAAAGAAATTGAAAATGAGGAGTTTTCTTTTTCGGCGGATACTATGATTTATGATTATAAAAGGGACAGCATAAATGGATATGAGAAGCGTGGCGACGGAACATTAACTTTAAGTTTAAAGCAGCTGATATATGATGGTATATATGATGGTGAAGTGGTGACAAACGCAAGAAATATTTTGCGTCAACCTAATATATCTATGATTAATTGTGAGTGCATTGATATTCCCAATGCCAAAGGGGTGGACAGATACTATTTTAATGACCGCCGTCAGTATGTTAAGTTTGTCTTAACATTTAATTTAATCCGATTAAAATACTACCCATATGATTATAGGGATAGTGACGAAAAAAATTAAAAAATTTTTAAAAAAATTTAAAAAAATGCTAAAAAATGCTTGACAGGGTATTATGTATATGATATTCTGAGAGTCCTGTTGCAGAAGACTTTAGTTGAAAGCATCAGTGATGACAGTCTTTTTAAGAGACAACTCAAGTACCATTAGTACCTCTGAGAACATACTTATATTATCCCTGCAAAGGGATGGTTGTATGTTTTTTTTATGTCTTAAAGGGCTTGTCCAAGCACATTGACAACTGAATATAGGATGATAGAAATGTCGTCTAATAAGTTGATTGTTTTTTGCAGTTGACCTATTAAATCATTTCTATTTGAGAGAAAGAGCAAATATCAAAATTAAACCAAACTTATGTGCAAACGTAAGGATTGGACGAGTAACAAATTATCAATTATTCACAAATTAATGGTATTATGTTCTAATCATATATTAAATTTACAAAGTCTTGTAAGAAAGAAAAAGTAATTTAGGCAGACGAAATTAAACAGAAATGTTTAATGCAAAAATGCTGAGGTCGAAAGACCTCACTAGTAGTCCGAAAGGATTACAAAATAGATTAAGCTACAAAGAGCATACGATGGATGCCTTGGCATCAGGCGCCGATGAAGGACGCGACAAGCTGCGATAAGCTACGGGGAGCTGCAAATGAGCTATGATCCGTAGGTGTCCGAATGAGGAAACTCAATTAGGGAGACCTAATTATCTATACATGAATAAATAGTGTATAGAAGGGAACCCGGGGAACTGAAACATCTAAGTACCCGGAGGAAAAGAAAGTAAAACAACGATTACCATAGTAGTGGCGAGCGAAGTGGTAAGAGCCCAAACCGCATATAGCAATATGTGCGGGGTTCGGACTCACATAAACTACATGAGACTCTAACTGAATATCGACTGGAAAGCGAAGCAAAATAGGGTAATAGCCCCGTAAGTGAAAGAGAATCATGAGCGTGAGTATCCAGAGTACCTTCAAGCACGAGAAATTTGGAGGGAATACGGGAGGCCCATCTCCTAAGGCTAAATACGACCTGATGACCGATAGCGTATAGTACCGTGAGGGAACGGTGAAAAGTACCCCGGGAGGGGAGTGAAATAGAACCTGAAATCGTATGCTTACAAGCAGAGAGAGCACTACGCCGCAAGGCAAGTGTGATTTCGTACCTTTTGTAGAATGGGCCGGCGAGTTATGATGTGTAGCGAGGTTAAGAGATAAAGTCTCGGAGCCGTAGCGAAAGCGAGTGTTAATAGCGCGTTTTAGTTGCATGTTGTAGACCCGAAACCTGATGACCTAGCCATGAGCAGGTTGAAGCAGAAGTAAAATTCTGTGGAGGACCGAACGCACCCCCGTTGAAATGGTGGGCGATGACTTGTGGTTAGCGGAGAAATTCCAAACGAATCAGGATATAGCTGGTTCTCCTCGAAATAGCTTTAGGGCTAGCGTCAATGTACAGTATACCGATGGTAGAGCACTGTATGGGCTAGGGGCCTTCACGGGTTACCGAACCTTAACAAACTCCGAATGTCGGATATATATAATTGGCAGTCAGACAGTGTGAGATAAGTTTCATTGTCAAAAGGGCAACAGCCCAGACTCTCAACTAAGGTCCCCAAGTTATGGTTAAGTGGTAAAGGATGTGTCATTGCACAGACAACCAGGATGTTGGCTTAGAAGCAGCCATTCATTCAAAGAGTGCGTAATAGCTCACTGGTCGAGTGATGATGCGCCGAAGATGATCGGGGCTAAAACCATACACCGAAGTTAGAGAATACTAGTAATAGTATTGGTAGAGGAGCAATGTATACGGGCAGAAGCAGTATCGTAAGGGGCTGTGGACTGT
>WRAF01000028.1 GCA_009780325.1 Bacillota bacterium | reverse complement strand
GAGTATATATGTATAGCGGAATAAAGAGTAAAGAAGAGATTCTTACAGAATGACAAAATTTTAAACATTTCATTAAATAGCCCTGGTCTTGAAAATAAAATAGGAAAGTCTAGTGGAATCTATGTTGTTCAAAAACTCCGCATTCGGTCGTCAATACTGCTAGTATAGCCTCTCTCAAGTGTTCATTTTTATCCTGGCACGAGAAGTGCATTGCCACGAATACTTCTTGGCACGGCAATCAAAAATATGCTTACTATATACCCAATTTATTTTCAAGACAGGTCTAATATAAAAATTGCTCCGATTAAAATCTAAATTCATTCTGTAAGAATCTCTTCTTTAAAAACAGGTATCATATCATGTATACACTCCTAAAGTATATTTGCGGGCTGAAGCGTTTTAAAAGGATTTCTTTCGTTAAAAAACATGTTCTAAGTCATCTTATCTTATTATAAGTTTTTGTAATAATAGACTTAAAGCATAAAAAAAGAGTACTTAATTAAGTACTCTTTTTAAATTAATTGCAATATTATCCAAGAAGCAAATTTCTTGCAAAGAAGAATTGAGCTTCCGCCGACAATAGATTAATACCCCGAAGCATAGCTAGCGGAATGTGCCTTATAGGTGCAAGAGTTTGGGGCTTTGTCCTAAAGGTATATATTCTTTATTTTTTCTTTTTCTTTGCGACAAAATAAAATCCTGCAAAGACACAAGCTCCTACGGCTGCGGCGCTTCCGCCTATTATTCCTGCGACAGCTATAGGTGATAATTGGATATGACTTGTAGAGGCTAATAAAGATTCGCTTTTTTCACCTGCAATATGATTTGTGTCTTGTGCTGCATATCTAGCAAAAATTTCATATTCAGTATTAGGCTCTAAATCATAAAACATGCGTGCAGTTTGCCAAACAAGTTCATTATCACTTCCTGCTTCTCTTATAGCAAATTCAACTGCTCCTACTTGACCTTGTTCTTCTAATAAAATTGTTCGTGCTGTCCTTTCTGCAACAATAGGAGCAGCAGCTATACCTCTTTGAGCGGGTGTAATATAAAAATAAATGCTTAAGCTAAATGCCTCAAAATTAGTGGTTTGTTCAAAATCTGCTCTTAAAATATGGCGTCCTGCATTAATTGGAATATTGTCTGTCCAAGGTGCGTTGTTTGCAAAAAAAATTGGGTTGCCATAGTTTAAACTTTCTAAATTTATTCCGCTAAAACCAACTAGCCTAGGACGGTTTATATATGCATCAAATTGACCAAATTCCCAATCAGTTATGGCAAGAGAGCCGCCTCCGCCTACAATCCTATTAATATAAAAACGCTGTCTTGCTGTACCTTCATAATTTCCTGAAAAAACTACTTCAACATAATGATGTCCTACGCTGGTTCCGCTTGAATGAATTATATCCATATTTCCACCAGCAGCTAGTCCAATAAAATTATCATACTTAATAGAAAATTCAGGTGTATGTGGAGTTTCTCTAAAAGTAAATTGATTTTGGTCAAGCACTAAATTGTCATCATTTAATAATCTAGGTATAATAATATAAGGTAAATCAACATATCCGCCAAATTCTCCCATTCCACGTATTCTTATATAAATATATTGATTTGTTACATTGAGTCTATTGACTCCGTTATCAAACTCATTACAAATATAAAAATCAATACCAAGCACCAAGGGATAATCATCAGCCGTTATTTTTATAAGAATATGGTCAGCACTTATTATATGACCGTTTCTGTTAAATTCAAATTCATTGCTTTCATATTCACAATTAGGATTGATTATTTTTGCAATATTAGCACTGCTTATACTGGGCTTGATGTGGTCCACTTGTCCTGATTGGTTAATTTGAGCATTAGTCATAAAGCTAGCCAGCCTTGGCAATCGATTGTTATAAAAATACCAAACTCCATCATTAAAGACATAGTTTCCCCAAGCAAACCCTAGGTGATTATTTTGCCAAAAATTAGTGGATAAAATTACTTCATTAGAAACAGTTGTTCCGTTGGCAGCAACATTTGGCCAGTTAGAGTTCCACACTCCGCTTATATTGAAATTTAAAATATTGTCAAACGCAAAATTATTTGTTAAAGTAGCAGGTGATCCGTTTGCAACTCTATAAGAAGCGTCACCAGGAATAATATGAGAATTTAATGCAGCGTTTCCTCGGGCATGTCCATTTAAATCACCCGCTATACCGCCCACAAAATTTGTGCCTTGTACACGCATAGTTGAAAAATTGTTTCTAATATTAGATAATGTATCCGTAGTGCCTACAATGCCGCCTACAGCATTTTGTGCTGTAATTTGCCCTTTTGTATAAGTATTAATAATAGTTGTTTGGCTGATATTGCCAGCTATGCCGCCAACATTTGTACCGCCGTTTATAGTGCCGTTAAAAAAAGAATTTTCTATTTGTCCAACAAGCATAGAGCCCACAATGCCGCCTACATTATTACCTGCTGTAATTATACCTTCAACTGCAATATTTCTTATGCTAGAATTGGCACCCATTACTCCAAAAAGTCCCACTCCGTTTTGGTCAGGTTGAGAGAAAAATAATCCTGAAATCATATGATTGCCACCGTCAAAGTTTCCGCTAAAGGGATATGCTCCTATGCCTATGGGGATATGTTGAATAATGCCGCCTAGATTTATATTATCAGTTAATAAGATATAATTTCCTTCAAAATCAGTGCCGCTATTGACTAGATTAGCAAAGTCTCTTAGTTCAACTGCACTAGATATTTCATAAGGATTGCTTTGTGTACCTTGTCCTCTATGCCAAGATGGTGAATTTAATGGAGCAGGGGAGATAGTGTTGGCTAAAGTATATCCTATTGTGATACCAGAAAACCCAGCACCAATAAATATAGCGATTAGGGTTAAGAAAATTATTAATGATAATGTATTGATTTTTTTCATAAGGGGTGTCCTTTGTTTTGTGAAGGATGAGACTATTGCTCCCTCAAGAATGACAAAATTGGATTGATCGGAGGTTTTGCAACAAGCCTATATTATTTCAACTGCATAAAAAATTTATTTAGTTTTTCAAGTGAGTCTATAACTATTTCAAGTTGATCTTCTGATATTGAGTTTATAATTCCGCTAAACATTTTGTCATGAAAGGCAACATGTTCATTATGTATAGCTATCGCTAGATCACTAGGTTCAATATAAAACTTTCTTTTGTCAATTTCATGCGGAACTTTTTTTAAATAGCCCTTTTTAGCAAGCCGATTAAATGAGGTCGTAAGTGTGCCTAGTGTGACATCAAGCATTTTAGCAATGATAGAAAAAGTATTTTTGCCGACAGCTTTTGCTCTAAACACAGCAGAAATTAAATGCACTTCATTTGTGGTTAGCTTTCCGCTAGAAACAGATTCTAAAACTTTTTCTTCTGCGTGAATGATAGAATAAAAGCACTTGATAAAAAAATCCTTAATTTTTTCTTTTTTGCAGTCCATTAAATAACTATATCAAAAATTTATTTGCATGTCAAATTATTTTAGGGGTGGTGTTTTTTGCTCATTAAGTTTCAAATATGAAAGAATGAGATGCTTTGCAGCATGACAAAAATTTAAGATTGTACTGTTAAAAGCAATAACTGTTCTGCTTAAATCTAATATTGTCATTCTGTCAAGAATCTCTTCTTTATAAACTAATCTTATATTATTCACGTCCCACAAGATAATCTAATGAGCAGTCAAGCGCTTCGGAGATTCTTAATAAACTATCAAGGCTGGGTTCTCTTTGACCGTTTATCCATTTATAAAAATGATTTGTAGTTATATTTGTCTTTTTTCCTAAACTATACAAAGTAAATCCTTTTTCTTTTACTACAAAGCGAAACCAACATGAAAATGCCGGACGCACTCTCTTGCTTGGTTCTATATTATTATCCTCAATGCCAATTAAATAACCTAAAGAACAATTAAATAAGTTTGCTAATTTTAATAGATTGGTTAGTGTTGGTGTATTTTTAGATTTACCCGACAGCCATTCGTATACACGTGTTTTACTGCTTCCAATTTTCTTGCTCAAATCTTCTGCTGTCCATTCATTCTCAAATAAGAAATCACCTAGTCTTTCGCCAAATTTTGATATTATATCCATAAGTTTGACATTCTCCTACAATATATACTACAGCCAATCTCGTTGTTGTGCTTTACAGTACAAACTTGGCTGTTGTATAATATTATTATCAACAAATTAAGCGTTGATAATATTTTTAGGAGGACACCCAATGAAAAAAACAAAACAAATCCGCAATATGCTGCTATTGCACTTAAAAAATGAGCAAGATTTTAAAGATGCCATAATAGCAGAAATTGACGGATGCAATTTTTCGGCGGCAGATATTGCATTGACTGAAAATTCTGATAAATGCCATGTTTATCGTTTGACAATTATTAAACATGGTTAAAAAAAGTATACTACATAAACTTTAAATTATCAAGTGCGCTATTGTTATTGCAATTATCATAAATTAAAAAACAAGCGCTATAAATTTACAGTGCTTGTTTTTTGGTGGATTTATAGCATAAGAATTATTGACTGCGTTTAAGAGTACTCGAACTCAAAAAAACCCGCCCTATGCAGGGGCGGGTCGGGGCTTTAAGCCCCTTTTTTTATGCTATATGAATTATCGTCTGAAAGAAAGCTGCTAGCATCAACAAAAAGGGCGCCTATGCAGGGCGCCCAGTAGGCCGCAAGGCGCAAGCCCACGAAGACCCCATAGCACGGGCTTACGTGCCCGAAGGGCACTTTTGTTCTTATCTTTTTAAATGTCTATAAATCATCACTCTCTCGCCGCCGTTTAATGGCAATTCTAATCCTGGATTTTGCAATAAAATTAATTCAGGCGTAGTTCTCATTGCTTTTGCTATATCCCAAAGCGATTCATCTTTTCTTGCAATGTGCAATGATATTGCCGCTTGCGGAATAAGCGCTTGATCACCTATTTCTAATTCGCTTATTACTCTTATCTTAGCAACTTCATTATTAATAACATTAACACAAATCTCTGCTCTTATATCAATTTCATTGCCTCGTCTTAATTTTGCGCTAATCTCATGAGTATCACCGCAGCTAAATGCTATTTCTCCATTAATATGCTCCATAGTGCTGATAGAAAACGGAAGTTCTATTGCAATAGTATTTTTGCCTTCTGTCTCTGCTGAATAATAAATAATAGACGCTGTCACTGTGCCTTCTATTATTAATTTTTCATCTAAGATGTATGTATTAGTCAAATTAAGTCTATCAGAGGCAATGGCAACAATTCTTTCTGCAAGAGGCATCTCATTGCTTAGAGTCACAGACCCTTCTATCCTTTCAAATAAAGAGCGCATATTTTTTGTTTTTGTTACATCAATAGTATTGGTGTTTATGCGTAGTTCATTAAGTATTGAAAAAGCGTCGGTTGCTAGTTTAATTTCTTCTTCTATATAGCTATTAGCGCTTAATTCTAAATCAAATTCTAAGCTAATTGCACTATCTTCTCCGTCAGTTAAAAGAACTGTTTCTGCTTTGTTTATTTTTGCATAAGCATTGCTAAAACTGTTTAATATACAGCCTGCTGCGCTTAATTCATGAGAAAAACTAGTGACTGCCCTGTGCGGAATAATATCATTATCTTGTTCAATTAAAATATTTGAGATAATCTCACCTTCAACAGATATATTTTCTTCTCCTGCTAAAGTTTTTAAAATAAAAATTTTAGATTCTGCTTGCAAAATGCGGCTGCCTTCGACTTTAACCTCATTTGATAAATTAATCGTTTCATTTGCTGATGCTGCTAATTTAAAAACAGAGGCACTTTCTTCTCTGATAAAAATATCTTCACCTACACCGCTTAAATATTTTATTCTAGAGCCTATGTTATCAAACAAATCAACTTCTAAAACCGCCGCCATTTTAATTTCATCATGCGAGACGCTTATTATTTCTGTATCTAATATTTTTGAATGAATATTTGGCTTTGCCCCAGAAATAATTGCATCTGATGAGATTTTGTCGCTGAATTCGGTGATGGTTTCTAAACTGTGGCTTAATCCTCCGGTATCTAAAAATAGCACCCTAAAGTGAATTTTTCCACTAAAGCGGGCTTCGCCTGTCAAAATATCAGTTAAGTTTAGGTTTGCTTCAGCTGAAAAGGATAAAACCTTTGCTATAGCAATGCCCGCAGGCGGTAAAAGCCTTGTCTCAATAGCCGCTTGAGATGAGCAAAGCCTTTGTTTGTGGTCGGTGGTTGCCACATTGAAAATTGGTTCGTTAGTCATTTAGTGCCTCCTAGAGTTTCATAAGAAATTTGTTTATAATATTTTATAGACAAGTAGACCTAAATATGACAAGAATTTTTGTTTAATGAGTATGCAAAAAATTAAATTGGCAACAATTATTATTTGTAGTATTAAGTTAAAGCTATCTAAGTGCAAAAAAATAAGCTAGTTTTAAAAGAGGCATCTAACTAAATGTATGGCTGGGTTAAGTCCTTAAAGGTGCAAGGTCATAAATATTTTTTAGCAGGACATCTAGTGCCGCTTGGTACATTTTTAAAAACAGGAGGAAAATTTATGCGCAAAAAAACCATGACTTTAAAAGAGGTCAAAGATAATGTTGTGGCATTAAAGGGAAGGCTAATTGACATAAAAATAAATAAGGGCAGAAAAAAATTTGTTAATCATACAGGAGAGGTTCTTGATACTTTTCCGTCGGTTTTCACTATGCGATTAAAGGGCGAGGATAATATTTTATCGTGCTCATATAGTGATATCATTTGCGGGACAATAGTTATTTGCAATTGAAAAAAGATGTTTAATTAAAAAAATGACAAAGCTAAAATTAATAGCTTTGTCATTTTTTTCTGCCCTATGAAATATCGCCATTATAAGATTGCATCAGAAGCCAAAAAAACCAGACCTTGGCTAAGGACGTGGGCTAAAGCTCACCTTTTTTATAGTATAGGAAAAATTGTCTGCGAGAATGTATAAGCGAACTCAAAAAAGGGGCGGCACTGCAAGCCGCCCGAACCGCCTTTAGGCGGCTTTTTTATTTTAGCTTATTAAAAAAGCTTTCACTTGATATTCCGTTTGGTCTATTGTATCGCCCTAATAAAAATAAATCACTATTTTTATCAATATAATTAACCTTTTCTGTGCAAATAAATGCCGCTTTATATCCAAGCTCTCTTAAAATTTCATTGGATAAAGCGCAAAATGCTCCAAACGGATAGGCAACTGCTGTCACTTTTATTCCCAACTTATTGTATAAATTGTTCTTAACCATTTCTAAATCTGCTTTTAAAGCTGCCCTGTATTCATCGTCGCTTTCGTTCTTATTTTTGCTCATTCCTACTCGTCCTTTGGATTTATGCATATCATAACTATGGCTTTGGATTTCTACTAAGCCGCTTTCATGCATTTCTTTTATCATTTGATAGCTAAGTGAACTTCCCTTAGCAAGCTCTTCATCATCAGCCCATTTTCCTACAACAGCAAAAACTGCTTTTAAATTATATTTTTTTAATAATGGATAAGCATATAAATAATTAGTTTTTGCACCGTCATCAAATGTAAGCATGATGGGTTTATCGGGCAACGGAACGTTGCTATGTACAAAATTCAATAAGTCATTTGTATTAATCGCAGTATATCCGTTTTGCTTAATATAAATAAAATCTTTTTCAAGTTGGTCTGGGTGCAGCACATATTTGCCTGTGTTTTTGTGATAAGTAGAGTGATACATAATTATGGGGAGGGCTATTTTATCTGTGTGATTTTCTTGCTTAGCTTTAGCAGAATATACGCATGAGTTTTGATTGTTTGACATTAGATTTAATAAACAAAATGATAGCCCTAAGATTGCAACAAGAGCAAAGCACAGAATTTGGTATGTTGATGGCTTATATAGTTTTTTCATAATAAATAGTGTGTGTTTTTAAAAGGGAAATTATTAATGGCGGTGTTTTTGTTGACAAACAGTTTTAAAAATGATAAAATCACATAAGTTAATTTTGGAGATAGATATACTATGAAAAAAACAACCAAGATATTTAGTGTCACTCTTATTATAGCCGTATTATTGGCTAGCAGTTTTATGTTAAGTGCTTGCGGCGGCGGGGCAAATGATCCAGAGAGGGCGGCAAGAAACTTTTTAAATGCTATTTCAAGTCAAAACGCAAACAGGCTTGCAAATGTTTTTGGACTTGCAGGCGAACCAAGAGAAACATTTATTGAAAATTGGGAAGAGCAAACGGCTGCTCCTGACAGAAACACTCGCCCTGATCAGCATAGAGAATTCACTGCTAGAAACAGAGAGTTTTCTTCAATCAATTTTTCAAGTTTCACCGGCAGGACAGTTGCTGCAGTTGATACCGCTACTACGGGCAGAGTGGCATTTAGTTTTAGATACAACAATTCAAGAGGTGAGTATGTGAGGGTGACTAGAGAGGTTACGCTGCATTTTAACAGAGGCGAGAGCGGGCGTTGGTATTCTTCTCAAGGTAATATTACAGCAGTTATGGATGCAATGGATAATGAAAGGAGTTAGGTTTTAATAAGCGATTAAACAGCCTAACAATTTAGGCTTTTACATAAACAAGGAGGAATATTTATGAAAAAGAAGTTTGTTAGTCTAGTGTTGACTTTAAGCATGGTGTTGTCTATTGGCTTTGTGTCTCTAGCATGTGACGATAGCAATACACCGCTAGAAGATATTTATGGCGGTGTTAATATTGGGCACAATTTAGGGGCGTTTAATGCAAATATGGGTGAAGAGGCAGCAAATACCTTGCTTGATGACTGGCATGATGCGCTTAATTCACCAAATGATATGTTTAATTTAGGACCATTTAGCGTTGAGTCAAATACTACTGTTAACCAAGGCATAGCTGGCAGAACTCAAATGGGTGTGACAACAAAATTTGACGGCAATGATTTGTACCATAGACATGTGACTCAAATGAGTATGATGGGATTTGATATGACTGTACAAAACGGCTTATATTTTTATGATGGGATATTTTATTATGCAACTGGTTTTATTGATATAAATGAGAGTGAAAATCATATAGAAGAGTTTATGCAATTAAACAGAATCGGTGAAAACATAGAGCCGCTAGGTATGCTTGACAGAATGGCTTATGTTCAGGCTTGGGTGGCTTTTGAGTCAATTGCTCCGTTTACTTTGATGTCTAGTGATGCTGCTGAAATTTTGTTAGAACTTGGCACTATAGATAGCGAAATAAATATATTGGATGGAATTGAGTTTGCTTGGGCAAGGAGTTATGCAAACGGATATGTGATTAGGTTTGGTGTAGAGTTTGATATGGAGTTAGATGGATTTATGATTACAACTACAGGCAGCATAATCTTTGTATTTGATAATGACGGTAGATTGGTTGAGGTTGGACAAAACACTGTGGCTAGAGTAGGGAGGATTGTTTCGGCAAGGACTACATCAAGTATAACTATTGATTTTGGAGCGGTTGCAATTGATTGGACAGATTTTTATAATTTAAGAGAGAGAACTATTTAATTTAAAATAAGGATTTTTATATAATGAATAAAACTTCACTTAGGACGCATACTTGCGGGCAGTTAACAATAGATGATAAAGGTAAAAAAGTCACGCTTTGTGGCTTTTTGCATAGCATAAGAGACTTAGGGTCTGTTGTGTTTTTTGTGCTTAGAGATTTTTATGGTATTACGCAAGTGATGGTATCCGATGAAAAACAAATGCAAAAAGTGAGAGAATTTTCAAGAGAGTCTACTTTATCTGTTGTGGGTAAAGTGATAGAAAGATCTTCTCCCAATCCAAATATCCCAACAGGACTCATTGAAATTGAACCGACCAAAATAGAGATATTGGGGGCATGCAGTGAGGTTTTGCCTTTTGAAATTGATTTGTCGCTTACTATGCGTGAGGATACTAGATTAAAATATCGTTTTTTGGATATGAGAAACCAAAAAGTTAAAGACAAGCTTGTGTTGCGGTCTAAAATTGTTTCTAGTTTACGGAAACGCATGATAGATAAAGGTTTTTTAGAAATTACTACTCCTATTTTGACATCATCTTCGCCAGAAGGAGCTAGGGATTTTATTGTGCCGTCACGGCTTCATCATGGGCAATTTTATGCTTTGCCTCAAGCACCTCAGCAATTTAAACAACTTTTAATGGCAGGTGGTTTTGATAAATATTTTCAAATAGCGCCGTGTTTTAGAGATGAGGATGCTAGGGCAGACCGCTCTCCTGGTGAGTTTTATCAGTTAGATTTAGAAATGGCGTTTGCTTCTCAAGAAGATGTTTTTGAGTTGGTAGAAAGTGTTATTCCTCAATTGTTTGAAGAGTTTACCAAAAAGAAAGTTGATAAACCGCCGTTTAGGAGAATTTCTTATAAAGATTCTTTAAATGAATTTGGGTCAGATAAACCCGATTTTAGAAATCCGTTAAGGATAATTGATGCTAAAGAATTATTGGGCGATAAGGTGCCTATGTTTGAAAACAAAGGTGTTAAAGTTGTTATAGCAGATAATTTTGATAAACCAAGGAGTTTTATTGATAAAGATATAATTGAGACAGCAAAGGGCAATGAGATTGAAGGGATTTATTGGGTGAGGATGGATGCTAATGCGGATTTTGTGGGAGGGGTGGCTAAGTTTTTAGTTGATATTAAGGATAGCATAGCGGACAAATTAAAACTTAAAGCTAATAGTTTTATGGCGATAGTGGCACATGAAAAAAATGAAATGGCATTAAAGCAGGCTGGTTTTATAAGAAATTTATTGGGTGAAAAGCTGGATTTGATAGATAAAAACTCTTTTAATTTTTGCTGGGTGGTGGACTATCCTATGTATGAGTTGGATGATGATGGAAAAGTGACTTTCTCTCACAATCCGTTTTCTATGCCGCAGGGCGGAAAAAGCGTGCTAACAAAAAAAGACCCCCTAGATATTTTAGCGTATCAATATGATTTGGTGTGTAATGGTATAGAGCTGTCAAGCGGTGCTGTGCGAAACTATTGCCCTGATACTATGGTTAAAGCCTTTAAGATAGCAGGATATGATAAATCGGTGATTGAAGAAAAATTTAGTGCATTATTTAATGCTTTTAAGTTTGGTGCGCCGCCGCATGCGGGCATAGCTCCAGGTTTAGACAGGATGGTGATGCTGCTTTTAGATGAACCAAATATCAGAGAAGTAATAGCTTTCCCTATGAATAAATCTGCACAAGATTTATTGATGGGCGCACCTAATGCGGTTAATCAAAAGCAATTAGATGAGGTAGGGATTAAGATAAAATAAATCATTTTATTAATATAGTTTTTATGGAAAAATACAAAGTCATATCATTATTTTCAGGATGTGGTGGATTAGACCTAGGTTTAGTCGGTGGTTTTTCTTATTTAGGCAGATATTATGATAAAAATCCTTTTGAGATTATTTTAGCTAACGATATTAATGAAAAGGCTGTATTAACTCAAAAGCACAATTTTAAGAATATAAAGGTTGTTTGTGATGATGTTGTGCCACAAGTGGATGTTTTTGTTAAAGGTGAGCCGCTTTCAATTAAAACAATTTCTACAAAGACTTCTAGATTAAGAGGTGGAATCAAATTAGTTTGGACTGTTGATGCTAAAAAAGCAATGGAGTTTAAAAATAATTATATGCCTAAATGTGATTTTTTGTTAGTACAAATTACATGGGGCGGCATTGGTAAATTGTGTTTATTTTCACTTGAATCTCAACAAAAAGTATTAAATTGTATTGGTCGTGATAGGTATATAAAACTTCCAAAAGAAGGCACAAATCCAAGAGGGGCAGAAATTTCTAGTGAGGCAATAGATTTATTGCTTGAATGTGAGGATACGAGAGTTATTGAAATTGAGTTTATAAGAGGCGAAATTGATTATAGAGAGGTTTATACAAAATGGCTAGATGCATGGACAGACGGGTATTAATTAAAAAATTTTCTAAAAAGGAGTCAAATAAAATGAACAAAATTGTGCAATGTGTCCCTAATTTTTCTGAGGGGATAGACCTAAAAAAAGTTGAGAAAATCGTAGACAACTTTAGAGGTGTTGAAGGCGTTAAGCTGTTAGATTATTCATCAGATAAAGACCACAATAGGACAGTTGTGACTATCGCAGGCGACCCTGAAGCGGTTAAAAAAGCTGTCATAAAAGCAGTTGAAACAGCGTCAAAATTGATTGACTTAACAAAGCATGAAGGGCAGCACCCACGCATGGGGGCAACAGATGTAGTGCCGTTTATTGCTATTAAGAATATGAGTGATGAAGAGATGATTAAATTAGCAAAAGAAGCGGGCGAAGCCATTGGCAAATTAGGCATCCCTGTATTTTTATATGAAAAAACAGCTAGTGCTGCTCATCGAGAAAATCTTGCAGATGTAAGGCGTGGTCAGTTTGAAGGAATGGCTGAAAAAATGAAAGCAAAAGAATGGCATGCTGATTTTGGGCCCAAAGATGCTCCGCATAAAACTGCAGGTGTCACAGGGGTGAGCTATCGTGCGCCGCTAGTTGCATTTAATGTCAATATTGACACAGATAATTTGGATATTGCAACAGCTATAGGCAAAAAAATACGCTTTTTGGGCGGCGGACTTAGATATTGCAAGGCGATGGGTGTTGCTTTAGAAGAAAGAAAGATTACTCAAATATCAATGAATTTGACGGATTATACAAAAACAAGCGTTTATTCAGTAGTGGAATTAATTAAGATAGAGGCAAGGCGATATGGAGTAAATGTTGTTGGCAGTGAGTTGATTGGATTGATACCGATGCAGGCGTTAGTTGATTGTGCAGAGTATTATTTGCAGATCGAAAATTTTTCTATTGATCAGGTATTAGAGTATAAAATTATGGAATAAGGAGGATAAGTATAATCTATACTTAAAATAATGTGTTAATTCTTAAAAATATATCCCGCCTGGTTACGCCCTTAGGCAATAAACCATTAAAGGGTAAAAAGGCGATGAATGACTTAAAAGTAATTTTAGATGCCGTAGTTGTTTGTAAGGATGGTTTGATTGCTTTTGTGGGGACTAGGCAAGAGTTTGAGAAAAATAGATTCTTACAAGATGATATTAAAAAAAACAATGCTAAAATACTGGACTGCAAAAATAATGCGGTATTGCCAGCTTTTTGCGATAGCCATACTCACTTAGTATTTGGGGGGTATCGTGATGATGAGTTTTTAAAAAGGGCGGCAGGTGTGTCTTATATGGAGATAATGAAAGCGGGCGGCGGCATAGCAAAAAGTGTTGAATTAACCAAAGCGGCTAGTGAGCATGAATTATTAAAAGCAGCAAATAAGCGCATTGATGAATTGTTGAAATTAGGTGTTGCTTCAGTTGAAATTAAAAGCGGTTATGGGCTAGATAAGGACACCGAGTTAAAGCAGTTGAGAGTGATTAAAAAATTAAAGGATGAGAATAGGATAAATATAATGGCAACCTTTATGGGGGCGCATTCTATTCCTAAAGAATACAAGGGTAAAGAGGGCGGAGGGCTAGAGTATATTGAGTATATAATTAAAGAGGTGCTGCCGCTTGTTAAAGAGCAAGATTTAGCTGAGTATGTAGACATTTTTTGTGAGCAAGGGGTATTTAGTGTTGCTGAAAGTGAGAGACTTTTGAGTGCGGCAAAGGATATGGGATTTGGGTTAAAGATTCATGCGGATGAGATTGTGAGCCTTGGCGGGGCAGAACTCGGCGTCAAAATGGGATGTGTATCTGCTGATCATTTGTTGCATGTTAGTGATAAAGGCATAAAGGATTTGGCTGATAGTGATACTATTGCGACGATGCTGCCTTTAACTGCATTTTGTTTAAGAGAACCATTTGCGCCTGCAAGAAAACTGATAGACAGCGGGGCGGCGGTGGCACTAGCTACGGATTTTAATCCAGGCAGCTGTTTCAGCTTTTCTATCCCGCTGCTTATAGCATTAAGTGTGCTAAAGATGAATATGAGTATTAATGAAGTAATTAGTGCTCTTACTCTCAACGGAGCATGTGCAATGGGATTAGGAAATGAAACAGGAAGCATAGAAGCAGGGAAAAAGGCAGATATGGTGATATTAAAGTTTGACAATGAAAACTTTTTAGCGTATCATACAGGGGTAGACTGTGTTGGGGTGACAATATATAATGCACAATGTGCAGAGCATATACAGTGAGTTATAATTGTGACTGCAAGTTAAATTATTAGACCAGTTCAGTAACCTACATGGTCAGATAAAGCATGGATTTTTTTAAAGCAAAATTTTATTGTTTTTGCAGTTAATACTAGCAGTATTAACAAAAAAAAGAATAAAATTTTTGAATAAAAAAAGCTG
>WRAF01000027.1 GCA_009780325.1 Bacillota bacterium | reverse complement strand
TACACAATTCAATTCAACATGGCGGCGCCTGCATTTGCGTCGTTTCACGACGAATTCGTAGCAGAAGCTGAGGAATTTCATGTTGAGTTATTAGCGAATCAAAATTTTATTATACCCACTCTAGAAACTGAGTTATTCGGATGGAGGTTTATAGGATGGGGCGGAGCCCCGTTTAACGGATCTGCGCAAAGTGCTCATATAGCCCATAGAGTGGGAGAAAGTGTAAGAGGGCTAGGACAATACGATGGAGCGGTGATAAACCTATATCCATTATTTGAGGCAAGAGAGATAAATATAGATCTGGACTTGCAAGGCGGGAGGTTTAGAGACGGAGCGGCAAGAGTGGACAGGATAAGGACTAGATTTGACCACCAGACAAATGATGCGGCGATAGCTACGCCGATAAGAGTGGCACAAGGAGCAATGGGGACAAGAGTGTACAGTTTTAGAGGGTTTAGGACGGGCAGAGGCGGAACTGGAACGCTGTATATAAATGCAGCGGGTCAAGCGGCAAGAGAAGAGTTAATAAATTCACAGCCGGTGGTGGTGACGGGCAACACATGGGTGAGCGGGTTAGAGGATACGGTATTGTATGCGGACTGGGCGCTGCAAAGCGAGATTACGTTTAGTGATACGGGAGTGGGGTCGCCAATAACGATAGCAATGCCGTTTGCGTCTACGCCGGAGAACAGAAGGTTTGTATCTGAGTTTATGACGATGGATGCGGCAAGGCATTTGCCGACGGCGCCTGGTGGAAACCCGACTAGAGCAGGACAAACGTTTATCAGATGGGAAGGACTAGAAGCGCACACAGAGATAATCGGGCGTCAGAATTTTGTGCCGGTGTTTGCGGCTAATCCGACATTGCATACAATTACGTTTATGATCGGCGGAGTGCCGCATGTCAGGCAAGCGTATGCGGGACAGACTATGAGTTTTTTGATGGCAGGCTTGCCTGGGTTTGGAAACAGAGGCCAGTATGTACCTGAAGGATTTTTAGGCTGGGGCGGACCGTTTAGCAGGTTAGTTGCGGGTAATGTTACATTGACGGCTAATTTTATGGCCGGCGGATTTATGGCATTAGCAGCGGCGGACGTGGTGTGCGAGAGTGAGTTAGAGTTTGTGGATTTTAGTGAAATAAGTATGATGGGAATGTTTGCGTTGGAAGGATGGGATTATGTAATAGAAGAAGATATGATGAGAGGCAGAGCGATTGCTAGTGAAGCTAGCATAGCATCTGACGGTTATGATGTGGGCGAGGATTGCGAGGCAATGGGGGATGAAAATCCCCCAAGCCCTGCATATGAGATGGGAGTGACAGCGGTAAGTGCTGCGTCTGTCAGCGGCGGATTGGGAGAAGTAAGTATAACTTTTAGATTTTTCAATGAGAATTATGGCGGGGTGTTTGAGGTAGTGGTAGCGCAAGGCGGGATGATACAGCCGGGAGCATTTTTAGCACAAGTACCGCAGCCGCCTATTTTTGGTCAGAGTGACATAGCTTTTGACGGACCAGTGCACGGGCCATTGAGAGCGGGGTATAGATTTGTTAGATGGAGCGGATTGGAGTTTGGTGATGTTATAAGCGGGCATCATGTATTTTATGCTGTGTTTGCGGCAGAGCCGGTTGAGATGTTTAGCGTTAATTTTGAGTTTTACCGCTTTGACGGGTGGTCGAATTTTGCAACGAGCGTACCTAGCGGAAGTTATGTATCATGGGCTTTAGAGGGTGGGTTGTTTGACCCTAATGCTAGGCTTGAGTATGTATTTTTAGGCTGGGAATTTTTGGAGGGGGGAAATTGGCTGCCTGTGCCAAGGGGTATGGTTGTGAATAGAAATTTGCAGCTAAGGGCAGTTTATATACACGAGGATGATTTGGCGGATTTGGACGAGTGGACAGTTAGGTTTTTGGATGGTGATAGGGTAATAGCTGTTATAAGTGTGTTAGACGGCATGTTGATAAGTGCGGGGAATATACCTGTTGACCCAATCAGGCTTGCGTCTAATCTAAATACATATCAGTTTGACGGGTGGACGCTTAACGGCGGTACATTTAACTTTAATAGTGTTATTAACGGGAACATTGATTTAACGGCAAGGTTTGTGTCTAGTCCTAGGTATTTTGCTGTTAGGTTTATTGACCATAACGGTGATGAAGTTAGGGCAGCGGCAAGCTATAGGTTTGGTCATGAATTGGCTATGAGCTATGCACCGAGTGCACCAATAAGAGCTGGTTTTACATTTATAAGATGGGACGGATTTTTCGGCAATCCATTTGTGGTGACATCAGACCACACATTTGTTGCTGTATTTGCGTTAAGTGAGCCGCCTGTGGATACATTCACGGTGACATTTGAAAGATTTGGGCAGCCTAATTTAGTTATTAATAATGTACTAAGAGGCACGCTTGTTTCTAGTTTATTTCCTGTGACGCCGCCTGTTAGACCCGGGCATGAGTTTATGGGCTGGGAAGGGTATTCTGCCGGAATGGTAGTAAACGCTAATCATGTATTTACGGCGGATTTTAGACCTAGTCAAACGCCTAATGTTTATTTTGAAGTAACAATTCAAAGCAGAATCGGCGCTGTTAGTTTTACGCAGACTGTATTAGAGGGCACGCTTATTTCTGAGATATTGCCAAGCGCACCTTTTTATACTGGTTATACTTTTATAAGATGGGAAATCCAAAACGGGTCATCTTTTGTGCAAATTGCACAAGGCAGAAGAGTGTATGGGAATTATATATTTAGGCCTATTTATGAGTCTGACTTTGAAGGAATTGACAGGTTTAGCGTATCGTTTTATGTAGAAGACGGAGTATTATTTGAAAGACAATATAATGTTTTAGACGGTTCTGTTGTTGTGTTTCCTACGACAATGCCATATTTAGCAGGGCATACTGTTACTTGGGAATTAATGCTTTTAAACGGCGATAGAATGCCGGCATCTCCGGATATGCTAGTTTATAGAAATTTAAGTTTTTATGCTAGATTTACTGACCCGCTGGCTAGTCCTTTTGAAATTACTATCGGGTCTAATATGTCAATAGAAGGAAACCTAACGCAGGCTTTGGTGGGTACTACTATTACTGTTAATACTTTTCCGCCATTAAATCAAAGACTTGTTGGGTTTATTTCAACACCTTCAGTGGTATTTTCCGGCAGCGGAAATAATCGTACATTTGTTATGCCTGCATCAGATATATCAATCACAGCGGTGTTTGAATATATTTATCATAATATTAGCATAATCGGCGGAACAACAAACATCAGTCAGGCAAGACAAGGTGAATCAGTATCTATTATATTAGGGTTTACACCTCCAATAAATCAAATGTTTGCATCTATAAGTATAACACCTTTTATTGCGCATACAATCACAGGGACAGGCAACACAAGGACAGTTACATTTGACATGCCAACGCAGGATGTTGTTATTGGAATAAATTTTGATGTATTCTTTATTGTTAATATAACTGAGCATGGTTCTGCTGCACCGGCTATAGCTGTGCCAGGTACGCTAGTTACTGTAACCTTTAATACAAGACCTGGTTTTAATTTGACAGGATATACAGGCAATGTGACATTAAGTGGAACAGGTTATACCCGAACATTTATTATGCCTAATCAGCATATAACGATTACTCCTGTTTATGAGGCTATTATTTTTGATGTTAGTACAAATGCTGCGCCGGCTAGCGGCGGTACAATTAGTGCAAATTTAGCTAATGCAACGGCTGGACAAATAGTACTTTTGAATTTGACTATAAACGCCGGGTATGCATTTAATCCTGCAACTGGTTTTGTTAGCAGTCCTGATGTTGTGATAACGCCGACAGCTAATTTAAATCAATTTAGCTTTGTAATGCCTGCAAGCAATGTTTCTATCACGGCTAATTTTGTGGCTGATCAATTTGATATTACTGTTAATACTGTTGGAAACGGTACAGTGGCTGTAGCACCTAATGTGACTAGTGCAACTATGGGCACAACAATTGTGTTGACTGCGCATGCAGAGCTAGGGTCTCAATTTAATGGATTTACTGCAGCTGGTATTTTGTTTACTAATGTGGGAGCAAATCAATATTCATTTGATATGCCTGCTAATGATGTAGTGATAACTGCAAACTTTGGATTGATACAATACGCTATTAATACAGTGTTAGCGCCTATTAGCGGCGGAAGCATTAATATTGCGGGCAGCATAACAACTGCTAGTATTGGTACGGCAGTATACTTTAGTGTTGCAGCTAATGCTTTATATGAGTTTGACGGATTGTCTGCTTTAAGCATAACCGGCGGTGTGACAATTACGCAGCCTACTGTTGGTACATTTAGATTTGTAATGCCTGCTAATAATGTGACTATCACGGTTAATTTTGTTAGAGTATTTAATATTACGGTTAATGCGCCTAATGGCACATTAAATCGTGCGACACAAAGGGCAGGGCAGCCTGTTATCTTAACTGTGGGCACGATACCTGTTAATCATACGCTATCTATCACATCAACCCCTGTTGTTGCTTTCACTGGAGCAGGCGGATCGGGGTCTACTAGGACTTTTACAATGCCGACATCTGATGTGGCAGTCACTGTGACATTTATTGCGCCTAATCAACATGCTATCACTACAAATGCTAATCCTATAGCAGGAGGTTCAGTAGTTAATTTAAGCGCATTAAGTGCGATTTTGAGTGAAACTATTACATTTAATGTAAATACTAATGCAGGGTTTAATTTTAATAATGTGACAGTATATGCTGGATTAACCCCTGTTGCTTTTACCGGAAACACTACAACCGGATTTAGTTTTACGATGCCGGATGCGCCTGTTGTTATAACGGCTAATTTCAATGCTATTCCATTTGATATTACTGCTTTGGCGGGTGCAGGCGGGTCAATCACTGCGTTAAGTGCGACTAGTGCGAGCATAGGAACAACTGTGACATTTGTTGCTGCGGCCAATGCTGGATTTGAGCGTACAAGCGTAACCGTAATGACGGGAGCAACGGCTGTTAGTGTTGTTGTGACTGCAAATGCAAATGAGTTTAGTTTTGTTATGCCTGCCGGGAATGTGACAATCAATGCTGAATTTATAGCTGTTGCAAGCACGATTACTATTAATGTAATGCCTGGTACTGGCGGAAGCGTGCTATCAAGCCATACTAATGCAATTGCCGGGACGACTATTACATTGACTGTTAACGCAAGTGCTTTGTATGAGTTTGATGGATTTATTGCTGATGGTATAACTATTAATCAAATCGGTGCTACAAATCAGTTTGAATTTATTATGCCTGTGACAGCAGTGACTATTGAGGCTAATTTTGTTAGAGTATTTAATATTACGATAGGCGGAGATATAGGCGGCACATTAAATGTGACGGGTGCGCAAAGAGCCGGTACACAAATAATTGTGACTTTAGGCACATTGCAAGCTGGTCATGAGTATTTAGCGGACATAGTATCGCCTATGGGATTGACTTATTCATTAGCGGGCAATCAACTTAGTTTTGATATGCCAAGTGATAATGTAGTAATCAATATTAGCTCACAAGTACAAACATTTAGAGTAGAGTTTACTAACGGCGGCGTAATTTATTTTGTTGACGGTGTTGAATACGGCACATTGATATCATCTTTAAACTTTAATGCTGCTAGGGCGCATCTTGTGTATAATGATGCATTAGTATTTTTCACCGGCTGGAATCTTTTAGGTCATGGTTTAATGCCATCTTGGCCTAATACGGTTAATCAAAATTTAACATTCCAAGCTAATTTCTCTTCTATTATGCCTACGCAAGACGAGGCTGTTATAAGTTTTTATGTAGACGGCAGCCAAGTTTTCACACAAACAGTTTATATTGATTTAGGCACAAGCAGACTGCTGGTTGTATCAAGACCGGCTAATCCTGCAAATTGGTCAAACAATAGATATAATTTTACATTTGATAGATGGGTGGACCAAAACAATGTAGATTGGGCAGATGATAGGCTTATAGAAGGGGACATGGTTTTCACTGCTGTATTTATATCATCAGTTAGAGAATTTGATATTAGGTTTGAATATTTGACTGCAGCGGGAGCGTTGGCTTTTGAAATAATTACATTGAGCCATGACGCACTTATTTATGGTCATACTTCTATCCCTAATCCACCGGTTAGAGCGGATTATACATTTATTGGATGGCAAGGATTGAATGAATGGACAAGAGTGACTGGCAACATGACATTTGTTGCGATGTATGTGTATAGTGGTATAACAGCGGCTGAGCATAGAGTAATTTTCTTAAACTATAATGGTACTGTGCAAGTGTTTAATCAGCTTATTTTAGAAGGGACGATGGTATCAAGCATTAAGCCTAGTGCACCAAATAGAATTGGTTTTACTTTTGTTGGCTGGTTAAATTATGTGCCAAATATGCAAGTGACTTCTGACTTAACATTTATAGCAGTATATATTGAGGACGCTGTTTCAGTTAATAATGCAGATGTAGTATTTTATATGCTTGACGGAGTTAATGAGATAGAGCTTGCTAGATTTGATAATGTGCTTGTTGGCACGTTGATTACTTCACTTAATGTACCTACAGCTCCAACTAGAGCAGGTTATACATTTGTTAGATGGCAAGGACTGCAATCTAATACTATAGCTTCTGCCGGGTTACAAACATTTAGAGCAATCTATGTAGCAAACGCACAGGTACAAAATTTTACTGTTACGTTTGTTAACTATGACAGTACACCTATTGCAAGCATATCTGCTGTATTCGGCACATATATTTCTTGGTTATTGCCTGCAAATCCATCAAGAGCGGACGCTAGTTATGTTTGGATTTTTGAAGGATGGGAGCTTCATTTGGGCGGAGCTTCTTGGGCAGTGTTATCTAATCAGACAGTATCAGCTAATCATACTTTAAGAGCATATTTTATGGAAGATGCTGATTGGTATAGTGTAACTTGGGTTAATCATGACGGAAACACATACAGAGTTGATGCTATTAGAGAAAATCGTCTAATAACAAATATCCCGATTTTAACTAAGGATGCAACTATACAAGAAACATTTAATTTTGTTGGCTGGTTTATTCAAGGCACTAATCTTCAGTGGAATTTTGCGACGGACAGGATCAGCGGATATTTAAGTTTAGAAGCAAGATTTATAGGAGTAGCTAGACAGTATACTATAAATTTTGTTGTTGGGACTACTGTTGTATCTACTGCTAGTTTAGCTTTTGGTGATGCGATTTGGCCAGCAGCGCTTGCTGTGGGTGCACCAACTGCGCCGACAGGATATGTATTTAGCTATTGGAGAGGTCTTACGCCTAATATGACTGTAGCAGGTGAGCATAATTTCTTTGCTGTATTTAGACCTATTGATGCTAATGTATATACTATTAGATTTTTAAACAATAATGCGGTAGTATTGCAGCACAATTTGGCGGCTGGGGCATTAATTGTTAATCATTTGCCGGTTGTACCTACTAGAGTTGGATATATTTTCTCAGGATGGTTAGGATTGACAGGAGGGATGGTAGTCACAGGGCACCATGATTTTGAAGCGGTTTGGACTGCAGTAATTGACCCTAACAATCCACAAACTTTCACTTTAAGGTTTTTTGATGAAGATGGTACAACGCTGGTTTTAGAGATGACGGATATTGCAGAAGGTACATTAATTGCTCAGATTTTGCCTGCTGGTTTGATAAGAGCAAATAAAGAGTTTATTAGATGGGATAAAATGGGAGCACTAAGCTTAATCAATGGCGGGTCAAGAGTAGAGGGCAATACAGATTTTATAGCTGTGTTTGGTGACACGGCAACAACTCAAAGGTTTACCATAGAGTTTGTAATGCCGGTTTTACATGGCGGTGCTGTTGTGTTAAGATTAGAAAACGTGCTGGCGGGTACTTATATAAACAGTTTAGTACCAACTATACCTAATGTGGCAGGACATGATTTTATTGGATGGCAAGGATTGACTATAAGTATGCTGGTGACGTCTAATCATACATTTATTGCTCAGTTTGAAGCAAGACAGCTGCAAATTATTTTTAATGCTTCTTTAGCTGACTCATTAGAATTTAATAGTTCAACAGTAACATTTGGCGGCACATTTGGCACATTGCCTAATGCTGTTAGAGCAGGACACTTATTTGTGGGCTGGTTTACTGCACCTAATGGAATGGGCAGTCAAATTTTTAGTACTACTATTGTTGCTTTTGTTGTTAATACTACTTTGCATGCGGCATGGTCTAATCAATCAGTAATAGTGTTTGATTCAAACGGCGGAAGTAATATAGAAAGACTTGAAGGGGCGCCTAATAGTGCTATTAATCCTTTAGATGTTGCAGCTAGAGTGCCTAACAGGCTTGGGCATAATTTCTTAGGCTGGTTTGAGGTTGGTGCAATAAATGCATTTGCATTTAATTATATGCCTCATGATATGGGCAATCCTGTTCTTTTGACTTTATATGCTAGATGGGAAGCGATTGAATTTAGCGTAGTATACAACATCAATATTCCTCATGCTAATTCTTTATATTGGGGTGATATGGATGACAGTTATTTTAATTTTGGAACTAGCGGTACTTTAAGAACAAATGCATTTAATGTATATGGCTGGATATTTGCGGGTTGGTCTACTAATCCTAATGCAACGACTGCAGCATATTCAGATAATGCAGCAGTATTTAACTGGGCTAGCACAGAAGGAGCTGTCATCAATTTATATGCAGTTTGGCAAGCAAGCAGGCACTTAGTGACATTCAATTATCACGGAGCAACTGGCGGTGCTGGTTTAGCTAATACGTTTGTATACTTTGATGCTGCATACGGTGCACTGCCTAATCCTACTAGAGCGGGTTATGCATTTGTCGGCTGGTTTACAGAGCAAGCAGGCGGAGTACAAATTGAATCAACTACGATTGTATCAAACAATGCTCCTCATATGCTGCATGCTAGATGGGAAGAGCTGCAATTGCATAGTATCACTGTTGTTGGTAATGGTTTTACGGATGTTTCAACTGCATTTGCAGGGGATGAGATAATTCTTACTTTGAATATACCAACCGGATATGTGCTTATAGATATTGTTATTACGCCTAATATAACATTGACAGGTACGGGCGATGAGAGAAGATTTATAATGCCTAATGAAGATGTGAATGTTACTATTGAAGTACAGTCAATTGCATTAATACAATTTGATATTACAATTAATAATGGTACAGCTGTTGCTAGTGCTATATTAAATACATTGGTTGTTGTCACATTTAATACACCGGCATATGGATATATGATTGCAGGATTTACAACTACTCCTGCCGGGTTAGTATTGACAGCAACCGGCAATGTCAACATATGGACATTTGTTATGCCTGCTGCTGATGTTGTTATTACGCCTATTATTGTACCAATTGATACTAATACAAATAGTGCAACAATCACAAGCGGTGCAGTATTAATCCCTGGAAATACTTTAAGCGCAAACTTTATCCCTGGGCAGGTTGTGACCATTAGGGTTAATAATCCGCCGATGGGCTTAATATTTGATGACTTTACATTAGTGGGAATAAATGCTTTAACACCGGGATTAAGTGCTGGGTATTGGACATTTGTTATGCCTAATGAAGATGTATTTATTACGGTTAACTGGACTGAACCGGACCCTAATGTGCCGGTTGAAGTTACTGTAACATTTGTGTTTAACGGAGCGGATAATGCATATGCTTTTGCACCTGATAAGCAAGTGATATTTGGTCAAGTTTATGGTGCTCTTCCTGTACCTTCTAGACAGGGTTTCACATTTAGCGGCTGGCAAACTGTTTCAGGTGCACCGGTTAACAGTGAAACTATTGTTAGCCACACAATCAATCATACTTTAATTGCACAGTGGACTCCGCTTGTATTTAACGTGACTATTACTAATGCGACAGGGACAGGTGAGTATACATTTGGCACTAGGGTTGAAATTTCTTTAATTATTCCGGACGGATTTGAGTTTATTGATTTTATTAATTTGGCTGGAATAAATAGGGCAGATATACATTTTGACGCAGCTCAAAATGTACACTGGTTTATTATGCCTGCAAGCAATGTTGAAATTACTGTTAGTTATGCAGCTATTAATCTTAATATAACAATAAACGGCGGCTGGGCAGCTGATGAAGACGGAAATACCATAACAACAGCGGTTGTCGGGCAAAGAGTTATTTTAAATTATAATGCACCTATAGCCGGGTATAGATTCAGAAGATTTATTTCTTTCAATGCTTTAGCTCCTGTACGTTTTGACGAGATTGGTGATTTCTTCTATATTATTATGCCTGCAGGAAATGTTAGTATAGCTGTAGATGTTGAAGAAGCGGGCATAACTACTTATTGGCTTAATATCTTTGGTGCAACGGGTGTTGGAAGATATGCCCCTAATGACATGGTAGTTATTACTTTGATACCGCCTTTTGGGCAGACAGTGGGCGACATTGAAAATTATGCAATCTTTGAAGGCATAACTTTCCAAAACTTGATTGTAGTTCCTGGTCAAGCAAATACATTTATCTTTGTTATGCCGGCTGGTGACGTAAGAATTGACTTTAGACCTGCATTTATTTTGGCTCCTGCACCTACTTTCACTATCACTATTGACGGCGGGTCATACTTAGTAATAAACGGCAATGAAGACGGATATCCAATTGAAGGAAGCATTATTAGATTGACTGCTGATGCGGCTTTAGAGGGATACAGATTTATGCGTTTTGATACTAGAGATGTTGTTATTTTAGTTGATGCATATGGTTTTTATTTCTATATGCCTAACTTCAATGTGACTTTGAATGCTGTATTTGAAAGGTTGGAAAGGTTTAATATTGTTTGGGTAAATGAAGATGGAAGCATAATTCAATCTACTGACGCTATGTCAGGTACAATAATTGTTGCGCCTAGTGACCCGGTGTCACCGTTTGCAAACAGGATATTTGTAAGATGGGATGGATTTGTGCCGGGTATGGCTGTTATTGCTAATCATATATTTGTGGCAATCTTTGAAAGTGCGCTAACTAATTATGAATATTTTACTATCACTTGGAACTATATAGATGCGGACGGAAATGAAGCGTATAGACAGCAGACTTTAAGGGCTGGTCAGGTTATTATTGCACCTGCAAATTTACCATTAAGAGCAAACTATGTGTTTGTTGCATGGCAAGATTTTGTAAGCGGAATGATAGTCACAGGCAACCATGAGTTTTATGCGATTTATGTTTCATCATATCCTCCTCCGGGAAGATATGTAATCACATGGTTTGACGCAGACGGTGTGACAGTATTAAGAAGACAGCAATTGATTCAAGGCAGTGAGATTATAGCACAAGCGGCGCCTAGGCGTGATGGATATACCTTTAGTCATTGGGATGGGTTTGTACATGGAATGAGAGTAGTGGGCAGCCATGAATTTACAGCTGTGTTTGTAGTGGATACTCAAGTATTATTCAACATTCAATGGCAAGATGCGGACGGCAATGTGATTTTAAGTCAGCATTTAAGTCAAGGCGTTGTTATTATTCCTCCTGCTGCTCCTATTGTTCCTGGGTATGTATTTATTTTGTGGCAAGGATTTACGCCTGGTATGACGGCTCAAAGCAACTATGTGTTTGTGGCTCAGTTTGAACGTGATGACCCGTCTAATCCGGTACCAAGATTTACAATTACTTGGATTGGATACGGCGGTGTGACATTATTACAAATCACTTTAATAAGAGGCGCATTGATTCCTGTATTGCCGGCACCAAATATTGCTGATAGAATTTTCTTAGAATGGGCTGGATTCAGCCAAGGAATGACTGCAACAGCTGATCATGTGTTTGTGGCTGTATTTGTACCTGCATTTGTGACAGTGACATTTGATTCTAATGGCGGTACGGGTGTTTATAGTCAAACAATTGCATTTGGATCGCTATTGACAGCGCCGGATAATCCAATTAGACAAGGACATATCTTTGTTGCATGGTATATTTATGGTGCAGAAAATGGCACAGAAACTAGAACTAGATGGGACTTTAATACTCCGGTGACCGGCGACATGATTTTGGTTGCTGAATGGCAGCGTGTTATCGATGATGGTCCTCCTGATCCTGGTTTAGACCTTGATGGTTGGATTTGGTGGGCTGTAGGCGGTGCCGGTGTTGGTGTATTGGCGATGATTATCTTCTTGTCGCTACGCAAAAAAAGAAGAGACTAGGCTTATTATTTATAGCTTATGATTGTATGATTTGCTAATTTAATTGTTTAAATTAACAAATCATACAATAGACTTGTTCAACAAATAAAACAAGGAATGTCTTGCGGTGTCTTTTTTGTGCAAAAACTCGTTATTTTCTTGTCAATACTGCTAGTATTGACTGCAAAAAACACTCATTTTTGCCCTAAAAAAAATCCACTCGCAATCCACTCATTTTATTTGTTGAACAAGTCTAATCATAGGGTATATATTATTATGCTTTTCCTAATAAGAATTAGGAGAGGAGGAAAAAAAATGTTTCTAAGATATTTAATACTTTCGTTAATAGGTTTGGCCGGACTTGCAGTTGGGCTGCTTATTGCACGATTACTTGCATTGCTGTTTACTAAAAGAGATAGAGAGTTAGCACCTGACGGGGCATATTATGATGATGAAGAGGACTATGATGATTATGATCAAGTCAAAACGATAAAGAACAAGCCTAAAAAGCCAGAAAAAACTGTTGTTTTGGCGGATACTTCTGCAGTGCAAAATGCAGATTCTAATAAAGAGCTTTTAATCCGTATTATCACTGAAGATGAGGACGGAAACCCTGTCAAAGAATCAGTTGTTAAAGCAGATACTAACCAGATGTTTGCCGGCGGTACAGATAGCGCTGTTGTTAATGTTCATCAAAATGGTGCGGCGTCTAATAAGAATCCGCCTAATCTAAATGTTAGGTATGCCCGACCAGACACAAATACTGCCGGCGGCAGGATGGATGCAATAGATATACCTATCAATATAATAGTCAATATGAGCGGGATGGGCGAGCAGTATTCTATGGCGGCACAAAACGGTGTTCCTATAAATGTGCCTATTGCGCCGGTTCAGCCTGTGCCTGCAGTTATGCCTGCTGTATCTGCGCCTATTGCGGCTGCTCCTATTCAACCTGTACCTATTGCAGCAGGCTTGTTTACGCTTTCTCGTCATGATGTGTTTGACCACATTGATGATATGCAAGAGTATACTACAAGGTTTTCTATTGAACCACAGATAAAAGAAAAATCTGAGGATACGCTTCCGGATTATTTGATGTGCGGGGATAGGACTTTTGCATTGATGTATGATAAAAACGATATTGTACTAAGCTTTATTTTGCGCTTATCGCCGGAGTCAGCAAAAAGGAATCTAAGCTATCATCCAATTTCAATTGCGCCGTATCCAACGGGAGATGATTGGTATGCGGTGATAGTGGGCAGATCTTTTGCAAATAAAAAAGAGGTTTATAGACTGCTTGAAGAAAGCTATGACTATACTGTGTCACTTTTTTATAGCAAAGAAGCTGAAAGTGAGGATGATTTAGCAGCTAGATTAGAGCAGGCGTTATTAGAGCAGGCACAAATAGAAAGAGAAGCCGGTGAAAAAGAAAAAGAGCTAGAGCAAAAACTTGCTGATGCCGAAAAAGAGTATAGGCAAGCATTAGAGCAATATAAAACTACAGCTTATACAGGTTTTAGTATTACTAGAAAAGAAATAGGCGAGGATATGCGTGCGCTTAAAATTGCTAATTTGGATGTGGTTGAGCGCTATAAAAGCCCGCAGCTGCCGGCGTCATTAAAGTATAATGATGAAACTTATGCAATGCTTTATGCGTCGGATGACGGTGTGATAATGGTTACGCAATTGTCTGATGAATATGCAGAAGAACTTGGCAAAAGGCATCCTGAGATAAGACATGCTAAGTTCCCTAAAGGACCGCATTGGTATGTGGTGCCTATTGACGGAGCTTTTACGGATAAAGAAAGTGTGTATAGGGTATTAGAATATGCTAGAAATTTTGTAGAGGCAAAGCGCTTGGCACCTAAAAAACCAAGGGCGCCTAGAAAACCAACCGGCAATAAACCGGGGCGTCCTAGAAAAATTTTAGAGGCTGATCCGTCTGAAGAGGAAATTGTGCTGGAAAAGGTGTTAAAGGTTAATAAAGAGACAATGACGGTACCTAGCATAGATGCAAAAAATAGTGTCAATAAAAATGTTAAGCTTGAAACTAATATTGAACCAAAACCTAAAAAAACACCTAAAACAGAAATTTGGGATCAAGCTGCAGCGACAAAAAATGCTGATATGTCAGAAAATGGCTATACAGAGGCTGGATATACTCATCAAGAGCTAGCTGCTTCTTATAGAGCAACAGAGGAGCAGGCTATTGAACCGCAAACTTATGAGCCCAGATCAGTATACACAGCTGTGGCTAACCAGTCACAGCCAGACCATTCAAACTATAGCGCAAAAGAATTTAAGATGATGATGAAAGAGGCAAAACGTAAAGAAAAAGAATCTAAAAGATGGTATTAAAAAATAGTACGGTGCTAAATTTTTGTGATAAACAGCAGACAATACTAGTTCAGCTATGTTTACTATTTGTGAGAGAAAATGCAGCAAATGCGGCAACGAAAAAGCTGTAAAATATAGGCTGAAAGCTGATAAGCAAAATTATCTTTAAATAGTACTAACCCAGCCTCATACAAAACAATGTCCCTTTGGACACCTAGGGCAAGATAGTACTTAACCAAACCTCATACAAAACAGTGTCCCTTCGGATACCTAGGGCGCCTTAAATGTGTTTAAGGCGCCCTCCTTTTTGCGGCTATT
>WRAF01000026.1 GCA_009780325.1 Bacillota bacterium | reverse complement strand
TCTTTCGGCTTTGCTCAAGATGACAAAATTTAAGTTATGTCATGACTTGAGCAGAGTGCAAAGCACGAAGCCGAAGAATCTTAGCATTATTGTTGTATCGCAATATGTATCCCTCTTGGTACGGGGTTTACGGGATGACTAAATTTTAGATTTTAAGCGGAGCAGTAAAAGCGTTTAATGTATAATTTTTAAATCTATATCATGCTGTGTGAATGTTTATAGTGCGAAAATATAATAAGTTGATGAGATTCTTCGCTTTATGATTGGCGTGCAAGAGGTTTTCGTGCCAATGGACTTCATCCCCAGAATGACATAAAATAAAAATTGTCATCATGGCATAAAGCTAAATTTGGCATTCTGAGCGCAGCGAAAAATCTCATTCTTACAAAATACCTTATATAAACCATCTGCAAGCATTTCTTCGTTACCGAAGAATGAAGTATTATTTTATGGGTGCTCTCTTGAAAGATAACATAATACGGTACTCACTTTCTATACAAGTATAAGTAAGCAACAATTTTTTGCGGGCTTAAACTTATATTCTATGACTTTAATTAAGACTTGCAAGAGTGTTATTACTCCGCCAAAAACAAGTGAAGGGACAGCAGAAGAAAAATTAAACATTAAGCCAGACAATATATAAGTGCCTAGCGGGACATGAATAGGAAACAGCGGAAACAAATAAAACGATAAAATATCTATGATAACAGAATAAACTAAGATGGCTGCTCCGTTTAATAGTTGAAAGTTAAATTTTCTTAACAGGGTTGTCAAAATAAAAATGGCAGCTATATTTACTATGAAAAACGCAGTGTTTTGTGACGCTATTAACATGGTGATAAAAAGGACAGTCAAAAAAACTATCCTAATAGCCCGATTTTTTTGTGATGCGCCAAATAATAAAAGTCCCGACATTGACTTTATCCTCCTATAAGCACAAAAGATATAACATCATTATTGCTTACTCTTTGTTGTCTAATTCCCAAGCCTGCCATTTGTCCGTTAATTTCAAATGCCCACCACTGTTGATATACTTCCCACACCGCAGTGATTCCATAAATAGTAGTAATAAAGCCTGCGTCAAGCTGGGATTGAGGGATATTTAAAATGTCATTATTGATAATTAAAATATCTAATACCAAATTAGAATCATAATTTTGAGAAGCGATAGTTAAAACTGTTTGATCATTTGAACCGACAATAATGATAGTAATATTTTGCACCGAATTATCTGTTTGCTGACCAGGGGAGTCATCATTTTCACAGTGATTAAAGCCTAAAAGAGTGAAAATCATCAGTAAAGCAGATAATGTTAATGCAAGTGATAGTATTTTTAATTTCTTGTGTTTCACAATTTTTATCCTTAATAATAATTTTTTAAGATGAGATGCTAAAGGAATAATGAAGGGATTCTTAATACAGAATGAAAAGAATAAAGAAGAAATTCATTGTGAGGACAAGTCTTACAGGATGACAAAAATTAAAGCTGTTGACTAAATCTAAAAAACTATTCCGCTTAAAAATCTAATTTTATGTCATTCTGTAAAGGAGTTCTTTTTTCAATAAAACATGTTAGCTTGTATATTTCACAAGATGAGATTAGGGGGTTTCGATTGCTTAAAACAAAGCATCTTATTAAATCTTAAATTAGTAGATTACTCTGACCTAAGGGCTTTAACAGGGTCTTTTTTAGCTGCAGATCTTGATGGCATAGCACCTGCCACTACAGTCAGCAATACACTTATGCCTATCATGATTGCTGCTACCCAAATAGGAAGCGATGCAATAGTGATTCCTGCTAATGCTCGTACAATCAAATTGATAAATAATGACAGCATATAAGTGATTATAATTCCAAATAAACCTGACGTAAATCCTAAAATAAATGTTTCCGCCGTAAATAAATTAGATACATCTTTTTTTCTTCCGCCAAGTGACCGTATTACCCCGATTTCTTTTATTCTTTCCATGACCGATACATATGTTAGAATTCCTATCATGACAGATGATACCACTAGGCTAAGTGCAGTAAACGACACTAAAGCTATAGTAATAATTTGAATTAGCTGACTAACCATACCCATAATGAATGATAGCATATCAGTATGTTGCACTCTGTCTCTGTCACTAGGTCTAAGTGTGACAGTAGACCCGTCGGCAAAATTTAAAATTATATCATCACTGCCGTTCCAGCTTCTTAAATATTCAGTCACTAAATCTACTTGGGCAAAACTTGAAGAGAAAATTGATATACTGTTAGGCAGTGCTGTCACATTGCCATTAGCGTCAAAATGAATAACTTGCTTATACACAGGTGCATAGTGCGGCTCATATACATAATCTTGACCGTTCATTACATAATTTCCAGCATCATCAACTACTCTAATATATGCAGGATTACCGTTTCTATCAAGCACCCTTTCATATAAATACTCACCGTCGTCATCTAATTCTCTTATACTTATTCTATATATGTTTCCGCCAAACTGCCGCATGCCTATGTTTGCCATGTTGATGCCTTCCATTGCACCGGCGCCGCCACCGCCCATGCCGCCCATAAATAGCGACATTAAACTGCCGCCGCCGCTGCCTACTAAACTAATCATGATTCCGTCTTGACCGCCATAGCTATAATCTATTACAAAAGGAATAACATTTCCGCTTATTGCAGCAATAGGAAGAGGAAGGCTAGAAGGAAAATTTGGCGGAATGGGTAAATCCATAGACATACCAATAAGAGTATCTGTGTCATTGTCACGCATGAAATTGATAAAATCAGAATTCCAGTTGCGATAAACAATATATTCAGCCAATGCTCTTGTATAAAATACGCCAGCATCCATCATCACAATGCTTACGTCCTCTTTAGGAGACAAAATGCCCACTACTGTTAGTTCTAATCCGTCTGTTGCATTTATATCCATGATAGGATTATATTGAAACGGAATATGCCCAAAATCAGCATCATCATCGTCTGGATCTTCTAAAACATTTATAAATCTAGTAGGAGCACTAAAGATATTGTTGTTTGGCTGCCATACAAATTGTTGGTTTAATAATCTGCTAAAGTCCATTCTGTCAGAAAATAAATCTTCGTTAAAGTTAGGGTCATCTGTTATGCCGTGAACAATATTGATAAATTCATCTTGGTCAAACACACCCAGTTGTCCTAGCATAATATCTGTTAATACATGGTCTTGGCTTAAGACAATCATTACTTCATTTTTTTGTGTGGCTATACCGTCATGGTTGGGGGCGGTTGCAACTATATCAAATTGAGATAATAAATATTCTCTGGCAGTATCAGTTGAAAAGTCTGGTGATTGTCTGATAGGGTTGCCCATCATGCCAAGTAAGTCTGCAAAGTCGCTAAAGCCTGGGATGTTTTGCAAGACAGCTGCATATGTTGCAAGTATGCCAGCTAATGAAGTATGTCTTTCATTAAAACTATTAAAAAAGCTATAAGTAGTATTTAAGCCATAATTAAAGTGCATCGCACTAAAATAGTGTTCTGGCATTTGATTAAGGAACTGAATATAACTACGGTCAATGCGGTTTTGTACAAAGATATCATCTGATGTTTCAATCATTTCATAAAGGTTTGCAATGACTGCTTCAATGTTTAAAAAATCTTGTCTGTCAAAGCTGATGATTTCGTCCGGTGTCATTAGGTTTGTCATTGCGTCTATATCAAATCCTGTTTGGTTGACTTGTATTGGGTTGCCTGCAAGCATATCATGCTGCATGTCTGTGATAAAATTTTGCACACCAAATGAGATTGCTAATACTAGTGAAACGCCGATTATGCCTATAGCGGACGCAACTGCCATAACTATAGTGCGGGCTTTTTTTGTGAATAAGTTTGATAAAGACAACCTAAATGCAGTAAAGAACGACATTTTTGCTTTTTCTTTTTTTATGGCGGTTTTTGCTGATTCTGTATAGACTGACGGGACATCATTGCTTTGAGTAATAATTATATTATCATCAGCTGCAATTTTTTCATTATGTATTGTCTCTTGAGCTGCTAGTTCTTCTTCACTCATAGGATTGCTGTCCGACAGCAATAATCCGTCTAATAAATGAATAATTCTAGTAGAATAGTGATTGGCAAGCTCAGGATTATGCGTAACCATAATGACCAATCTTTCTTTTGATATTTCCTTAATTAAATCCATGACCTGCCTAGAGGTTTCAGTGTCAAGTGCACCAGTAGGCTCGTCTGCCAGCAAAATTTCAGGATCATTAACTAATGCCCTGGCGATAGCAACTCGCTGGCATTGCCCGCCTGATAGTTGATTAGGTTTTTTATGTGTTTGGTCGGCTAAGCCCACTTTAACAAGTGCCGCTTTTGCTTTTTCACGTCTGGTTGTTTTGTCTACGCCGGCAATAGTGAGTGCAAGTTCAACATTTGCTAAGACAGTTTGGTGAGGTATTAGGTTGTAGCTTTGAAATACAAAACCTATACGATGGTTGCGATAAACATCCCAATCGCTGCTTTTAAAATCCTTTGTTGAGCGGCCGTTTATTTTTAGGTCACCATCTGTTAATTTGTCTAAACCGCCAATAATGTTTAGCATAGTAGTTTTTCCGCAGCCTGACGGACCTAGAATAGAAACAAATTCAGAATTTCTAAAATTAATAGATACACCCTTTAAAGCGTGTACAATCATAGATGAAGTAGGGTAATCTTTTTTGATATTGTCTAGTTTTAACATGTTGTTTTCTCCTTGTTTTTTGGGATAGATGGTAGGGGTCTATTGAGTATTTAGATTTAGCGGCAATATCGGGTTTAATTAATTATATTAAGAACAACAAGCAGAATTTAATTACCCTTTATTTAAAAACCAGTTCACTCATTTTTTTAGTGATTCTTATGTATTCTTTTGCATCGTCCTCTCCTAGTTTTTGCAAAAGAGAAGAAAACCTTTCAACAAACATGCTCATTGTTGTTTTTGTTGTGTTAATGCCTTTGTTTGTTAGACTAACTATGATTTTTCGTCTGTCGTTTGTGTCGATTTTTCTTTTGATAAGTTCCTTGCTTTCTAAATCATTTAGAGCAGCAGCAACTCTTGCTGATGTGACTCCCATTGCCCAAGCTAGGTCGGATGGAGCAGCCTCGCCTTTTTCTAAAAGATAATACAATAAAAGAGTTTCTCCGCCAATTTTTTCACTTAAAGCAGGCTCTTTGCCTATTCTTGATTCAATTAGGCTTTGAATTAATTCGTTTGCTAACTCAGTATAGTTGACGGTCACTTTAAATTTCTCCCCTTTTTGAAATAATACCTAACAGTGTTAGTAGTTTAACAGCGTTAGGTATTTATGTCAAATGATTTTATGGGGGATTTCAAAATAATTTTTAAAGCTAGACGTCATCAAGATTAATAGCGTATTGTATTAATTATTTTACTACTTCAAAAGAAACCAGTTCTACATCATTAGATAAATGATGATCTTTGACACATTCATCGTGGCATAATGCAGTTGATAAATATTTTTTGCTATTATCAGAGAAAAGTGTGACTGTACTATAATCATCATTGCCTGATTCTAATATCAATTTTAATGCGCCTAAAAAGTTTGCTCCTGATGAGATTCCTACTCCTAAACCTAATTTAGCAGACAATTTTTTAGCCATGCAAATACTGTCTCCGTCGTCTACTGCGATAATGCTGTCAAGTTCATTTAAACGCACAATTGATGGAATAAATTCATCCGAGATACCCTCAATCCTGTGTGACCCAACCTTATGACCTGTAGACAAAGTAGGAGACGAAGCGGGTTCTAATGGGTGACATTTTATACCTTTTGGCTTAAAATATTTTGCTAATCCCATCACGGTGCCGCCTGTGCCTACACCTGCTATTATGGCGTCAAGCTTAATATTAAACTCTTTCAGTTGCCGCTCAATCTCAGGTGCGGTAGTAGAAAAGTGTGCATCAGTATTATCTTCATTATCAAATTGCAAAGGACAAAACACATTGCCTTGTTTAGAAAACTCTTCTGCCATTTTTAATGCGCCTCTAAATCCGCCGTCTGCTTTTGAAACCAGCCTTAACTCTGCCCCATATAATTTCATCAATCCTTGGCGCTCTTTAGATAACCAATCTGGCATGTATATCACTACTTTATGCCCTAGATAAGCGCCTAATGCGCAAAAAGATATGCCAGTGTTTCCGCTGGTCACTTCTGTTATGATGTCACCTTCTTTAATAGTTTTAGCTTTATAAGCTTTTTTTAAAATATTAAGAGCTATTCTGTCTTTTATAGAACCAGAAAAATTATAGCTTTCAGCCTTAGCAAATATTTTTAAAAGTTTGCCTTTATATTTAAATGTGATTTTAAATAAAGGGGTGTTTCCGATTAATGTTTCTAAAATAGCAAATTTGTTTTTCATAAGTAATGATTCCTTCTTTATCTTCTTGTTTTTGTAATAGCGCTAATTCTTGTGCCAAACATGATAGCTAATGTGGTTTTAATTATTTCAGGGATAATGAACGGTATTAATGCTATTTCTATTGCTGTGTTTAAATCACGCCCTAATATTTGCATAAACCAAAGTACACCTATGGTGAAGATAATTAATTGACCTATAAATAGCCCTATTAATAGTTTCACATAATATACAGTTTTATTTGCATTTGGTTTTGACAATAGCCCAATGGCAATAGTGGCAGGCAAGAATCCTAATATAAACCCGCCAGTAGGTCCTAAAATGACAGAAAGCCCGCCGCTAAAGCCAGCAAATACTGGCAACCCTATTGTACCCATGGCTATGTAGACTGCTATGCATATGCCGCCTTTAATCGGTCCGAAGATAATCCCTGTCAGCATAACTGCTAGTGTCTGCAGGGTAAATGGTACGCCTAAAGGCAGGGGCATAGAAATTTGAGCCAGCACAACAATAATAGCAATCATTACTGCAATTTGTGTTATGTCTTTGGTAGAAATTTTTTGCCTTTGCTTAATCATAAAAATATTATATCATATTAGAAAAAGTTTTGTAAAATAATTTTATGTGATATAATGAAAATTATGAGGATGAAACATTTTCAAAAATTAGAGTCAACCAACTTAACAGCCAAAGAGATGATTAAAAATGAGGAGGCAAAGCATGGTGATGTGATTGTGGCTAGCATGCAAACAGGAGGAAGAGGAACCAATGGGAGAAGCTTTTTTTCTCCTAAGGGCGGACTTTATATGAGTATTGTGCTTGATAATAAACGTGAAAATAGCAGTGGATTAATGGCTCTAGCGGCAATAAGTGTATGCAAAGGAATAGAAAAATTTACAAACAAAAAACCCATGATTAAATGGGTTAATGATATACTGATTCGATGTGCAGACATAGCACCAATTAATGTCGTAAATATGGACAGGCATCTGTCGCCTAGCTTTAAAAAAGCAGGCGGTATTTTGGTAGAGATGGCAGGGGATAAATTTATTGTGGGGATAGGCATTAATTTTTTTGAAGGAGAGTATGGCAGTGAGTTAAAAGATATTGCATGCGGGATTGGTCAGCAAGTGGATAAAGATGAGTTTTTAAAGTGTATAGCCAGCAGTATAATTAATAATAGTTTAGGCGATAAAGAGATATTTTGTGATTATAAAAATAGGCTTTTAGGAATAGGGCAAGAAGTTTATGTTGATGGAGTTAAAGGTTTCATGCAAGGGATTAATGATGAGGGTGCGCTGCTTTTAAATGTAGGGGATGAGGTTAAAACAATCTATGCAGGGACTTTAAGAGTCTGCACATAAAAACTAGCTCTGTTCAGCAACCTACATGGTCAGATAAAGCATGGATTTTGAATAAAAAAAGCTGTTTTAGATGTGCCATGCAGGGTACTGAACAGGTCTACTAATAAAATCCCGCTGCTTTTAATAATATCTCAAACCTAGTACTTTCTGGATTAGACCTAATTATAAATTCAGTTATTGCATTTGCTCCATTTGATATGTGACCTGCAATAAATGAATTACTTATCGTTTGCATAGGAGTATCCATAAAAGCAAAACCTGCTAATAAAGACAACACTATCAAAATTAACCCGGCATAAACAGCGCCTCTTAAAAGCCCTATCGCACCCCCAACAAGCCTTGAAACAGGGTTTTTCTTTGCACCTTTTTTTCCGCTAAATTTAAATGCAATGTTTAGACATGCTGCAATTATTCTTAAAATTAAAAACAATAAAATTCCCACAATAAAAACAGATGCTCCATAAGCTAGTTCAAGTGCGAATAGGTGTCTAGCTGTATCCATTGTGCTGTTAAGCATGATAGGAGAGACGGCAGCGGATCTAACCAGAGGATATACTATCATCATAAAAACAGAACTAAGATTAAATCCTCCGTCCATGAATACTGCATCTACAGCGGTTGCTCCGCCATAACTATAAACTTGATTTAGATATTCAATGGAAATCTGATCAAGTCCTGCCCAAAGGTGATTATAAAAAAATGTAAATATAGAATTGTTTGGACCTGCAATTAAATTAGCTATGCTGTCGATTCCCATCAAAGCACGAGTAGCAACAGGTGCTAATAAAACTGACAAAAGAAGAGAGACCGCAAGGCAAACAAAAGAGACCAAGCTTTTTTTAAAGCCTGCTCTTAGACCTAAAAACATAAAGACGGCAATTAAGATGAATAAAATAATGTCTGCTAGGTTAAATTGCATGGGACTCCTTTTTTGCATAAAATTAAGGCAAATATTTTAGAAGCATTAATAGACTTCTTGCGAAACTAAATATGGATTTGCCCAAAAATTCACTCGCAATTCACATTATTTAGTTTCGCAAGAAGTCTATTGTTTAGAAGCAGCATATTAGGTCCATAATAACTAATTATGGACAATACATTAAAAAACAAACTCTCTTTTTTGATTGGTGCAAAACAAGTAGTGATAGTGTGTATCGGTACGGATTTATTAAGCGGTGATTGCTTAGGTCCGCTTGTTGGGCAAATGCTGATAGAAAATAAAGCACCTTGTTTTGTGTATGGGACTCTTAAGTTTCCTATCACTGCGCTTAATGTTAATAAGGTGAATGAGTTTATTAGGCAAAAGCATAAGGGGCAAATTGTGTTAGCCATTGATTCAGCAGTGGGGGATAAAGTAGGAAACATAAGGATAAATAAAGGAGCAATTGAGCCGGGGTCGGCTTTAAATAAAGGGTTAACGCCTATTGGAGATGTGTCTATTACGGTCACAACCAGCAATGTACTGCCTAATGAAGAAGGTTTTTCACTAGTGCCTTTAGGGTTTGTTTATCTAGCGGCAAAAAAGATAGCGGATGCAATAATGTGGGTGTTAAGTACAAATAAGACAAGTATAGTATATAATATGCAAATAGGTTTGTAAAGTGATTTTTATAAAAACGATTTCAAAATTTAAAAAAAAGAAGAATTTTTGCGTATATTACCATAAAAACAGTTGACAAATATATAAATATAGCATTTAATAAAGAGAGTATGATAAAAGTCGCACAAAATTTAATTGGAGCAGTAGCTATGATGATGCGTTCGGGTTGCCGAATGTAGTTTTGTGATACTTTAAAAAATTAAGTAATCATAACTGCCCTTCGGTAACCCGCTAACGGACCGAGGGGCAGTTTTTTTATAGTATAAGAAAAATCGTCTATGTGAAATGTATAAGCGAACTCAAAAAAGCCGAACCTCTAAGTGAGGGAAGCGGGCTAAAGCCCACCTTTTTTATGGGACTTAAAAAAGTTTGTTTTATACAAATCATATAGCTTAAGCGGCAAATTTCATACGAAAAAATACAAAAAAATATAAGGAAAAGAATTAAATTATGAAAAAATTATTTAGTATATTAGCGGCTGCTGCCGTATTAACAAGCGCACTTGTCAGCACATTTATTTTTGGGGCATGTACGCCAGAAGAAAAAATTATTAGAATAGCTGCTTCGGCAAATCCGCATGCAATCATCTTGCGTGCAATAGAGCAAGAGTTAAATAATCAAGGGTTTGAATTAGAAATCTTTGAACAGGGTTGGGAGCTGCAAAACAATGTTTTAGCGGGCGGAGATGTGATAGCAAACTTTTTTCAACATAGACCATTTTTAAATAATTGGAATATACAAAACAATCAAAACCTTGTTGCTCATGCTGGGATTCATTTTGAGCCTTTGGGAATTTTTCAAGGAGCAAGAAGCGACTTAAACAGTCTTGTTTCAGGCGATAGAATAATTTTTCCTAATGATGCAACAAACGGGACAAGAGCGCTGAATTTATTAGAAAAGCACGGATTAGTTAATTGGATAGGCGGTGAAGAGGCAAGAAATAATGTGTTAAGCAATTGGCAGACTACTACACAAGGGGTTACTCTTTATCCTGTTGCTGCAGCAACATTGACATCACACAGACAAGAAGCAGCACTTGCGGTAATCAACGGAAACTGGGCGCTGCAAGGAAATATTGTTGACTTAAGACTGGTGTATGAAACGGACGAAGTGGGGGCGGCGTATACAAATGTGATAGCTATAAGAGCAGGGACACAAAATGATCCAAGAATAATCGCTTTAACAAATGCTTTGCAGTCAGAACATGTAAAAAATCATATAAGTACTCAATTTCAAGGAATGCTTGTGGCTAATTTTGATTAAAATGCAATACATAAGAAATAAAGAAGATGAGATCCTTGCAGGATGACATAATTTTAATGGTTATTATTGTAGTTTCTATACTATTTTCTCCATATTTATTTTTGTCATCCTATAAGAATCTTAACATTAAAAAATATTCCGCACCATGTATATTGCTCAAAGATGGTATAAATCAAAATAGTGTAAAAAATACAAAAATTATTTTTGTCATCTTTAATTAAGTGCTTTTTATCGCTAATAAATAAATATTAAATCTAATATATATTGAGGAAAAAAATGCAAAATATATTATCTATCAAAAATTTATCAAAAGAATTCAAGCAAAAAAAAGATACTTTAAAAGTTTTGGATGATGTTTCTTTTGATGTAAGAGAGGGCGAAATTTTTGGCATAATGGGACAAAGCGGAGCTGGCAAAAGTACGCTTATTAGATGTTTAAATGTGTTAGAAAAACCCTCTAACGGCAGCATTATTTTAAATGACCAAAATATTGTTGCTTTAAAAGAAGGACATCTGCCAAAAATCCGCTCTCAATTTGGCATGATTTTTCAATCGTTTAATCTGCTGAATCAGCGTACTGTCTTGAAAAATGTGCTGCTTCCTTTAGAAATCACCAAAAATAAAAATAGCGATACAAAGGCAAGGGCTTTAGAATTATTAGATTTAGTAGGGCTAAGTGACAAAAAGGATGCTTATCCAAAAACTTTATCGGGCGGACAAAAGCAAAGGGCAGCGATAGCAAGGGCGCTGGTTAACAATCCTCAAATTCTATTATGTGATGAGCCTACGTCTGCATTAGATACAATTTGCTCTAACAGCATTTTAAGACTATTAAAACATATCAATAAAACATTTAATATCACTATAATTATTATCACGCATGATAAAATCGTAGCAAAAGAGATTTGTGACAGAGTAGCCATTTTAGAAAGCGGAAAAATTATTGAAATAAGAGAGGGACACAATGTTTAGTTCTATAAACACATGGTTTGAAGCAAGAGGAATCTATTCTCAGCAAGTATGGAGATTTTTTAATCAAACGCTGCAAATGACTTTTATTTCAGCGCTGGCTGCCTATTGCTTGGCTATCCCGCTAGGCATAATTTTGGTAACCACAAAAAAGGGCGGAATTTTTCAAAACAGACCCGTCAACATAATTTTAGGCAGCATTATAAACATAATGCGCTCTATCCCTTTTTTATTGCTTGCTATGTATTTGATTCCGTTCACCAGACTGTTAGTAGGCACAGCACTAGGACCAAGAGGGATGATTGTTCCGCTCACCATTGCTGCTGTCCCTTTTATTGCAAGACTAATAGAAAATGCCTTGCTAGAACTAGACAAGGGACTTATTGAAGCAGCAAAAAGCATGGGGGCAGGCAGATTCAAAATTATCTTAAAAGTATATTTGCCCGAATGTGCGCCCAGCATTATATTAACAGCAGGCGTGTCAGTAATCACTATCCTAGGCTTTAGCGCAATGGCAGGTATAGTGGCAGGCGGAGGCTTAGGTCAATGGGCGCTTGACCACGGGCACGGAGCAAACAATACAACAGTAATTTTAACAGCCATAATATTATTGATTCTAATAGCGCAAGCCGTGCAAGGATTAGTGTTTTTAGCTCATAGGGTATTAAACAAAAAATAGAAACTTAGCGGCATAAAATAGAAGGGCAGTCTTTTATAAAGAATCTTTTTTACACAATGTGGTGAAAAGATTCTTTTAATATTGCTGTATGGTAAAATCTACAGTAAAAATTATCAGTTTTGGTTGACGAGTTTTGGTGCATGTAATATAATTATAGTAATATGAGGAGGAAATTTATTATGACAAAGAGAATTATTGTATTGGGAATAGCACTGGTAATGCTGTTTAGTGTTGTTTTTTTTGGTGCGGGCAGCTGTCAATTTTATGACCCAAGTCGCACGGCGCTATTAGAAAGATTGGCAGAACTTGAAAGGCGGATTGCGGAACTGGAGGAGGAGACCAGGGTATTGAGACTGCCGCAGCAAAGACTGGATGCTGTTGAGGAGCTAGAGGCTTATGTTGATGAATTAGATAGGGGTGATTATGCTAACTGGAATTGGATAATGATTGAAAAATATGTTGAGGCTGGGGCAGAAGCTATTAATGTGGCTGATAGTAGTGATAATATTAAATATGAATTGGCTTTGGCAAAGAGCAATATAAGATCAGTGCAAAAGCGTGAGTGGGTATATAGTGAGTGCGGTAGGTTTACATTAGAGATTTATTTGTGGGATCGGGAACCATGGTCAGATGGGACACCTACGGTGTCAGTGGGATTAGAACTAAGGAATATAACTGATAAAATATATTATGTCACGGTATACAGTTCTTACTTATATCTTGTCCATTTATATAACAGCCATAATCATGAGTCTGCTTATATAAAATCTATGCAAGACGATCCCCCCCCCATGGCCGTGGATTTATCGTTTAGGGGATGGAGATTATCGGAGGCATCCTGTGCAGTTTATTTCACCAATTTATGCTGTCAGAGGCAGAGCGGGATTTTATTTAAATTATGGTTTATATAATCAAGAACGGATAGAAATTGAAACTAATATTTTAATATTAAATTTATTTTAGAAGGAGAAATAAAAAATTATGAAAAAGATTAGAAAAATTTTAAACACAGTGTTATTTTTAGGCATGGCATTAATAATGCTGTTTAGTATTGCTTTTTTTGGGGCGACGAATTGTGAAGGGATTAAGCCTAACCCATGCGGGCAGAATCCATGCGTGTGTCTATCCACTGAGCTATTGGCATATAGGGCTGATGCTATATCGGTACTAAATGAGCATGCCAATGCTAGGGGAGAGGATAATTTTAGTTCGTTTAGTTGGCAAAGGATAAAAGACTATATAGATGATGGTGCTAAGATAATTAATGTGCTTGATCATAAGCCTAGTATTGACACTATTGTTGAGCATATAAAAGTATATATTGATGCAGTTGAAATGGTAGAATGGATTTATAGTTATTGTGGAAATTTTGCATTAGCTATTTCGCTTAATGATACAATTTTTAATATAGGTGACTATCTTAAGATAGATATTATACTGAAAAATATAGGCGGTGAGGATCTTTATATTTTAAGAAGCCGTTATTGGAGTCTTTTTGAGATATATATTGAGTTTTGGATAGGACCGCCTCCGCCTTCTTCTCCTCCCATTCCTCGCATTCCAGACCCAGTTGTAGTTAATATGTATGCTGGTGCTGTTTTTCGTGAACTTAGGGAAATATGGCTATGGGAACCATCATGGATGGATTTTGAACCTGGTCTATATGAAATATATTATTTTGGTGCAAGATTTCATATATATCCAGATTGGTCTCACGGCCCTTGGTTTCCGTTGTTTAATAATATAGAAATAACAGTCAACTAAAAAGTATAAAAATAAAATTGAGGAGATAAATTCATGAAAAAGATTAGAAAAGTTTTAAACACAGTGTTATTTTTAGGCATAATGCTAGTAGCTAGTTTAATAGCAGCTGCCGCTTCAGTAAATACATCAGAGACTGTTAGCAATTTAGATACGGTTGACATAAGTCAAATTATACTAGCTAACCAAACTATAGATGACCAAATCTATAGTTTTAAAAGAGTGCATGATGAACATGGCGGAGTGCAAACTTTTATGACGTCTGTTGATGGTGCAGTTCAGCATTAGTCGGTGCTAATCGCAGAGCAGAAGATAGTATAGTCATCGTAATCATGGGTGACGGTTTTACCGCATCACAACAGGGAGACTGGCAAAGACCGCGGCTGCATCCTCATTCATTTTTCACTCAAGCAATTGAAGCAATGCAAGCAATGATGCAGACTAGACCATTTAGTTATTTTGCACATTTATTTAAAGTTTATGCCATACCCATTGTGTCAAGAGTTGGCGGTATTGAACAGTTAAATGTAACACCTAGCCCGTCGCAATCATTGGAAACAGCTATAAATATAGCACTTGGTGATGTTGATATAGGTGTATCTGCACCAAGTTATTTTGGTACTAGATTTATAAACACTGGTTCTACAATTAGAATGCCAGATGTTGGACAAAGAGAGGTAAGACGTTATTCAAGGATTAATGGGCGTTATCCGCATATGATACAAGTTATAGCAAATGAAAATCGTCACGGAGGAGTGGGATTGTGGCATGGAAGAAATCTTGAGTCATATGTGCCAATAAATCCTAGTCTTGATCCGCCAAGCGGGAGAGTAAGAATTTCATTAACAGCAACAAACAGGGCGCCAGGGGGACTTTGGATACCCAGATGGCATGGGTCATTTATACATGAGTTTGGGCACACCTTTGGTGAGCTTGTGGATAATCATAGCAATTTAAGTGCAGGTTGTATGAATAACCTGCGTGCAAATATTACATCAAATACAACAAATTTAAAGTGGCGGCACTGGCTGGGACATAGATATGTTGCTAATGCACCTGTATATGCTATAACTGGTGGAAGCGTTCGCAGGCGCTGGTATGTGCCGTCTGAGTTTGTAATGAACGGGACCACTATTATTAGCGGCAATTGTATAATGGCGGGATCTTCTGTGCATCGCAGTTTTAATGGTGTGGCAAGTGCAGAGTTAATTCGCCGCATGGCTCGTATCAGCGGTGAGACATTTTTAGATCATATAGAGCGTCCTAATTGGGGAGTTATACAAGGTGCTGTAGCATCTAGTCCGCCCATAGCTGTGCCGCCTGAATACATAACTATCAGAGAGAATGAAAAAAACAGGATACTAGATTCAGCATTTCATGGTAATACAGGGTTGTTAAATGTCACTATCCCTGCATCAATCAGATACATAGGTGAATTTGCTTTTTTGGGTACAGAGTCATTAAGAACAATAAATAATTTGGCAGTAATCCCTCAGCGCATTAATAATACAACTTTTGCAGCCAGCGGCAGTATAAACGGTGTGCCGAATCAACTTGACAGAAGCCGTATTACTGTGAATATTCCATTAGGGACATACCATGCATATCGTGCGGCTGGTTGGACAGGCTTTAATTTAGTTGATGCAGCGTTTAGTTTTATGCCCATCAGCAGCGGTGGTCTTTTTGCACGACCCATAGCTGCAAATGTAGCATTGTCAAATGCTGGCATGGGTTTAGGCGGGATCATTGAAGTCCCCTCTGTTGCGCTGGTGGGTGACGCAAATATTTGGGTATTTAGATCATTCAATTTGGTGAGAGTCCCTGTGACAACTATTACAAGGTTTGGTGGATTTATGGGAGAAGGAATTATAATTCCTCAGAGTATAAGATATATGTCTAGAAATGCTTTTGCCAATACCAATCCTAATTTAAAGATTTTTTCTAAAGCGGCTGGACCATCAAGTACTTGGGAGTATGGTTGGAATGCAGGCAGGGCAGTATATTTTTATTCTGCTATGCAGCCAACAGAAGCTGGACAATTTTGGAGGTTTGATGAAAATAGGATACCAACACCATGGGCAGGTTTAACTAGATATGACCCGCTATTTGACACCAACGGCACACTAAACCCACTAGCGTTAACCCGCCTGCAAACAGCCATCGCACAAACCAACCGCACCGCGCAAT
>WRAF01000025.1 GCA_009780325.1 Bacillota bacterium | reverse complement strand
TAAATTTTTGATGCGCTAGGAATTATCGTCTGAAATGAAAGATGCTTGCATCAACAAAAAGGGCGCCTATGCAGGGCGCCCAGTAGCCGCAAGGCGCAAGCCCACGAAGACCCCATAGCACGGGCTTACGTGCCCGAAGGGCACTTTTGTTCATAAAAAAACTGTTTTAGATGTGCCATCTAGGTTATTGAACAGGTCTAATAGATAAGGATGAGATTTTTTTAATTTTCTGCAACCTCTGCCACAACATAACAATCCACAATCTCCATCTTATCAGACAATGGAATTTTTGTGCAAATATATTTTTCTAACTCTTTTAATCTTATGCAAAAACCCTCATCTTGCATTAATGACGGCTTATGATAAAATCCTTGCAAAATATACCTAACATAATACCAACATATATCATGTCTGATCTTTTGCACATCAACCTCTTGTTTATTATCTTTATTGCTATTCTGCTTAATTAATTTCATTTAGAAATAGTAACATTAAATTTGAATGTTGTCAAATGATTTGCAATACAAATCATCATTTCAAACAAACAATATTCTTTGCTATAATGCAAGAATGAATATATTTGCACAGCGATTAGTTGAATTAAGAACTCAAAGTGATTTTTCACAAAGAGATTTGTCAAAGGAAATCTCTATTCCTCAATCAACTATCGCCAACTGGGAAAGTGGACGCTTTGAACCTTCTTTCGACACCCTCATCAAAATAGCCGATTATTTTGATGTAACCACAGATTATTTATTAGGACGAGAAGGTTTTGACATTTAAAATAAAGCAAGATGCTTTATAGCATGACAAATTAATGCTTTTCTTATATAAGCCATTATATCGTTTAAACTTAATTTCTTGCCATTAAACATCTCATTTTTTGTCATTCTGAGCACAGTGAAAAGCTTAGCTTTAGAAAAAATATTGTATCGCAATGTCATCCACCTACATCCGCATAATTATGAAACTTTTCCAATAATCTAATTATTCGCTCCACTAGCAAGCTATTCTATCCACCCCCTCTGCCCGCCGTTTTTTTAGCTAGAGTATATCTATTTTACAATCAATTTGTTATACTATAAGCAAGGTGACTAAAAAGGTTTGAAGAAGAGACAGAAAAGGCGGTTGATTAGTTGATTTACATATCAAATTATGCTATACTTTCTACTATGAATTTGCAAGTGATAAACAAATATTATATGACAAAGCACCTATCAAATGACAGGTGCTTTTTTTATGCTAAAAATCTAGACTAAAAAAATGTCGGACAGAGTTTGTCTAAGATAGATAATAAAATGTTGCGGCAGTTGTCACAAGCGATTAAAGAAAGCCAAAGCTGCCTTGTTTTAATAATATCTTACATCTTATTAGGAGCATTCATTTTAATTAATTTCATTCCGTTCTTTAAAGCATTTTTAACCAGTTTCACTATACCCATCCTTGCTTTTGTCACACCCTCTTCTTGCCCTAAAATTTTCTTCTCAAAATAAAATCTATTAAAACATTGACATAAATCAATTAAATATCGTGCAATTATGCTAGGTTCATATTTATATGCAGCATCTAATACTATATCATCAAATCTTGATAATAGTCTTATCACCTCATATGCAAAATCATCCTCTAAATACTTTGCCTCAATATCAAAATTACAATCAAATTTATTAACTAAAGAACAACATCTAGCATGAGTATATTGTAAATACGGTCCAGTCTCCCCATCAAAATTAAGCGCCTTATCAAAACTAAAAACCATGTCTTTTATACGCTGGTTATAAAGCGCAAAAAATACTACAGCACCTACCCCAACTTCATGCGCTATCCTATCTTTATCCTCTAGTCCCCTGTCCTTAATAATTTGCATTGTTTTATCAACACTGGTTTTTAATACGTCTTTTAACAACACTACATTGCCTTTTCTTGTAGACAAAGCCTCTCCGCCTTCTAATGACACCATTCCAAAGGCAATGTGTTTGCACCTATCCGCCCAATCGTATCCCATTAATTCTAATACCTTAAATACCTGCTTAAAATGTAAATTTTGCTGATAAGCAACCACATACAGGTTTTCATCAAAATCATATGTTTTTTTGCGATAAATTGCAGCCGCCAAATCTCTTGTAGCATACAATGTTGCCCCATCACTTTTTAAAATCATACACGGCGGCTCATTTTCTCCCATCTCTACCACAAACGCTTTATCACTTTCAACTAACAGCTTTTTTTCTTTTAAAGTGTCAATCACAATGCCCATCTTATCATTAAAAAAACTTTCACCATCATATGAATCAAACTTAATGCCCAGCATATCATATATTTTGTTAACTTCTTTTAAAGTAATCCTTTTAAACTCATTAAATAATTTAAGTGCCTCTTTATCTGCATCCTCAATTTTTTTAAACCACTCTCTTGCTTTATCATCCAAGCTTTTATCCTTGTCTGCTTCATTATGATATTTTACATAAAGAGCAGTTAACTCTTCCATCGAATTAATTGGTTTATCCTCACCCCATGTTTTAACTGCATAGATTAGTTTGCCAAATTGTGTGCCCCAATCACCTAAGTGATTTATTCCTACAACCTTATGTCCTAAATAAGAAAAAATCTCACATAAAGAACCGCCTATGACAGTAGTCAGCAAATGACCTATATGAAAATCTTTTGCAATATTAATTGATGAATAATCTATAGCAATGGTTTTTTTTGCAGCAGGAACTAAATTTTTATATTCTCCATCCCCTTTAGTTTTTTTACATAAATAATCAAATGTATCTTTAATAAAAACTTGCCTTTTAAAATAAAAATTTACATACCCGCCTGCTGGCATAGCCTTATCAAGCCAATTAGATTTATTTTCATTAATTTTATTGGCTAAATCAATAGCAAACTGCATAGGATTTTGTTTTAAACTAGCAGCAATTTTAAAAACAGGCAACGCAAAATCACCATTTTTCAAATCAGCGTCTTGAATAAGCATTAATACATTATTTTCTTCTAACTCAAATTTAGTTAAGTACTTTGCTATTTTTTGTTTGTAATTCATTTTTACCTTCTTTATTTTTTCTTCAAAGATGCAGGTCTTTAATATGTACTGTTTCAATCCATCTGTTTAATGCTTATGATTTGAACCATCTTCAAAGCAATTTGATTGATAGAAACCAAAAAGGGGGGAGAACCAAAAGCATGCTGGTTCTCCCCCCTTTGGTGTTTTGTTTCTTCTTTCTACAGTGTATCACAACAAGCTTTATATTTTTTTCCGCTTCCGCATGGGCATGGGTCATTTCTGCCTATCTTAGGCTCTGATATTACTTGACTCTGCCCCGCTTTTGAAGCCTCTCTTAATTGCTTTGTCCTCTCTTTGCTATCAGCAAGCTTTGCCCCTGTCACCTCTGCTTGTGCTTGTCTTTTAATTGGTACTTGTTCAACATTCACTCTTAACAATAACATAACCAAATCCTCATGAATCCTAGCTATCATATTATCAAACATCTCAAAGCCTTCTTGTTTAAACGCTGTCACAGGATTATAATTTCCGTATCCTTTTAAATGAATCTCCCGTTTTAAAACCTCCATAGAGTCAATATGATCCATCCATTTGTTGTCTATTACTTTAAGCATGATTACTCTTTCCGGCTCTTCAAAATCAATACCTCTAGACGCTGCCTCTCTAATTTTTTCTGCATAAATCTTTTTTAACTCATTTTGCAAATCCTCTATTAACTCATCAATATGCATTTCAATAAATTTTTCTTTAGTGAAAAACTCTGGTTCATTAGGCATCAATACCTTATGAATTTCAGCATTTAATCCCTCACAATCCCACTCTTGATAATCCACCTTAGGGTTTGTATGCGCTTTAACGATGCTAGCGCACTTGTCATCCATTATCCTGACAATTTGCTCATGCACGCTTTCACCGTTTAATACCCTGTTTCTTTCTTTGTATATAATCGTCCTTTGGACATTGTTGACATCATCATACTCTAAAACATGCTTTCTAATTGAATAGTTGCGTGCTTCTAAAGATTTTTGTGCAGACCTAATACGTCTTGTCAGCATACCCATTTCAAATGGAGTATCTTCATCAATCCTAAAGATATTTGATATCCTTTGCATAGCAGGACCACCAAATAAACGCAATACATCATCTTCCATAGATAAGAAAAACAATGAACTGCCTAAATCCCCTTGACGCCCTGCACGCCCTCTTAGCTGATCATCTATACGCCTTGACTCATGACGCTCTGTCCCGATTATCCTTAATCCGCCGCATGCCATTACTTCTTCTTTTTCTTTGTCAGTCTGCACCTTATACTCATCAAAAAACTTTTTAAAATCTGCTCTAGCCTGCAAAATTTCTTGATCGTCAGTGTTAAAAAATGCTGTGGAATTATAAATAGCCTCTTCACTCATCCCTAAATCTCTCATACGCTTTTTTGCCATATACTCAGCGTTTCCGCCCAGCAAAATATCCGTACCCCTGCCTGCCATGTTTGTAGCAATTGTCACCATACCTTTTTTGCCTGCTTGTGCAACAAACTCCGCCTCTCTTTCGTGGTTTTTTGCGTTTAATACATTGACATTGTGCATAGAAAAACCGCTCTTTTTAAGCATGAGAAACACTTCTTCAGATATTTCGACAGTAGTCGTACCCACCAATACAGGCTGTCCTCGACTATTACATTCTTTTATTTCTTCAATTACCGCCCTCCATTTGCCGTCTTTAGTTTTATAAACTTTATCATTTTCATCAATTCTTCTAGACGGAACATTAGGCGGAACAATAACAACATCTAATCCATAAATGCCTTTAAACTCTTCTTCTTCTGTCTTTGCAGTACCAGTCATGCCTCCAAGTTTATTATAAAGCCTAAAATAATTTTGAAAAGTAATTGTAGCAATAGTTCTGTTTTCATTTTGGATTCTTACACCCTCTTTAGCTTCAATTGCTTGATGCAATCCATCACTATATCTGCGCCCAATCATAAGACGCCCAGTAAATTCATCAACAATGATTACTTCACCGTCTTGAACAACATAATTATCTTCTCGTTTAAAAACAAAATTTGCTTTTAATGCATTATTGATATAATGATTTAACTCATTATGCTCATAATCTGATAAATCGTCAATACCAAAATGATATTCCGCCTTTTCAATACCTTTCTCTGTTAGGGTAATCGCCTTCTTTTTTAAATCTACATCAAAATCCCCGTTATATTCTTCTTCGCCCTCTAAAAGCTTTCCTTCATCATCTACATTTGTTGATGCTTTTAAGCGCCTTGCAAATTGGTGCGCTGTTGTATACATTTCAGAAGATTTTTTGCCCTTGCCTGAAATAATTAACGGAGTCCTAGCCTCATCAATTAAGATAGAATCTACTTCATCTATAACAGCATAATACAACTCTCTTTGAGACTTCTGTTCTTTATAAAGTACCATGTTATCACGCAAATAGTCAAACCCTAATTCACTGTTGGTTGCATAAGTGATATCGCAATTGTATGCCGAAACCTTAGCTTCATGATTCATATCAGGAGTAACAACACCCACAGTTAATCCTAAAAAGCGATGGATTTTTCCCATCCACTCAGCATCCCTTTTTGCCAAATAATCATTGACTGTGACCACATGCACGCCTTTTCCTGCTAGTGCATTTAAAAAAGCAGGCAGCGTAGACACCAAAGTTTTACCTTCACCTGTACCCATCTGAGCAATACGCCCTTGATGTAATATAATGCCGCCCATAAGCTGCACCCTAAAGTGGCGCATAGATAAAACTCGTTTGCCCGCTTCTCTAACAAGAGCAAAAGCATCCGGCAATATATCATCCAGTGTCTCATAATTATCATTTAAACGCCCTTTTAAAATATTCGTCTGGGCTTTTAGTTCTTCATCAGTCATAACCTGATACTTAGACTCTAAATTTTCAATTATATCAACAGTTTTTTCCAATTTTTTAATAGCCTTTCTATTTTCAACACTGGCTAAATATGATATTAGTCCCATTTAATACTCCTTTTTCTAAAACTGAGATTCTGAGCACAGCCAAGAATCTCAGTTTTAGAAAAATAAAATGATTTTTTAATTAGCAATACTCCCAGCCACCCTTGCCATCCAATTAACTTTATCCGTCATTGCTATAACTTTTACAAACATTACTAGTGATATACTTCCCTCTTGATAAACCCCACATGCCGATACTAATTTTGCTATACTTTCTTTAGATAAACTATCAGCATTGTCCACTATTATAACACAGTCTTTTTTAGACTCCAACATTCTAAAAGCATTTGATACAATTAAATGAATATTTTGGTCGATTTTTAATGTTTTTAATAAATCTAATTCAAAAATCCTATAATCTTCTTGTCCGCTTTTCTTTGACCTATCCGCATCAAGCATCAATCCTATAGGATAAACTCTTTGTTTTCTAAATGATTCCATTAATTCAAATGGCATATCATTACTAATTATTAATTTGATTTCACCTTTATAAAACGGACTTTTTTGACTTAAATCATTTATTTTGTCTAAACCGTCAAATGACATCAATAAATCATTTTTATCTATCTTTGCTGGCACACTTTTTCTATCAAATTCACCAATCTCTATATCATTAATAGTCAAAATATTAAATAATCCTAATCTATTTGCTTGCTCTAATACTCTTGCTTTGCCCTCTACTCTCATAGGAACAAATATATCTGCATTATCATCTTCAATCAAATTAGGTCTTAGCCATGCGCTAGTTTCATTAACAACAACTAGCCCAGCCACATTTTTAGAATTAACAACATAATCCCTGTTTTTATAGCTGTCTATAAGCTTTAGCACCTCTTCATTTGAAACCTCACCTCTCTTTTTATCGGTTAATTCTATCTTAACTAAATTAGACGCCTGCATCAAAGCAACTGCATTAACAAGCTCTTTTTTCGAATAAGTAGTAGCCGACTTTAATCCAACACTAAAACCTATTTCTCTTAACAGAATAATTTCTATACCATCATAATGGGCATAGAGCTGGTCATAAACAGCTTTAGCTTCATCACTTAATCTAATGTTATTTAATTTTAACATCTTATCAGTTGTATCTTTTATAAATTTCATTTTATCCCCACAGTTTTAATATCATATATTTTTTTATATTAATTATTAACAGTAATATTTTTTCTAAAGAAGCGATTCCTCAATACACTTATGCTTCGCGAAAGTTGTGCCAAGAGAATTATATATTGAGGAACAAAAATAAAGATAAGATTCTTATCAAAACAACAAAATTTAGGTCTTAGGTTTTATATTTTTATTTCATAATAGACTTGTTCAATAACCTATATGGTCAGATAAAGCATAGATTTTTTATAGCAAAATTTTATTGTTTTTGCAGCTAATACTGGAAGTATTAGCAAAAAAAGAATGAATTTTTGAATGAAAAAGTTGTGCTTTAGATGTGCCCTGTAGGTTATTGAACAAGTCTAGTATATTAAAAATACTATTCCATCAATTTAAATGTTTTCAATAATCTCATCACAACACTTATGACAAAGTAAGCAATCAAAATCATTATTATAAGGAAAAACATATGCATCATCATAAACACATTATCTAAATCAAATCTGACTACATCTACTATGCCGCCCAGTGCTAATAATCCCACCATCATAAAAGTATAGCACACAAGCAGCACAAAAACCCTAAATACATTAAATGGTTCACAAATTTTTATTAACACCACTATACCTGTCAATGATAAAGCCATAACCTGCATAGATAAAATTAAATCATCTGGATATGCCCCAAACACATAATGATCTACAAATCTTGCCGTCATTACCGCCCTATAAACAAACATTGCCATGACAGAAATTACAATAGCAAATCCACCAGGAATAGCCCGTCCTGTCACATTGGCTAAAAAATTACCTTTAATTCTTTCAAAATTTGGCTGTAGTGCCAATGCCAATGAAGGTAATCCTATTACAAACATTTCTAAAAATAATAAATGATTTGTCCTAAACGGATAAGGCTCTTGCATTATCATAAATATAACAGCCAAAACAATACTCATAAGAGTTTTCATCAAAAACAATGATGAGGTCTTAGTAATATTGTTAATGACTCTGCGCCCCTCCATCACCACTTTAGGCATTGAAGAAAACTTTGAGTCCATTAGCACTAAATGCGATACGTTTCTAGCAGCATCTGCCCCGCTAGCAATTGCTATGCTGCAATCCGCCTCACGCATAGCCAAAATATCATTAACCCCGTCACCCGTCATTGCAACAGTATGCCCTTTTGACTTAATAGATTTAACTAAAAGCGCCTTTTGCTCTGGAGACACACGCCCAAACACAGTATACTTATCTGCAGCCTCAATTACCTCTTGATTAGACATCCCGTCTAAAGATAAATACATCTCAGCTCCGTCTACTCCGCATCTTTTTGCAACTTCAGCCACAGTCACAGGGTTGTCACCACTAATAATTTTAATAGCAACATCATTATCTTTAAACCAGCTAATAGTTTCTATTGCGTCCTCTCTTATATAGTCTTCAACTATAATAAGCGCAATCGCTTTTCTAGACGATGGGACTTTTCCATCAGGATAAATAACTCCATTGACTTGTGCCAGACATAATACTCTATATCCTTTTGCAGAATATTCATTGACCAGCGCCTCTAATCTTATGCCCATATCTTTTATAATAAACTCAGGTGCGCCTAAACAATATGTTTGTTCATCATCAAATGTAACAGCAGAAAATTTTCTGGACGATGAAAAAGGCAGGGTTTTAATAGCTCGCATTTGTGCCGAATATCCAAAATAGCTTGCCATGGCTATTGCAGTTTGGTTGTTGTCTTCAGTCGCAGTCAGCATTGACCCAATTATTGCAGCAACTTTTGCGTCCGCTCCTTCTTCTTTGATAAAATTAATCACTTTATTGACCTGCATTGACCCGTCTGTCAATGTCCCCGTTTTATCTAGACATAACACATCCGCCCTAGCCAGCATCTCAATACAGTATAAATCCTGCACCAAAGCGTTTTTTCTTGCTAGGCGCACAACACCTATTGCAAGCGCCATACTTGTGAGTAGAAACATCCCCGTAGGCAGCATTCCGATTATCGCCCCCGACCAACTTTGCACCACGCTATACAATCTATATCCAATATGATCACCGCTATAAGTGTTTCTAAATTGCAGAAAAATCATTATCGCAGAAATAGGAATAATAGAAAAAGTGATTATTTTCATGATAAAGCGAATAGAGTTTTGCAGTTCTGATGACGGCTTTTTATAACGCTTTACATGAGAAGCAAGCTTTTCTACATAATTATTTGCCCCTGTTTTGTCCACTCTAGCATGCACCGTACCGCTTGTTAAATAACTGCCCGAATACAATATATCACCCTGCTTTTTTTTGACAGGTTCCGATTCACCCGTTAACATAGCCTCATTAACCTCACACTCACCAGATAATACCACACAATCGGCTGATACTTGTCTGCCTAAAGTCAAATGCATTACATCATCTAAAACAACCTCGGCTATAGGCACAGTTATTTTTATGCCTTCTCTTATAACTACAGCACTAGGCGCTGTGACCAATGACAGTTTTTCAATTTTACGCTTAGCTCTAATCTCTTGAAAAATACCTATGCCTATGTTTAAAAGAATAATAAGCAGAAAAGCAAATTGAGCCAAGTTTACGCCTTGATCCGCAACAATAATGGTTGTAATCAATGCGCCCGCCACTATAAAAGTAATTAAATTAACAATAGTAAAAATGTTGGTAAAAAATATAGACCCATATGTTTTGCCCGTTGATTTTGTATTTTGGTTAACATAACCTTGCACCTGACGCATTTCAACTTGAAAAGCATTAAGACCATATTCAGCAGTAGGAGAAAAGCGTTCTGCCTTGTCTATATCTAAATTAACAGACACCTTATTTTTTTTGCGTTTTTTTAAATATGTCTCTTGAATTAAAGAAGTCTTGTCTGTTTCCATTTTTCCTATTGTTGTCTCTTTCTCTGTATCAACTACTACGCATTGCTCTATTGCTAGCGGAGGAGTATCAACTATTTCTTCAGCATTGGGCATTTTTTTTCTAGGTGCACGCTTTGGTTTGATTTCATCATTATGTTCGACTTCTAAAACAACCTCTTGCTCTATGCCAAAAGGAATATTATCCTCTATGATAGTCTCTTCAGCCTTAAGTGTTTTTTTTCTAGGAGCCCGTTTAGGTTTTACCTCTTGGGGCTTATTTTCTTCATTTTGATTGTTTTCTTCCATAAACAAAAATAACTCCGATATGATAGATAATACTATTATAATCAGAGTTTTTTTATTTGTCAATTTATTTTTACAGTGCATGATAAAATAATATAAAACAAATAAAATAAAAAATACAACAACTAAACAATTAAAAAATTATGTCATGCTATAAACATCTCTTCTTTGTTTTCTATATCATAATTTATGTCATAATATGTCTTGAGTGTGTATTACAATAAAAATCTTTGCCTAAATAAAAATCAATTTTGCATTGCAAACTGCAAAAGATTAGCATAAATAGCGACAGTCTTTGTAATAAATTTAGGCTTCGAGATATATATGAAGATACAAAGCAACAGGTAAAAAATTACTTGAAATTCAAATCTAAACTACATTAATTATACGGCTAGGCAACCAAAAACCTTTAGGCGGCATATATGATGTGAAAAGAAGAGATTTTAAACAAGATGAGATGCTTGACTAACATGACATAAATTTGAAATTGTTAATTAAACACAAAAACTACTCCGCTTAAAACTTAAATTTCGTCATCCTGCAAAGGATCTCATCCATTTAAAAAATCATGAATATTTACCACCATCAAAAATCTAAAAAAGGGACATGAGCCTCTTAATGCCTTTTTCCCTTTTCTTGTCTTTATTTTATTGTACTTTAATTTACAAACTCAATTTTCCTAAAATATTCAAAAAACTTCCCACCTCATTTGGCTCTAATTTTGACAAATACTCACTTAATTTTGCTAGATTATCTACCTTTTCTTCTCCGTTTATTATCTGTCTAAAATATGGATTATAATAAATCTTGCCTTCTTTTGCTAGCAAATTCATAATATTATTAACCCTGGTCTTGTTATGTGCAATCATACTTCTATATTTATTTTGTAAGCGCAATGCCTCTTTAGCATCTTTTGCCTGAGCCGCAATCACACTTCTTACGCTCTTACCCTCTCCTTTTCCAATCAAAATATTTTTTATTAAATCGTCAATCTCTTGTTCACTAAATAGTTCAAACCCATCTCTTTTGCTTTTTAAAATCTCTATACCTAAATCTTTTGCTAAACTGGGCACCAACTCAAACATCTTAAGTTGTGCATAATAATAATTTCTGACACTATTTATACTTTTATTAGTATTTTCTGCTGCCATAGTAAATGCCGCCTTAAGCCCTAATCCCTTTTGATTAGCTATCGCCACCTCTTTAAATAAATTTTTAGTTTGCATTATAGTCCAATTGTTTTCCATTTTTGTATCCTCCGTATACAATAATTGCCATACTAATAATATCTTATACATATATTTTTAAACACATGAAAAAAAGGAAGAACAACTAATATCATATTAGTTTTCATCCTTTTTTAATGTCCAAATACTTTTTAAAAATACAGCCTATTTAATAGTTTCTTTGAAATACCCGACTCTTTGCCTTGTATTTAAACAATAACCTATTATCATGCTATCCGACACGGTAAATAAATACCCCTGATTTAATACTGCCCTATAAATATACTTTGACATAATTTCCGCCCAATTTTGCCAATTAACTGCAATATCCATACTTGTATCAAAATTAGAAAAGCTTGGCAACAATAAATCCACATACACATACTGCCATACCCAACTTGACCCCGGTGTAGGAGCATTATGTCTTGCCAATCTCTCACGCCTGCTTTCCCCTAAAAATTCCAATCGTCCATTGACACCATCAATCCTCCATAAATAAAACCCTTGCGCAAAAGTCACATTATTCCATGCATTTCTCATGCCTGCAGCTACTGCACTAAATCCGACATAACCTATCAATGTATCCTCACAAAAGAAAAACAATAATGCCCTTGAATCCCACAAGATTTCTGCACCAGTCCAATCTCCATAAATTGTATATTTTGATAAACTAATAGGCATCTCCCCTGTCCCTATCCTCATATCATATAGTTCAATCTTAATTCCTGTTTGCCAAGCGGCACCCTCAGGCGAAGCATCTTGCCCTATTCCGATAGCAAAAGAAGTCCCTGGCACATGTCTTAAATACTGATTGATTCCGTCTGTCTCCAACCCTTCTGATATACTGATATTATTATGGTCTCTTAGGTCAATCGTATATAGCGGGTCCCAAATAAGCCATGGCGGTGAGGTAGAAATAAACCCAAAATCACCGTTAAATCTAGCAGAATCCATAGTCTCACCCTGTGCAATGTTTGTTATATAAGATACTAGCTTTAAATTTTTGTCAAATACAAATACGGCTGATGCAAAATAAACATCCTCATTCCAACTCATCCACCATGCGCCATATGTCGCAGCCACTCTTAAATATCCATTGTGCTCATCAATAGCATGCCTTGACGGAGGAGTACCTAATACCATTGCTGTACCAGTGAAATTTAGAGTTTCTAAACAAAACCTTGATATATGAGTCCTGTCTACCCATTGCCTACCCTCTCTTCCCCAAACAGTTGTTGCCGTATACAAATTATATCTAGAGACCGATATAATGTCGCTTGCAGATAAATATCCTTTTATATTTGCAGGTTCACCAGCATTTTCTAAGTCAATGCGTCCTAACAACATAAAAGAATGCATCCTCTTGTCTCTAACTGTATAAAATAAATTTTGAAATGAAAAACGCTTCAATTCAGATTCTACACATTCTCTAAAATACGGCAGCATGACATGCCTGTATGACCTTTGAGTGCGAGAACACCAATTCCAAACAACAGAAGTAAAATCAACCACAAAAAACAGCGTGTTGGTTTCTATTCTGACTCTGCTTGTATTAAAGCGCCCGTCAATTTCTAAAAATCTTGTCAAAATCGGTTGCGACCTATCTGTAATATCATATACTCTTATCTGCACTCTGTCATGCCAGCGAGAAAACCACTGCCAATCACTATGCGACATGTTACTTAATAGCCAATAAGGAGCTTCACTTCTTGTTCCGCCTAAAATAATCATAATATTGTCATTAACAATCATTTCAACCGGTGCAAAATTTTGATACTGCATCGTAATAACATGGTCAATCTGTCCACGATTAGTGCGCACAATAGTGACACCCTGAGGCGATAAACGATAGATATAATTACCGTCATTTCTGACTATGTCACCTTCATCCATACCATCCACCTGAATATTTGTTTCAGAAGTAGGACCACTATTATTCTCTCTATCACCACTATTAGAAGGAGGAGCATTGACAGTACTATCTCCAGCATTATCTCCGCCGCCTTGTCCAAATAAATTATTATCACTATCAGGAGCACTAGAAGAAGTACAGCCAAAATGCCAGCCATTTGAATTGTTTCTTGACGGCACTGTATCTATAATATTAAACAATGAATTTAGATGCTCTTGATCTTGTATAGCAAAAGCATGACTTGCACCTGCTATAGGGGGAACCACTGACGGTATGTGTATATTATTAGATAGAGGCAAACTTAATAATAACGGCAAGGCAATAGCCAAAATCAATACGCATGCCGATGCCCTTATCCATACTCTAGAACGCTTATACCATGGAAAAGTATTTTTTGCACCCTGTCCCTCATTTACTTTTGCTTGTCTAATTTGATTAGCTGTCTTGTGTTTCAGATCATCATTGACCTCAATTTGATCAAAATAGTCATTGAGTTTTGACATAGTTTTATTCTCCTTATCTATTTAAAAAGAAAAGATTCTTAAGAATGACAAAAATTTAAAATCGTTAATAAATATAAGCAGCACTCCGCTTAAAATCTAAATTTTATCATCCTCTTAAGAATCTCATCATTAAAAAACTTTTTCAATCTCTCAGCATCCCCTTCAATTTCTCCCTTGCTCTCATTACCCTGCTTTTAACTCCGCTCTCTCCTATCTTTAACATTTTTCCAATCTCTTTATATCCATATCCTTGATAATAATGTAAATATACAATCACTCTATCCTTTGGTCTCAACTGATTTAAAGCATCTCTTATCCATCTATTCTCATCATCCTCGTTAATAAAAATTATATCCTCATCCAACTCTGCCCTATATCTATTAAACGCTTGCTTTTTTATATTTTTAGCCTTATTTATTGCTACCCTAATCAGCCATGCTTTTTGATGTTGGTCGCTATCAAATATCTTTTGCTTTTGCCAAAGACAAAAAAACACATCAGAAAAAACATCTTCAGCATCACTTAAGTTTCCAGTTATAGAAAAAGCTGCTTTTAAGATGATATTCCCAAATTTATCTATGCTTTCTTTAATAAAAGCTTCGTCCAAATTTACTCCTCTACTAATAATACAATTTAAAGTGTTATTTGGTTGCAAAATATTTAAAAAAATGTTAAAATTATTTTTAGATGAAAATAATGGGCTTAAATAAACTTACGTTATTGGATTATCCAAACAAAATGGCAGCAGCTATATTTATAGGCGGCTGTAATTTTGATTGCGGCTTTTGCCACAACTCTAGTTTAATAAATCCCGCAAACAAAGATATAATTTCAAAACAAGAAATACTTGATTTTTTAGATAAGCGCAAAAATATTTTAGAAGGTGTGTGCCTAACAGGAGCCGAACCTCTTTTATCAAATGAATTAGAAAGCCTAATATTAGATATAAAATCCATAAAAAACTATAAAATTAAACTTGATACAAACGGGTCGCTCCCAAACAAATTATCTTATTTGTTAAACAAAAACTTGATAGACTATATAGCGATGGACATAAAAAACTCTAAAGCTAAATATCCCAAAATCATAGGAAAAAATATTGATTTAAACTTGATTGAACAAAGTATACAATTAATTATATCACTTGCCCCTGACTATGAATTTAGGACTACTTTAATAAAAGAATATCACACTAAAGAAGATTTAATTTCTATGTTAGATCTAATCAAAGGTGCAAAAAGATATGCCTTGCAAACATACATTGAAAGTGAAATGGTAAGACAAAAGGGGCTTAAATCTTTTAGCATAGCCCAAATGCAAGAGTTTTTAAGTATAGCAAAAAAACATATAACAGAAGCAATACTGCGATGACTTAATTTAAGAATAAAAGAAGTAATTTAGGACACAAAGGTCATGCTAGAAGGGACTAAATATTACAGAACAGGGATAAGAAAGAGATTCTTATAGGATGACCTTGCGCCTTATGGCTTGCTGAGTTGCACTTCTTTGTTGTCTTATTCTACAAACCACTCCCAAAACATAAAAAAGCCGCTCTAAAATATTAAGACGGCTTTTATTATCTTAAAAAGTTTATCTCTATCCTCTGTCTCTATTGTCTCTGTCTCTTCTAGGTCTTGGAATAAGCAGCGCAATTAAACCTAACGTAAATAAAATAAGCGGAGTTGCCAACAAGTTCATGGTTGCCGCAAGCGCCTCTGCAAAGCCTTGAAAACCGCTGCCTTCTCTAAACAGATCTATGATGATGCCTATATTTATACCAAATGCAATGAATGCAATTATAGATGCTACAAACATAATAAACCCCACCAATCTTTTAATTTTCCAAAAAAATGCCATTTGAATATTTCCTCCTTTAATTTAATATTAACATCATATCATTATTTTAAACCTTATGTCAATCAATAATTGAGTCTATTTTATCTAAGTTAATCCTTTGACACCCTCTTTTATTTATGCTATAATATTTATTCATGTTTGTTAAATTGTCAGAAAACTTAATCAAACGACAAAAAATATCCTTAGATAGCTTGTTTATCCAAGAGTATATGCCCTATGCGCCAGATATTGCTATAAAGGTATATTTGTATGGATTGTCGCTTTTTTGTGATGCGGATAATTCTATAGATATGATATCTGATGCTTTAAGAATTGATTCTGATGAGGTACTGTCTGCATTTAAATATTGGGAAAACCAAGGACTAATCTCTCTTATTTCTATTGATCCCCCTTTAGTTGAATATAAAGAAGTAGTCCCTGCTTTAGAGCAAATAAAACATTATGATGCAGCAAAATTTGCCGCTTTCAATGAGCAGCTGCACGCTATACTAAAAAATAAAGATGGTGATTCAAGATTAATAAATAAAGCAGAGTATGAGGCTTATTATTATGCTATAGAGCATTTACATATTGACGAGGCTGCCATGCTTGCCATAATCGCATATTGTGTACGTTTAAAAGGAGCAAGTGCAAAGTGTGCTTATATAATGACAGTTGCAAGAAATTTGGCAGCAGAAAAAATTACTACTTTTGATAAAGTAGAAGAGCGGCTTAGTGAGTTTGATTTATATGACAGCGACATTAAGGCTATATTAAAAGAATTCGGACGAAGAAAAGTAGATATTCATGATAAAAGATTATGGATTAAATGGATTAAAGATTGGGGATTTAAAGCTGAGACAATAGTTAAGCTAGCTAAACAGCAAAAAAGAGGCAATATTGAGTATTTTGATAAAGTACTGCAAAGTTATTATGAATTAAAGCTATTTAATATTGATGAAATTCAAAAGCATAGTGATGCACATGAAAAAATTGCTGATTTGACTAAAGGTGTATTAAAATCACTTGGAATTAGAATGGAAGATATTAGCCCCGCAATAAACGAATACATTAAAAAATGGCTGGATTTAGGATTTGATGAAAATATAATTATGGATTTAGCTAAAGATTGTTTTAAGAAAAATAAACGCAGTTTAGAATATATGCATTTAATATTATTGGATTGGAAAAAAAGCGGCATTAAAAACTTAGAAGAGGGCTTAAAGAAAAAACCGCCTAAAGAAACAGCAGCGCCTATCGGAACAACTCAAAAAAGCATTGGAAAAGTTACACAAAAAAGTTTAGAAGAATTAAACTCTTTATTTGATTAAAATATGAATTATAAAGCAATAATACAAAAAAAACAAACGGATTATAAAAACGCCTCACTATTAAAAGAGCGTGATTTTAATAATCTATTAAAAGAGCACCCTAAGCTAAATGATATAGAATATAACATAAAACAAATACTAATAGATAAAGAATGCGGCATAAAAATTGATGCTAAAAAATTGACAGAGTTACAAAAAAATAAAGATGACTTTTTAAAAAAGATTGGGCTGTCATCAAAAGATTTTATTGTTTCACCTTCTTGCAAAAAATGTACTGATACAGGCTATGATAAAAATAAAATATGCTCTTGTGTAGTTGCTAGTCTTTCACTTGCCCCCGCCACAATTTCATTTAATGACTTTGATATAAATATATTTGATAAATTAGAGCAAGAATTTGCCGATAAAGCACTAGCCAAAAGCCTAGAGTTTTGCAAAGAATTTCCTAATACAAAAAAACTTAATTTGCTTCTTTTGGGCAAAACAGGCACAGGAAAAACTTTTTTAGCCAAATGCATAGCCGATGACTTGCAAAAAAAAGGCTTTGGCGTAGTTTTTACTTCAGCTTTTGGTTTTTTAAATAAAACTTTGCAATATCATACAACCTTTGATGAGCATAAATACAGCCACATTGCCCCCTTTTTAGATTGTGACTTATTAATTATTGATGATCTTGGCACAGAAAACATGCTTAAAAATGTGACTATAGAATACCTCTATCACATTTTAAACGAACGCATTCAAAAAAATATGCACACAATTATTACTACAAATCTTGATAATAAAGAAATTGCTGATAGATACGATGAAAGAATTTTTAGCCGCCTATTTGATAAAAAATTATCTGATGGCTTTGCCATAAGCGCAAAGGATTTAAGGAGAAATTAATATGCAAAACCAAACCATCCTAGTCCTAGATTTTGGAGGACAATATAAAGAATTAATTGCAAGTGCTGTTAGAGAGCTTGGTGTTTTTTCTATGATCAAGCCTGGCAGTATGCCGATTGAGGATATCAAGGCACTTAAGCCTATTGGAATAATTTTAACGGGCGGCCCTAATAGCGTATACCTTAACTCATCTCCTAAATGTGATAAGGCATTATTTGAATTAAACATCCCTGTTTTAGGAATCTGCTATGGCATGCAATTAATGTGTCATATTTTAGGCGGAGAGGTTGGCTCGTCAATTAAAGGTGAATACGGAAAAGTTTTAATAAAAAATGAATCTGCCCGCAACAGCAAAATTATGCCTAGCAGAGATTTTATTGCACTTATGAGCCATCGTGACTCTGTTAAAAAAGTACCTAGCGGCTTTGATATTACAGCAGTTACTGATGATTGTATTGCAGCAATTGAAAACACTGATATAAATTTATTTGGCGTGCAGTTCCACCCAGAAACAAAGGATACTTCATTTGGAAAAGAAATTTTTAAAAATTTTGTTTTTGATATCTGCAAAGCAACTGGAGACTATAAACTAGGCGACTACTTATCAGAAGAAATTAAAAACATTAGAGAAAAAGTGGGCAATAAAAAAGTGCTTCTTGCTTTAAGCGGCGGAGTAGACTCTTCAGTTTGTGCTGCAATACTTGATAAAGCTATTGGCAAGCAATTGACTTGCGTGTTTGTAGACCATGGTTTTATGAGAAAAAATGAGGGCGATTGGATTGAATCAATCTTTAAAAATTATAATTTTAAATTCATTAGAATAAATGCTGAAGATAGATTTTTAAAAAAACTAAAGGATATAACTTGTTCTGAACAAAAAAGAAAAATTGTGGGTCAGGAGTTTATTAAAGTATTTGATGAGGAGTCTAAAAAAGTCAATGCCGAATTTTTAGGACAAGGCACTATTTATCCTGATGTGGTTGAAAGCGGCGGAGAGGATGGCAAAAGTGCTGTAATAAAAGCCCACCATAATGTAGGAGGGCTGCCTGATGATTTTGATTTAAATAGACTGGTAGAACCATTGAGAGGCTTATTCAAAAATGAAGTGAGGGCTTTAGGTAAAAAATTAAAACTGCCAAAAAATTTAGTACATCGCCAGCCTTTTCCAGGTCCTGGTTTGTCCATTAGGATAATGGGAGAAGTCACAAAAGAAAAACTTGACGTTTTAAGAGATGTAGACGCAATTTTTAGACAAGAAGTTGATAAACTAACTCCAGGAAAAAAACCCAGTCAATATTTTGCCGTCCTCACCAACACTAAAAGCGTGGGCGTAAAAGGCGATGCAAGAACCTATGATTTTGTTGTAGCTTTAAGAGCAGTCACTACATCTGATTTTATGACATGTGATTATACTAGACTTGATCATAAATTATTATCAGCAGCATCCAAGCGAATCACAAATGAAATTGCAAGCGTATCAAGAGTAGTATTTGATATAACAGATAAACCTCCGTCAACTGTCGAGTGGGAATAATACTAGACCTGTCTTGAAAATAAATTGGGTATATAGTAAGCATATTTTTGATTGCCGTGCCAAGAAGTATTCGTGGCAATGCAATTCAGTGCCAGGACAAAAATGAATACTTGAAAGACGCTAT
>WRAF01000024.1 GCA_009780325.1 Bacillota bacterium | reverse complement strand
TTTTTGTATTTAATTGAATATTAAATGCAAAAAATTACAATGTTTTATGGCAAAATCGCCTTGATGGGCGATTTTTTTAATTGATATAATTTATTGTGATAATTGTGTGAAAAATTTTCACAAAAGAAAGTTTTTTAATTGACTATGCTATAAAATAAAGAAGAGATGTTTAGTAGAAGAGATTCTTGACTAATGACATAAATTTGAATGGTTTCTTAATTGTAGTTTTTACACTACTTTAAAAAATTAATTTTGTCATTCTGCAAGAATCTCTTCTTTCAAAAAATGTCCAGCACATAAAAAAATAGGTTTCTCATTTTGAGTAAATGAAAAACCTAATCTTTATAATTATTCGTTAAAAAATGTGGAGGATGGGGGTAGAACTTTTAATTCCTTTTGTTTGTTTAATCTTAACTATTTAACAAGTTTTAAAGTTTCTCTTGCTATAACAAGTTCTTCATTAGTAGGAATAATATAAGCCTTTATTTTGCTATCATCAGTACTTAATTTAGCAACCTTGCCACGCCCAGGATTCGCATTAAACTCTCTATCATATTTTAATCCCATAAATGCAAGTCTATTAAGCACAAACTCTCTAACCTCAGGCGTATGCTCACCCACACCACCAGTAAACGCCACCATATCTAAGCCGCCAAGCGCCGCCGCATATGCACCCACATATTTTGCTACTCTATAGCTAAACATCTCTAAAGCAAGTTTTGCTCTTTTATCACCTTTATCAATCGCCGCCAACAAATCCCTAAAATCAGAACTTGACCCGCTAATGCCAGCAATACCGCTCTTTTTATTCATATAAGAAGTGAACTCAGCTATGCTCATATTATGTTTTGCCATAAGATACTCAGCAATTGCTGGGTCTAAATCTCCGCATCTTGTGCCCATAATTAAACCCTCTAACGGAGTTAATCCCATTGATGTATCAATAGATTTGCCATTTTTAACTGCTGACACACTTGCCCCATTCCCTAAATGACATACAACTAGATTATATTCTTTTTTATCCATAATTTTTTCAGCTTCTTGTGAAATAAACATATGGCTTGTTCCATGAAATCCATACCTGCGCACCTTATGGTTTTTATAATCCTCATAAGGCAAAGCATACATATAAGCATAGTCAGGCATACTTGAATGGAAAGTAGTATCAAAAACAGCAACCTGTTTTGCTTTAGGCATGCAAGCAATACAAGCTTTAATGCCCATAATATTTGCAGGCTGATGAAGCGGCGCAAGGTCAATGTTGTTTTCTATCAATTTCATTGTTTTTTCATTAACTAGCGCACTCTCACTAAAATCTTCAGCACCATGAACCACTCTATGTCCCACGGCCTTAATCTCATCCATGCTTTTTAATACACCATGATTTTTATCTACAAATGCCTGTAAAATCAAGTTGATAGCCTCATTGTGAGTAGGCATAGAAGCTTTAATTACTGCTTCTTTATCACCTGCTTTGTGAGTCAGCACAGAACCATCAATACCAATTCTTTCGCACAAACCTTTTGCGATTACACCTTCAGTAGCCATGTCAATCAATTGGTATTTAATTGAAGAACTGCCTGCATTGATTACTAAAATTTTCATTATATTTTCTCCTTTGTTACCTTTTTCCCAAAAAGACAACACAAAAATTTAAATAGAGTACATTACATCACACATAATATCTGTTTTATAATGTTATATGTGATATAATTTATTTGTTTATCTGCCTTTTCCACTTTGAAGCACTGTCATTGCTACGGTATTGACTATATCATCAACACTGCACCCTCTTGATAAATCATTAACTGGAAGTGAAAAACCCTGACAAATAGGACCAATTGCTTGTGCTCCGGCTAAACGCTCTACCAATTTATATCCAATATTTCCCGCTTGTAAATCTGGAAAAATCAATACATTAGCACATCCGGCAACCAAGCTGCTGGGTGCTTTTGATGCACCTATTTTTTTTACTAATGCTGCATCCGCCTGCAGCTCTCCATCTATCAATAAATTAGGAACGGCAGTCTTAACTAGCTCAAATGCTTGTATCACCTTGTCTGTTAATTCATGTTTGGCACTTCCTTTAGTAGAAAATGACAACATGGCAACCCTAGGATCCAAACCAATCGATCTTGCTGTATCTGCACTAGATATAGCAATGTCTTTAAGCTGCTCTGCTGTCGGATTAGGTATAACTGCACAATCACCAAAAATCAAAATGCCGTCATCCCCAAAAGGCGATCCTTCTTTTAATAGCATAATAAAACAACTTGAAACAGTATTGATGCCTTTAGCAGTCTTAATTATCTGAAGCGCAGGACGCAATACATCACCCGTAGAATTAATAGCTCCCGCCACCATGCCATCCGCTTCACCCATTTTGACCATCAGCGCCCCTAAAAATAATGGGTTTTGTGCTAAAACCTTGCTTTCTTGGTCAGTCATTCCTTTAGCTTGTCTAATTTCTAATAATTTTGCCGCATATTTTGCATCAATTTTTTTAGGATCAACTATGTTTATATTTTTTAAACTAAAATCTTTATAATCTGCTTTGATAACATTAGGATCACCAATTAAAGTCACTTTAGCAATCCCCTCTTTTGTAATAATGCTAGCCGCTTCTACTGTTCTACTTTCTTCTCCTTCAGGTAAAACAATGTGTTTTTTCATCTCTTTAGCTTTTTTATGAATTGATTGAATAAATGTCATTTTGTTTTACACTCCTATAATAAATATGTTATATTTAAATCATAACATATGGCAAAACAAATGTAAAATAAAAAATAGACCTTTTTGACACTTCACTTACCTAAGGTTCAGCTTTTTTTTACTTGCAAACTATCTTATATCAAAGTTTACTATTACAATGATTTAGGAGGATGAATGATTTTTGAAAAGATTGGTAAATGCGGAATAATTTGTGAATACAACCCTTTTCACAATGGGCACGAATATCATTTAAAAAAGACACGTGAGATTTTAGGCAATGAAGCCGACATCATCTGCATCATGAGCGGGGATTTTGTACAAAGAGCCGCTCCTGCATTTTTTGATAAACGATTGAGAGCTAAAGCAGCAATAGAGGCTGGAGCTGATTGTGTTATTGAACTGCCTTTTTTATATGCAACCAATGGCGCTGCAATATTTTGCCACGGAGCAATACAAGTTCTATCATATATATCTGGTGTAAAATGGCTGTCTTTTGGTGTTGAAGGTGATGTAGATTTGAAGATTTTAGAAAATATCGTAGACATTCAAATCAATGAAAGCAAGCGATTTAAAGAAAATTTAATGCGATTTTTAAAAGAAGGCAATAGCTATGCATTAGCAAGAGTAATGGCAACAACTGAAGAATTTGACAACAAAATTGAAATTATGCAGATTTTAAACAAACCTAATAATATATTAGCAATAGAATATTTAATTGCAATAAAAAGACTGCAACTAAATATAACCCCATTATTAATTAAAAGAACAGATAAAGGATATAATTCTCTAGAACTCAAACCTCCATTTGCATCCGCTAGTGCAATAAGAGGCTTAATAGATAAAGGGCAGCAATTTGACAAGTTTGTACCCAAGTTTGTCAACGACAATTTTTTAGATATGAAAGTAAATTTTAAACTTTTTGATAATATAGCTAGATTGGCATTATTAAAATATTATGGTGACAACACAATATTATTAAAACTAAAAAATGCTGCCTCTAAAAACTTTGACCTAAACAGCATAATAACAAGTGTTAAAACTAAAAATCTGACTTATATTAGTCTAAAACGTTTAATTTTAAATGTTATATGTGGTATATCTAATGAATTATCATTATACAAAGACGATTTTTTTACCAAACTGCTCTTCATGAAAAAAAGTTTTGCGCCTAAATTAAAAGACTTATTTCCCAATATTTTAATCTCTGCTAATGATGAAAAAAGAGTTGTTAGCGGCACTAAAGAAGCTATCCAAATTTACAAATTGGATAGCTTTGCATCAGATCTATATTCAGTTATAACAAATCAAAATTCAAAAAGATATTTTGATAAAATTTTTTAAAAAACTAAGATGCTAAAGCCTTTCATATAAATCCAGCAATATTTTTTTAGTATCTTTTAAACCTATACAAGCATCAGTTATTGATTGACCAAATATAGGTTCATCACTTCTTCCCTCTTTTAAATAGCTTTCAAACATTATACCCTTTATATTTTTATTTGAAAGCAGTGACAATATATGCTTATAATTTTGCTTCATGACAGTATGACTTTTTTTAGAGTTTGAATGCCCTAAATCAATAATAATAGAACTATTCCTTAGCCGCCTAGCTTCAGCCATATTATTAAAATGTGCCCCTAAACTATTTTGAAATCCCCTTAATATACCATGAGCATAAGGATTTCCGTTAGTTTCTACCATGTACCCATTAGAATAAAAACTCGATGGATTTTTTGCTATTGCAATGCTGTTCTCTAACAATTTCAAGTCTCCATTTAATGGATTCTTTATTCCTACCGCCACATCAATTCCGCTAGCAAAAAATCGATGCTCTTGATTAACTGCCGACCTTGCCCCAATAGTATAATAACTAATAACATCCTCAAAATACTCATAACTAAACAGATAAAGCAGTTCATCAGCCCCACTTAAACCAAAATCATTAATTGCACTCGTTAAAATTTTTCTCGTTTTGATTAAACCATCCTCTTCATGCATCAGTCCTCTATATCCGTTAAATGTCCTAGGCTTTGCACTAAATAATCTTGGAATAAGCAAAATTTTCTGCTTCACCAATTCTTCAAAATTTTTCAATGCCGATAAATATTCAAAAATTCCTTGTTCACTATCAAGCGAACATGGACCTAAAATAACCAAAAATTTATTATTTCTCCCTTCAAGCGCTGCCTTAATCTCATTATCTCGCTGCATTTTAAAAGCCCTATCCTTAACGGGATAAAGTGCTTTCAACTCTTCACTTGATATCATCTTTTGAATTTTTTTAAACATTTTATATCAATTTAAACATGTTATATCACATATAGCATGTTTTTTATGTGGTTTCCTTTATCTTTATTAACATAGCCTCTCTAAGTTCTTCCCTATTTATCCTAATCATACTTAAATTAGACAATAAAAATTGCTCAGCCTCTATAAACATACTATCTAAATGCTCCTTTGTTTTTTTAACCAAAGCATCACATTTATTGGCAGTTTTATTCATCAAATTTTTAGCCTCAGCGTCCGCCTTTTGCATAACTTCAGTAGTCCCTAGCATATGTTCTATCCGCTCTTCTGCAGCTTTAAGCGTGTTTTTTGCCACGATATCTGCATTCTTTAAAATCTGTTTTTGTTTTTTAACGATATAATCAGCCTCTTCTAAATTAAACGCCACACCCTCTTTAGCTCTAGCCAAAATATCAAAAATCTGACTGTTCTCCCTTTTATGCATTCCTCTAACCTCTTTTAATTCACTCTCCAATTCATCTAGTAATTCTAAAGGATCCATTAAACTTACCTCCTTTTTTATTACTATATGTACAAGCTTTTAAGCATATAACTCTTTAACTAAATCAATTATCTCATTAGGAACAAACTTTGTTAAATCTACATTGTTTTTGATAAACTGCCTAACTAAAGAACTAGAAATTTCATAGCCTATATCACATAGAAGTAAACAAGTTTGCATGTTTGAATACAAAACATTATTAATAGCCGCCAAATTTTTTTCATATTCAAAATCAAAAATATTTCTAACCCCCCTTATTAATACACTAGCATTTATATCTTTATATAAATCTACAGTCAGCCCTTGATAAGAAATAACCGAAATATTTTTGTGGTTTTTAATGCATAAATCCACCAACTCAAATCTTTTATCAATGTCTAGCGTATGTTTGCCTGTATCTGCCGCTATCCCAATCACCACATCATCAAAAAGCCTGCCCGCCCTTAAAGCAATAGATAAGTGTCCCAAATGAAACGGGTCAAAACTCCCCGCAAATAATGCTTTTGTTTTCATGTTAATTACCTCAAACTTAAAAAAGAAACTTTAGTATTGCCCATATTTCTTGTTTCTATTATATATTCATTCTCAAAATTTTGCAAACAAAGTTTATCAGAATATTCAAAAACAATAAATCCATTTTCTGATAGAATTTTTAATTCACTAATCAAAATCAAACAATCAAAATAATTTTTTCCATAAGGCGGGTCTAAAATAATTAAATCAAAATTTTTACCCTCAAGCTTTTTTAGTGCCAACGTATAGTCGGCATGATAAATCTCATATTCACTCAATTCTGCATTAATATGCTGTAAATTCTTTTTAGTAAACTCTAATGACTCTAAATCAATATCCGCAAAAACTATTTTTTTTGCGCCCCTTGACAGCGCCTCAATACCCAAACCCCCCGTACCACAAAATAAATCCAGCACCAAAACTCCATCTAATGCATCCTTAGAAGTCAATATATTAAAAATTGATTCTTTTATCCTATCCGCAGTAGGTCTAACCCTATCTCCATTTGGAGAAAAAAGTTTTCTGCCTTTAAATTTTCCGCTAATTACTCTCATATTTTTCTTATCCTATATATAATTTCAGCACTTTAAAACAACTAATATAGCACTTTAAATATTTTATTCATTATTGCATATAAAAATAAAAACACCCACAAAATTTAGCAGGCGTTTGGGCAACCATAAAACCCTTAAATTTAAAATGAGGATGGCCTATAAGCCGAGTTCTGTTTAAGGCAATTATCTATCTAGGCTGCATGTTGCCATACAACTCAAGCGGCATCGGAGGAAGCGGCGAACAACCTTAATTTCCTCACGCCTTGCACCGAATGGGGTTTACAGTTGCCTAATGCGTCACCGCAAAAGCGGTGGGCTCTTACCCCACCCTTTCACCCTTACCCATTTAATGGGCGGTTATTTTCTGTTGCACTTTCCTTAAAGTCGCCTTCACTGGGAGCTATCCAGCATTCTGTTCTGTGGTGCTCGGACTTTCCTCGTGAGAAATCCCACGCAATTACCCAGCCATCTCAAGCAATATTATATCATAATAAATTCACTTTAACAAATATTTTGACCCCTATTTATCATAATATTTTTTATATCAATCATTTGCCATAACACCCTCAATAAAACTATCCGCATCAAACTCCTCTAAATCATCAATCCCCTCACCTACTCCTAAATAAACTACAGGCACCGAAAATTCACGATTAATAGCAAAAATAATTCCCCCTTTAGCCGTCCCATCAATCTTAGTCAAAATAATCCCATCCGTCTGCACCGCTTCATCAAATATGTCAACTTGCGATAAGGCATTTTGACCTGTAGTAGCATCCAAAACAATATAATTAACTTGCAGGGCATCAGGAGCTTGAGTAGTAACAATTTTAGAAATTTTAGACAATTCCTTCATCAAATTAACCTTGTTGTGTAGCCTGCCTGCTGTATCAATAAGCAACACATCAGTCCCTTTTTGCTTAACAGATGCAATTGCATCATACACAACCGCCCCAGGGTCTGCCCCTTCAGCATGCTTAATTATTCGCACGTCTGCCCTATCCGCCCAGATAGACAACTGATCTGCTGCTGCCGCCCTAAAAGTATCAGCTGCTGCTATCGTCACACTTTTCCCCATGCTTTTAAATCTTTTAGCTAATTTCCCGATTGCCGTAGTCTTGCCCACGCCATTTACGCCAGTTAGCATAATAACAAGCGGATAAGTATACTCTATCGGCTCATTTTCTAAAACAATATCTTTTAAAATATCAGTCAATTCATCTTTGACAGACTCTCTTGTCCTTAGTTGCTTATCATTTATGACCGCTTTTAATTCTTCTAAAATATAATCAGTCGTAGCAGCTCCAATATCTGCCGTCAGCAAAATTTCTTCTAACTCATCATAAAATTCATCATCTAAAATACCACCCGTAAACAATTTATTAAGTTTAAAACCAATAAACTCCTTGGTCTTTTTAAATGCATTTTTTATTTTTGAAAATAATCCCATGTTTGAAATTTCCTTTTATGTTTTTTATTAAAGATCAGATTCTTCGCTTCGCTCAGAATGACAAAATTTTAATCAAAACTAAGATATTCAATATAAAATAATAATAGTTTATTTTTGATATTTATTATTTTATCATTGTCATTCTATATATTTGATTTTGTTATTTTGAGCGAAGTGAAAAATCTCATCCTAATACTCCTCAATACCCAATAAATATCCTGCAGTAACATTAAAAAATTTGCATATCTTTTTGATTGTTTGGATATTAGGCTCCGTCACACCTGACTCATATTGACTTATAGTATTTTGACTAAAACCTAATTCTTTTGCAAGTTGAACTTGTGTCAAACCTTTTTCTTCTCTTAATTCTTTAAGTCTTATTGTTTCCATAAAAAATATTTTATCGTAAAACATGATAAAATATTTGATATATAGCTTTTTACGATATTATAATATATTTTATGAAAAAACAATTACCATACTTAACTCAATACATCAAATGCACGCATAGATAATTCAAGAAATAAAATAAGTATTGATAACTTAAATGAAACTGAGTATCAAGAATTAGCCATACTAAAAGAAAAAGCAATCAAACAAAGCGGCTTAACTGAAAACGAATTAATTCTTATCCTATTATGCCGAAAGCACAATATTTTTAAATTTGTCAATATTTATGCCAATAAAATTAAAAAGCTACGCTGAAATCTCACCCATACTAACCGCATCAGATAATTTAACTGATACTATTTTGCTCACACCTTTTTCTTCCATAGTTACGCCATATAAACTGTCAGACAGCTCCATAGTGGGCTTTCTATGTGTAATAACAATAAATTGAGTGCCCTCAGAAAATCTGCGCAAATATTTTGCAAATCTACCAGCATTAGCGTCATCAAGCGCCGCCTCAATCTCATCCAGCACACAAAACGGCATAGGCTTTAATTTCAAAATCGCAAACAAAATAGCAATTGCCGTCAATGCCCTCTCGCCGCCCGATAAAAGCGTAATACTTTGCAGCTTTTTTTGCGGAGGCTGTGCAACAATCTCAATACCTGATGACAATGGATCACCATCTTCAGCCTCTGTCAGATATAAATCGGCATTTCCGCCATCAAATAATGCCTTAAAGGTCTGCACAAAGTTGACCCGTATCTTTTCAAAATTCTCATTAAACATTCTAAGCATATCACCCGACAAATCTTTAATAATTTTTAATAAATCAGCCTCAGCCTTTATAATATCATCCCTATCAATTTGATACTGATTATACTCTTCATATGCTGTTTTAACCTGCTCAATAGCTCCAATATTTACATCACCTAAATTATAAATTTGTCTTTTTAATTTATTAGCCTCACCAATACCTTTATTAATGTCATACTCATCTTGCCTAAAGGGCTGGCATGTCTCATAATTTAAATTGTAATCCTCTAAAAGGCGTTGCTCTTTTGCTTCAATTTCAGTATCTACACTCATTAATTGAAACTCACATTGAGTCTTTTTATCCCTTAATGCTTGAAGCACCCCCCCCAACCTCTCTCTTTCGCTATCCATCTTATCAATACTTGCCGCAAGTTCTTTTTTATGTGTATCAATACCAGCAATTTTTTCTTTAACCTCTTTAATACTTTGCGTATCAGAAGAACTTGCACGCTTAGAAATCTCATTAATATTCTCTTCTGTCCTTGCTATGTCTGATAGAAGTCGTGATTTTGTTATATTGTTAGAGTTTATTCTTAATTTATTATCCTCAATCTCTTGTTTAAATCTATCTAATTCAGATGTATTCCTTTCAATTATCCCATCCAGCCTATTAATCTCTATCCTTAATTCAGAAATTTTTTCACGCATAACATCATTATTTGCTCTTGCAGTTTCATAAGCCTCACTCTCCGCCCTAGAGCATTGCGTTGCCTCTTTTCTTTTATTCGCCAAAAATTCTTCTAATTCAGATACACTATTTAAATCATTATTGATTTGCTCTATTCTTGCGCTATCATGTGACAAATGAGTATTGACACCATCCAAATCTTTCCTTAAAGATTCCATATCAGACATATGATGATTAAGGGTTTCCATCTGAGTAGTAATAGACAATTCAAGCGCATGCACATTTTTTGTATGCAGTTTTATCTTTTCAGCTACTACTACAATATCTTTTTCTGCCGCTGTCTTATCTTTATTCAAAATCGCAATTGCATTATCAAACTCTTTAATCTTTGTATCTAACTCACCAATCTCTCTCTCATGAGAAAAGATGTTAGATATACTTTTATCTGTTTTAAAATTACCACCAGTAATAGACCCGTTAGTCGCAAAAACTTCACCCTCTAAAGTGACAATCTTAAAAGCAAATCTAGTTTGTTTAGAAATTTTTGTAGCAGTTTCAGCCGTATCAGTAATCACCGTTCCACCTAAATACCCTTGCATAACGGTTTTGTATTTAGGGTCAAATTTGATTAAATCACTTGCCACACCAAAACATCCTTCAATCTTTAATAAATCTAAAAATTTTGCATCAATCTGTCTAGGCTTTGCCGCCGTAATAGGCATAAAGGTTACTCTTCCTAGTCTATGCAATTTTAGATACTCTATCAAAACATTAGCATTTTCCTCGTCAGAAACTACCACATTCTGATATGCATTGCCTAATGCAACTTCTATTGCCGTCTCAAATTTAGCATCAACCTTAATTAATTCTGCCACTACCCCATCAATTTTTTCTGCTACCCTCTTATCATTTTTAGCGTTCTTTAATAAATTCTTTACCCCCGCAGCAAAACCTTCTCTTGCCTCTTTCATATCTTTTAATAATTGAAATCTTGATTTTGACGAATAATACTGTCTTGATATATCTGCTAGTTTATCAGTAGAAATACTGATTATATTGGTCAATTTTTCATTTTGTTTTGAGTAATCTAAAACAGCCGCCGTCTCTTTTTCTTTTTGAGTAATTAATTTATCCGTCTCAGTTGAACTATCTGATGTCTTTTTTTCAGTAATCTTTATAGATGACAATAATTCCCTAATTTCTTTCTGATTTTCTTCTACTTGCCTCTCTAGCATTTGTTTTTCTGTTTTCAAACCTGTTAAATTTGACTTAATTTCAGACAGCTTGTCCATCGCCGCAATCTCAGCCTCTCTCTCTTCTGCAATCCTACCAGCATTCTCATTCAATAAATCCACAGCCAAAAGATACTCAGCATTTTGTGTCTTATAATTTTCATTTGCACTTGCCAAACTACTTTGTGCTGATATTTTTTCAATCTCTTTTTGCGCCGTCAAACCCTCTAATCTTTGCACCGCCATCTCATAAATATCATTCTCTTCTTCAATCTTTTCCATATTTTGACGCATAAACTCTTGACGCTGTTTTAAGTTATTAATCTCACCTTGTTGCTTTTCTAAGCCCACATTCAAAAGCGTCAATCTTTCATGATATGCATTTAAATCTGCATCTGATGACTCATATTTATCTCTAGCAGCCTTATAATCTAATAAAACTTGATTAAATTCACTTTCTTTTTGATTTAATTCTTCACTAGCCTCTGTCAATTTCCCTGAAATATTCCCTTTAATTTGCTCAGAAGTATCACGCTGGTGTATGTAAATATTAATTTCATGCTCTTTTAATTTATCTCTTAAATCAAGACATTTTCTTGCTTTTTCAGCCTGCTGCGTAAGCGGCTCTAGTACTTTACCCTTCTCAGACAGAATATCCTCAATTCTAATTAAATTTTCTCTTATCCTAATCAACTTCCTCTCAGACTCAACCTTTTTGACCTTATATTTAGAAATTCCAGCCGCTTCTTCAAATATAGCACGCCTATTCTCTGGTTTTGCAGATAATAACTCATCAATTCTACCTTGCCCAATAATTGAATAACCTTCTCTTCCCATACCCCCATCTCTTAATAACTCTGCAATATCTTTTAAGCGGCTGTCTTGATTATTGATATAATAAGAACTTTCTCCGCTTCTATACAATTTTCTAGAAATTGTCACTTCATTATATTCTAATGAAGAAAACATCCTCGTATTTGTTTCAGGATTAACTTTATTATCAAATTTTAATACTACCTCACAATACGATAGCTGTTTGCGCTTTTCTGTACCATTAAAAATGACATCTTGCATAGATTTACCACGCAAAAGTTTAGGTGATTGCTCACCTAATACCCATCTTATAGCATCCGCTACATTAGATTTTCCGCACCCATTAGGTCCGACAATAGCAGTAATCCCGCCGCCAAATCTAACAGCTAATTTATCCGCAAATGACTTAAAACCAAATACTTCTAATTCTTTAAATTTCATTTTACTTAATACCTTTACTAAATATAGCCTTTCTTACTTCCTTTTTATCAAAAATCATGACCACAAATTTTTTCACATTCTCCAATCCGCCATCTAAATACACCGCTCCGACAATAGCCTCAAAAAGCCCAGCTTTGACTCTTTCTTTTAAATCTTTCTTTTTATCAAAACATTTGCCATAAATCAAAAATTCAATTAACCCTAACTCGTCAACTTTTGTTTGTAAATTTTCATTCTCAACTATCTTACTCCTTGCCACGGTCAAAACTTCCTCATCATTTAAATCTCTATCGTATAACATAGTAGACACCACAAATCCTAGCACACTATCTCCTAAAAACTCTAGTTTTTCGTTGCTATCTATCCCATGCTCATTTGCAAAAGTAGAATGAGTAAAAGCTTTTATTAAAATGCTTTTATCAATAAAATTATAACCTAAAATATTTTCGATTTTTTCAATTTGAATTTTCTGCAAAATTTGCACTTTTTAAACCTTCTTTAATTTTTTCTATCAACCCAGCTTTAGCAATTGTCTTAGCTTGTAATACTGCCGCTTTAATAGCACTAGCCTTTGAAGATCCATGGCATTTGATTACCACTTTTTCCACCCCCAAAAACGGAGCACCACCATGCTTTTGATAGTCCATGCTGTTTTTTAAGCGTTTAAACGCCCCACGCATAAATATAGCATACCCAATTTTTGCCATAAAACTTGCTTTTATATTTTGTTTTATCTTTAAAGAAAATAATTTTGCCGTACCTTCGACACTTTTTAACAAAACATTACCCACAAACCCATCGCACACCAACACATCTAAATCTCCGCTCAAAGCATATCTAGCCTCTACGTTTCCCTTAAAATTAATTGGCATCTCTTTTAAAATAGCAAAAGCACCCTTGGTCAATTCATTCCCCTTTTTATCCTCAGCACCCACAGATACTAGACCTATACTAGGCTTTTTAATCCCATTGGCTGCCTCTATATAAGCCGACCCCAAAATGGCAAACTGTGCCAAGTATTCTTTTTTACAATCCACATTTGCCCCGCCGTCCACCAAGCAAACTTGTCCGCCTGTTGCAGTAGGAAGCAAAGGAGCAAGAGCAGGACGCATAACTCCTTCAATACGCTTAACTATAAACGTAGCCCCCGTAAGCACCGCTCCGGTACTGCCTGCCGACACAAACGCCACTAAATCATCTCTATCTTTTAAAGATTGTAAACCTTTAATCAAAGAAGACTCTTTCTTGACCTTAAACGCCGTTGTCGGCGCATCATCATTAGTAATTACTTCTTTTGCATCAATAATCTCTAATTTTGACATATCCGCATTTTTACTCTTTAAAATAGGCAATATAATATCCTGATCACCTGATAAAGCAACAAACAGTTCATTATCCTCTTTTAAAGCCAAAAGCGCTCCGTCTATAATTATATTTGGCGGCTCATCTGCCCCAAAAACATCTAATACTACTTTCATAAACTCTCCTTGCAAATATTATATTTTAATGTATAAATGGTGAATTTAAGCATCACTATAAATTAAAATTGCCCCACATTAAAATGGAGCAAGTTTAAGAACAAAAAACCAGCTAATATTTTAGCTTTCTTTTTTTACTTTGATTTCTTTTTTTAATACACCATCATAATAACCACAGTGTTTGCACACTCTATGATGTAATTTAGATTCATGACACTGAGGACATTCACCTATTGCAACTGGTTCTAATTTCCAGTTAGCATATCTCATATTTGTCCTTTGTTTAGATTGTTTGCGTTTTGGTACAATAGCCATTTTAAAATTCCTCTTTTAATTGTTTAACTATATTATTATATAGGCTTAAAACAAGCCTGTCAAGCATTTTTTAGTCAAAATTGAATTCTCTGTATTTCTTTTTTAGATTCTAATTCCTTTAGCAGTATTATATTTGAATCAATCACTACATAACTATGCGGTGTATTATTTTTAGGCAGCGATACCGATCCAGTATTAACAAAAATCTTTTGAAATTCTTTGCCTAGCTCAGAATGATATGAGTGTAAGACAATATAACCAGTATGCAAATGCCCATACATTAATATGTCAAAATCTACATCAGGAGGATTGTCCTTATTATAAATATGTCCATGGCTAAAAAAGAATTTTTTGCCTGCAATCATACTCTCGTATTGAGGGATAAACTTGAATAAAGAAATCATTTGATCAACTTCTGCATCACAATTACCACGCACTGCAATAATATTATCCTTATACTGATTAAGCAAATTAGCACATTCCATAGTATTATAATCAAGCGGTAAAGCATTTCTTGGTCCATGATAGTATAAATCACCCAAAAGAATCAATTTATCCGCCTTTTCATCTAAAAAGCGTTTGATTAAAATATCCACATAATGTATAGACCCGTGCAGGTCAGATGCAACTAAATATTTCATATATAAAATTATAGCAGATTAAATTCAGAATTGTCAATAAAATTATTCTACTGTGTCAATAAATTAATAAAATTTCTAATCATATCTCTTTCCGATGTCAATCCTCTTGCAAACAATACACCTGACTCTATTCTATATATCGCATAAAAGCTTCCGCCTGCATTCACTCTCCATATATCATGGTTTAACATATTAGCTTGAAACGAATTTGTATGTATATTATAGTTATTTATATGTGTTTCATGAAATCTAAATCTAGCAATGGCATCTGCATTAGAATTAAATTGCGTAAAAGAAACCATAGCAGTATCACTTAAATCAACGATTAAAGTATTTTCTTCTATCCTAATCTCAAGTTTTTCACTATAAGCAACAGCATTGAATGATTCATTTGTTATTAGGTTAGGTGCTGAACACCCCATAAAAGCAAACATTATCAAAACGACTACTACAATTATCAAAAAATTTTTCTTTTTCATTTAGCAACTTCTCCAAACTACTTTAATTTCTTCAAAAACTCAGGCACATCATCAACATCAGAAACATCCACTCTTGATGAATTAGAGCTAGGTGGTCTATACTGCGGAGCAGCATTGTTTGATGCACCTCCCATCATTACACCACCAACCGCACCACTCTCCTCTCCAAAAATCCCCAATCTTTTTGTTCCGCTATCTTTATTAACTGCATTAGAAGGCATCACTCTTTCTTCATTCTTGGGCGTATTAAAACCTGTCGCAATTATCGTAACAATAATCTCATCCGACAAGTCCTCTCTATTATGATGTCCCCAAATAATATTGGCATTGGGAGATACAACATTTTTAACCAATAAATTTGCTTCATTAACCTCATCCACTGTTACACCTTTGCCAATAGCCATATGCAAAATAATGCTAGTAGCCCCTTCAATAGAAGTATCCAATAACGGACTAAATACCGCTTGCTTGACTGCATCAATTGTTTTATTCTCACCCTTTCCACGACCAATACCCATGTGTGCAATACCTTTATTGCGCATAACAGTGCTAATATCAGCAAAGTCAAGATTGATAGTAGAATGATACATAATTACATCAGAAATACCCTGAATTCCCTGACGCAACACCTCATCTGCATATTTAAACGCATCATGAAAAGTCATACTGCCTGCAATTTTGATTAATTTTTCATTAGGAATCACTACCATGGTATCCACAGCTTTCCTTAAGTTAAGTATGCCATGTTCCGCTTGATCTGATCTAACCTTACCCTCAAACGCAAAAGGTTTTGTGACAACACCTACTGTCAATTTGCCCATCTCTTTTGCAAGTGCCGCAATAACAGGAGCAGCCCCTGTCCCAGTGCCGCCGCCCATTCCTGCTGCAACAAAAACCATGTCTGCATCCTTGATTTTTTCACGAATAGCCATTTTTGATTCTTCAGCAGCTTTTTGACCAATTGATGGATCTGCGCCTGCACCTTTTCCTGCTGTTAATTTATCACCAATTTGCAAACGTATAGGTGATTTTGACATACGCAATGCTTGCAAATCTGTATTGACTGCTATGTATCCTGCTGTTTTAATACCAGCTTCAATCATGCGATTAACAGCATTATTGCCGCCTCCGCCTACGCCTACAACGATGATTTTTGCAGGAACTGCTTTTGATAATTCTTGCTGAGTGTTTAGATTGTTAGTGTTTTCCATATTATATCCTTTTTTAACACACAAAACAAAGCACTTTGTAGTGTATTAAATGTTTACTCTCCTAAAAAAAATCCTAAAATGCCTTTCTTTTTAGCAATGACCATACTTGCATCAATTATCATATTTAATAATCCTAGTGCAGATGAATTATGGTGCTTATCAACATTAGGCAATGGCATTTTAATTAATTCTATGTCTTTTTCTAAAAACTGACCAATAAGTTCTTTAGCACCCCTCATATAGCTTACACCGCCGCCCGTCAAACAATAGCTAGCCATAACAGGTATATCAAATTTGCATAAATTTAAACACTTTTGCACAGCCTTTGCTATCACTTTTAGTCTTTCAATAACAATTTTATTGGTGACAGACGCCGAATACTCTTTTCCATTAACTTCATACACATCATCCGCCTCAGGCACAATAGAAACAAAAACTTGTCTTTTTAATATTTCAGCATCCGCAAAAGGCATACCAAAATGCTCTCTTAAATCTCCAGCAATATATCCGCCGCCTAATGAAAAACTACTAAGTGACAACAGCCCATCCCCCCTAACCACAGCCACTGTAGTAGTAATATATCCAATATCAATAAGAACACTAATTCTGTCACGCTTGCTTGAGTCTAATAAATATAAACATTGTGCTAATGTAGATGAAACATATTCAGCCGTTTCAATACCAATACTTTCCATAATGCTATCGATAAATGTAGTAAAATTACTCTCAGCCATTATATAAGATATTAGCCCTGACAAAGTATTTGATGACTGCCCAATCGGCTCTATTAAACGTCTGCCATCATCAAGAGTATAAAATATAGGCTGACGGTTAATCAACACCATTTCATTAGTTGAAAAATCTTGACCCTTTATCATCAAATTTTCAACATCTTTATCAATGATTTTTTTGCGCTTAGGATATGTATGCGTAATATTTTTTGTAATCACTGAAGAAAACTCACCTGGCACGCCAATATATAAATGACGAATTTTTGTGCCTGATGTAGCTTCAGCACCCAAAATAGCTTGATGAATAGCACTTGTTAAAAGCTCTGGTCTAAGCCATTCACCACTAGAAAAACCTGCGTATTTTACTTCAGATTGAGAAGTAACCTGCACAGTATTGTTTGGTCCACGATTGCCCGTTAAAACAGAAATTCTGCTAGAACCAAAATCTAAAATTGCAATGCTTGAACTCACTAAAATCTATTCTCCTAGATAATAACGCTTTATTATACTATATTTCGACAATGACTGTCAAGAGTTTTTATTTGAAAATCCTATAATTACAAAAAAAATCATATTTGTGTTAATCTGTTCCTTAAAACCATATAATCACCTGGACTAGATACAAATGCATGCACATCTGTACTTGTAACCACATATCCTCTTGCGTGCGATCCAGCCACAAACACAGATAATCCAAGCTGTAATTTCTCTAAAAAATTCTCTCTAGCATATAATATCCTTATTATACCACCGCCACGCATACCAATATATACATTATTATGACTATAAACAATATTTACAAATTCAATTAAATTAGATGCAGCACTTTCTCCGACCCCTAGCTTCTCTAAACTTGCTGCCACTTCCATTAAAAATTCACTTGTTGTCCTATTAAACATATAATCGCCCACATTAAACGCTGCATTGCTTGTATGTGCAATCAAATCTATAAAATTTCTATCAGTCACATCATTAATGTCTGTAATCCTTCCATTTGACCTAAGTGAATAAGTATTATCACCTCTTGTCACTCTAAAATAATTATACATCTTAACAAATCTAATCAAAACCCTATTAGGAAAAAGCCTTTGTATATAAGTAACCTGAATTTGAGGCACAGCCTCTTCAATTTCAGCTATTATCTGCTCATCATTTAATAGAAAAATACTGCGTCCATTTAAATTAGCCGCCTCTATTATTTGCTCTGATAAATCCCGCCCTTCATTATAAACATCAATATTATGCCCAGATGTAGTAACAATAGAAACAGAAAAAATTATACTGCCAAAAATGACAATAACAGTAACCGACAACAAAATAGAGAATAAAATAATTAGCCGCTTGTTTCTCACAACATAAATATAACAAACAAAAAAACTTTAGTCAATTAAAAAATGATGATACTTATAAAATTTCTACACCGTTTGATTTTTAGGTTTGCACCCCTATTAATGCCTATTAACGAAATATAATAACACTCCGCATTCATCACCCTAATTTTATCATCTAACAAAATTCCATCAACCTCATCGCTGTTCTAATTCATTAGGCAAATACACCTTTTCTTTTTGACAGCCATAAAAATTGCATGTTATACAATCTTCTTTTACACAAGTGATTTTTACACCGCATTGCATCGTTCCTCCTTTGGATTTACCATAAAATTTATTATTTGCTTTCCGTACCTGTGCATCGTCTCTTGCAAAGCTCTGCTAATAATTTCATCAAATTTGTCAATCATCTTGCCAGCGTTAATCTCATCAACCTATCCATTGATATAGAAACTCAAATTATTTTAAATAAACAAAATGTCTTTGATGTCTTGCAAGCATTTTATTTAATAGAGTCAATGAATTCTTAACATTTTGCACTTCAAAACAATTTGGATTTATGTTAAATACATGTTGATTGCTAGTTGTCATTGACATAGTATAATTTATTAGCAAAAATTCATTATGTTTTTGAATAGACAATATAGTTTGCCCTGTGCGGAATAGGTAATACCCCATACGCTTGTCCATGCACTAAAAATATGCTTTGCAAGTCGCTGCCGCCTTGTGTATCAAAGTTTACCAAAATTTTGGTATCCATCTAGCAAATATAACATGCATTGTATCAACCACTAAAGGAGTATTTTCATTAATCCTTATACCCCCAAACGGTTCTGTCCACCAACCATCAAATAAAAACCCAGGCTTTGTCGGATTTGGCAACCAGCCATATGCACTTGGGCAGTTTATAATTACTTGGTCAATATCTACTTGCCCGCCTTGCCCATCCAAATACACAACAATTCCTCTCTCCCAATGCGCATATAAAGTCTTTGTGCCGCTAAGCAATACAAGTGAATTATAAAAAATTTGCTGCCCTTGACCATTAGGTTTAGTAAACCAGCCAGCAAAAACATAATCGGTCTTAAAAACAAGATAAGGCAGCTCCCCATAATTTTGCATAAAATCTAGTATGATAGGCTCCGCAGCACCAAACCCGCCTTGTAAGTCAAAGTCTACAGTTAGGGGAATTTTATCAATATAACACCAGTTACAACAACAAACAGTCCTTATCACTATCCTAATAGCCAAACGAGGCGGATTGAAAGGATCATGATGCGGAAACAGTGAGATGGGTGTAATCAACCTAATCTCTGATGACCAGCAAAGTGTAAATACAACTCTTCCTGTGGTAAAAAACTCTCCCCCCATCAAAACCTTGCCCTCTATGCTTATGCTGCCACTTATGCTGCCATCATCGTGTTCTATCATCGTCCCTAAATCTGGTACAAACCTTAAAACCCCGCTCCAAATAGAATACAACTCAAATCCAACTACCACCGGATTAATTCTATCAAAACCAAAACCTAATACACTACTAGACTCATTAGCTCCTCCTCCCATGCCCCACCACCAGTTAGAATTAAAAAATACAGAAAACTCATTCACATCAGTCTGCCATGCATGCGTAATATACCTATCTAAAATATCCACCCGCCCTATTTCAGGCTGCGCCTCCCACTGCGCAAACAACCCCCAATGTGAAGCTAAAAAACTCACCACACTCTCATTGGTTACCAAACCTATATCCCAACAATGCCATCCCATAAATATATAACCCTGCTTGACAGGTCTTGGAAGCGACCCAAACA
>WRAF01000023.1 GCA_009780325.1 Bacillota bacterium | reverse complement strand
TTTTTTTTTAATTATTTTTTTTTTTTAAAAAATAAAAAAATTTAAATAAAAAAAGGGGGGGGGGGGGGGGGATTGAGGGATCCTCTGATTTTTCATTCCAGATTTACAATTTTACTTATTAAATTTCGCTTCAATAATCTTAAGTAAAGATTTTTTTGCAAAACTTTCCAACGCCCCAAATTAACCAAAAATGTTATTTTGGGATAATCTGATTTTGTACTAATCTCTAAAATTTCTTGTAGTCCCGTAGATAAATTTTTTATAGAAAACACATATTTTCAACAGCTTTTTATTTCATCCCAACGCCATTCGTACCTTTCACCTCTTAATAATTTGCCATATTTTTTTCTTCGTCAAAGTAAATTTTAGCAGACCTAAACTCATGATTCTTCCATTAATTTCATACCTCCTATTATTAAACAACTGATATAATGAATTAGCAATAAACTCTCTAGTAAAAAAGAAAAGCTACCTGATTAAATAATTAATTTAGGTAGCTTTTACATTTTTTCATAGTGTCACACGGACACTTAAAACATTACTGTCATATAGGTCAATCATATTCTAAATGAATATTGATATCTATAATGTCAGCATTACCAATTATAAGCATATTTAACTCAATATCAACATACTGATATCCATCACCATCAGATACTGTAAAAGGAAACCCTTGACCAATCGTCACACTAACCACATAAAGACTTTGTAATTCATTAAATTTTAGTCTGAACACAGGATTTCCACCCGCAATATCTGCATGCCCTATTAAGTTTCCACCATTTATCCTTCCACCATTTTTTGCTCTTAATTCAATTTCTTCTCCATTTTCATCATATAACCCTATGATTGTCAGCCCACTCCAATTGCCTTCGCCCAAAAAGAAAGAAGAGAAATTAAATCTTAACATACGACCGTCACAATCACAATAAAATCCATCTACTATTTCATTATCACAAAACGGACAAGTAGTAGACCTTGGCGGACATCCGCACTCAGCACCATGATAGACGGTGCTCAAACATGGAAAACCCGTACCATATGCACTGCAATCCTCTGGATTAGTAGTACAACCGCTGACTGTAGGATACCCTGCTCCTATCCAGCCGTCACCTTGCGGCTGATTAGGAATATCGGGATTATTAGAATTTGCAGTAGTATCATATAAAAGGCCGCCCATATCATAGATATTATTAAAACCATGACCTGCTAAAACTGACGAAACCACCATACTCCTTCTGCCTGCTCTGCAATACACTAATATTGTTGCATTTCTATCTGGCAATCTTATATTAAACTCACTAGGCAATACTCCAACAGTCCTATTTGCAGGCAATATCAACTGATAAGGAATCAAAATAGCACCTTGGATTCTTTGCTCTAAAAACTCATGTAACTGCCTTGTGTCTAAAATGATAAAATCCTCACCCTCTTCTTCTAATTCAAACATCATATTTCTAGCTTCTGTTGGCGTTAACAATGTAACTGTTGTTAACTCAAGCCTAAACTCTAATTCAGTGTCACCTTCAATTGCAAAATCAAAATGACGACTAGTTAAGCTATTGCCCGCCTCAAAAATAGTGTGGATTCGATTTGTCCCATTATATACATGTATCATAAATCCATCATCAATGTGTGCTAGGGCATGTGCACTAGAAACTTCAAAGTTAAATCTAATTGTTGAATCCTCTGGTATGCTATCTCCATTTTCTATTGCATCTTCACCAACACTAGCATTGATAATTAAGTGCTGTGATGATGTAGTCCAATTTAAAACAAAATCTTCATCATCCTCATCTTCACAGGCAGTGAAAATTGCTATTGTTGAAAATGCTAATGCCAGCATGATGATGAATATTATTAACTTCTTTTTCATATGTTTTTCTCTCCTTTTTATATAGTCTTATCTAATAGTATGCCACAAATAAATATTTTTGTCAAGTGTTTTAAACAAACTATTTTGTAATAAATAATAGTTTTTTTCTCTAAAAATATTTGCCTTTTTTATTTATGTGTTTTAATGCAAAATATAATGGGATGCCTAATACAGTTAAAACCGCTAATTGCCCTAGTCCTACGAAACCTACTGCAAACCAATACGCAGGCGGAGTCTCTGATGCTAGAATAATTAATAACGGGACTAAAAGCGCATTGAATACAATAGGAGGCAAGATTCCTAAGCCTAGTCTAATACCCTCTTTTAATTTGGTGTTTGATTTAATTATTCGACCAATTAGATATGTAGTTAATCCCGCCAATAATGATGCGCCTACACCAATAAATTCAAAAAGTATATACGGACTGAATAAATTTGCAATAAGACAGCCTATGACAAGGGCGGGGACAGCCGAAAAGAAAAAGAGCGGGAGTATAGTGAGTGCTTCTGACAATCTAAACTGAACAGCACCAAAGCCTAAGCCAAAGTGCCCCGATAACAGAGTCAAAACCACATAAAATGCAGCAATCATGGCTGTGCGAGTGATGTTTTTGGTAGTAAAAATTTCTCTTTTTTTTGTAGAGTTAAGCTGCTCATTAGGCAGCTCTTTTTGCATTGCGGTCAAAGGCAAATTAGTATTAAAATACTCGTCACCCTTTTGGTTAACATTTTTTTCTTCCATAATTGTTCTCCTAGTATTTTTTTTACGACAGGATGGATTTTCGAACTGTCGGATTTTATATTTAATAAAGACATTGTCTTTAAAAAATTTTAATCAAATCTTTAATATACTCTTTTAACTCCCCGCCAAACTCACGCATTAAACCATATTCTATTATTGCTTTAATAAAGCCTAATTTATCACCGCAATCAAATCTTTTTCCGTCAAAATCATAGCCAAACACATTTGATTTTTTAGATAAAGAATTTATTGCGTCAGTTAATTGAATCTCACCATTTTTGCTAGGGGGTGTAATTTCTATCTCATCAAAAATATCACTTGTTAATATGTATCTGCCTAGTGCTGCATATCTAGACGGCAAATCCTTTAATGCAGGTTTTTCTAAAAAACCTCCTAATAAAAATAATTTACTATCAAATCTATTTAACATAGGAATACTAGATTTCCCTAGCTTGGCTACTCCATATTTTATTATGTCATCATCTTTCCAGTATTGCATACCTACTACATGTGAATTAGCGTCATCAAAAGCATTCATTAATTGCTTCATAACAGGTGTTTGACTTAAAATTACATCATCACCCCATGCAAGACAAAACGGGTCACTTCCTACAAAATTCTTTGCCTTGTATACAGCATCAGCGCTGCCTCTCGGCTCATTTTGATAAGCATAAATAATATTAGCTTTATGTATAATTTCAGCATCAACATATGTTTTTATGGCATTTTTATTAGGAGACAGGACAAGCATTATATCGGTAATACCGCTAGCAACTGCCTCATTAATTATATAGTGCAATGACGGAGTATCAATGATAGGCAGCATTTCTTTAGGTACAGCCTTGGTAATAGGGGCAAACCTTGTACCAAGTCCAGCACAAGGAATCAATGCTTTTGTTATTTTCATATTTAACCTTCTTAATAATAAACTAGATGAGTATAAGGTATAATATGCTTTAACTTAAACAAAGATGTCCTTTGACGCTAGCCTATTGCTCAATTAGAAGCGATTTTTCCTAGCGTATAAACTATGCGCCTGCATGATTCACATGATGTATAGCTTTGTGAAATAAGCGCTGATGAACCTGTTTGAGATAATGACATCCCGCAACCTTTGCAAGAAAAATTTTTGCCGTCTAAATGTGCCTCAACAAACGCTGGATATTTGCCTTCGGATGTAATAGTCTTATATTGCGTCATGAAAATTTCATCAATTTGAGGTTCTAATTTTTTTAATGATGTCTTAATTGCTTTGATTTCTGGATCTTTGGTTTTTTGCAAAATATCCAGCCTTTCTTTTGCCTTAGCATGGAAATCTCTCACTTTTTTAGCCCTGTCACTTGCTGCTTTATATTTTTGAATAGTTTCATCGCCTTTAGATTTTTGATCAGCGATTTTATTTTCAATGCTAGCAGCTTCAGATTTTAAAGCAGCTAATTCATTAATAGATTTTTCAAATTCACTAGTTTTATCAGGTTTTTTTTCTAACTCTTTTTCTTGTTTTTCAATTTGATCAATCAATTTATCAATTTTTTTACCCACTTCTTGATAGTTTTTTTCTAACTCACCAAAAAATTCTACTAAGGATAGTGCATTTTTTTCACTATCCTCAATAGCCTTTTTTGCTATAGCAAACTCTTGTTTTGCCACTTCAATTTTCTTTGCATCATCAGATTTTTCCAACTCTAAAGTGATGCGTCTTAGCCCAATATCTAATTTTTGATATTCTAATAATTTGTCTAGCTTCATTTTTTATCTCTCCTAATGATGAATAACTATATTTAATCCTTTGGTTTTTTGCATAAGAATTTTTGCTAACTGCGGGATATAAATACTTTCTGTATGAAAATGCGATGCCTCTATTAATGGAAAACCTAAATCTTTAGCATATATTTTTGTAGAATGCTTAATGTCTCCGCTTATAAAACAATCTGCTCCCATTTTTATTGCTAAATTTAAACCTTCTAAATTTCCACCGCCCCCATTTATTATTGCAACAGTTTTAATTTGTTTGTGCTCATCACCCACAAAGTCTACTCTTTTATCATTAAATTTATTTAAAACTATATTTGCTAATTCTTTTAAAGTTATATGATTTTCTAGCTGCCCCATACGCCCTATGCCTGCATTCTTAGATATATAAGGATTTAGAGGTATTAAATTTTTCAATCCTAATAGCTTAGCAGCATATTCATTTAATCCGCCCTCTACAAAATCTAAGTTTGTATGAGCAGCATAGACTGCTATATTATTTTTTATTAATTTGATTATCTTGCGACCTAATACTGTCTTAGATGTAATTGATTTAATAGGAGTATAAATAATCGGGTGATGACATATAATCATCTGAACTTTTAAGTCTATCGCCTTATCAATATCATCATTGGTTAAATCCAAACAGCAATAAATATTTTTGACCGATTCATTTATATCTCCAATTAAAAGCCCCACATTATCATTATATTCAGGCATAATAAGATGCTCTGAAGCAAATTCTTGCATGATAGTCATTATATCTTCTACTCTTGCCATGTTAGTGCCTCCTTAACTAAATTGATTAAATCCTCATTTTTTTGTGTGATTTTACCATCAAATAAAGTATAAGTTTTTAATCTAGCTAAATTATATTGCAGTTTTTCTTTTAAGATTAATGATTTGTGTTTATAAAACTTTCCAAATAAAATTTGTTGTGAATCTAATTTGTCAACACCTGGCACAGCTTTTAATATACAATAAAACTTTTTCTTTTCTCTTGCAGCTACATCATGAGTTATGGTGTAATTGTTTTTTACAAGAAATTCTCTTAAAAGATGCACATCATTTTGAGGCTGTAAAATTAATATTGCAGTTTTATTTTTGCTAAAATAGTCAGTTAGAATATCTTTTATTGTATGCCCGCCCATTCCGCAAATTGATATAATGCATGGATTTTCATTAAAATTTTTTAAGCCGTCTGATACAATAAACTCTGTATTTTCACTAGCCTGCAACAATTTTTTTGCTTTTTCAAGACATTTTTCACTTATATCAGAAGCAATTACTTTTTTAGAAAATGCAAGTGCTGCTTTAGCTATCAGCCCATGATCTGTACCTATATCAGCAAAAATATCACATTGTTCTATTAGTGAAAATATTGTGTCCAGCCTAGTCATTATTGATCAATAAAATCCTTTAATTTCTTACTTCTTGAAGGATGCCTTAATTTTCTTAATGCTTTTGCCTCAATTTGCCTTATTCGTTCTCTTGTCACACCAAACTCTCTGCCCACCTCTTCTAATGTCCTTGCTCTTCTATCATCAAGACCATATCTCATTCTTAATACCATCTCTTCTCTTGGAGTCAAAGTATCTAAAGTAGACAGCAATTTTTCAGTTAATTCAGTAGTATCTGCTTTATCTTGAGGAGACGCTGCCTTTTCATCTTCAATAAAATCTCCTAAATGAGAATCATCCTCTTCACCAATAGGCGTCTCTAAGGACACAGGCTCTAAAGAAATTCTTTGAATTTCAATGACTCTCTCAGGAGTAATATGCATCTCTTTAGCAATCTCTTCAGGTTTTGGATCACGCCCTAATTCTTGCACTAAAAGTCTTGTAGTCCTTAATAGTTTATTTATAGTCTCAACCATATGCACAGGAATCCTAATAGTCCTTGCCTGATCTGCAATAGCCCTTGTAATAGCCTGTCTTATCCACCATGTCGCATAGGTTGAAAATCTAAAACCTTTTGTATAGTCAAATTTATCAACCGCACGCATAAGTCCTAGATTGCCCTCTTGAATCAAATCTAAAAATAACATTCCACGACCTACATATCTTTTAGCAATAGACACGACCAGCCTTAAATTAGCCTCAGATAGTTTTTGTTTAGCATACTCATCGCCATCAACCATTTGCTTTGCTAATTTAACCTCATCATCCACAGATAAAAGCGCAACCTTTCCTATATCCTTTAGATATACTTTGACAGGATCATCAATATTGACATCAGTGATAATTTTTTCTAATACAGCATCTTTTTGTATATCAATCTGACTATTTTGCACTTCAATATCGTTTTCAGCCAAAATTTTAAAAACTTCGTCCATCTCTTGAGCAGTTACTTCTAATGCAACAGCCAATTTCTCGCCGACATCATCATATGTTAATTTTCTAGTCTTGCCTACCGCAATTAATTTATTAACTTCCTTTTGTACTTTCTCACTTAACTTTAATCTCTCGCCATGTTTGACAACCTTAATCCCATTCTCTTCTAAAATGCGCAAGACTTCTTCCATCTCTTCAGCATTTGCTTCATTTTCAACTGCTACCTTTTGCCCAACTTCATCATAAGTAAGCGGAACCGTACTAATGGTTCCTTTCAAAATTAAAGCCTGAACCGCAGTATTTAGCGATTCTGATAGCTCTATTCTTTTTTCTTCTAGTGTATCTTCCATTTATTCTCCTTATACAATGCATAAATTCATAATACATGAACAACACAATTTATTGATGAATTTTATTTTTTACTTTAGTTCGTGCCTTTTTTGGGTTAAAGATTTAATTTGAGTTAATAAATTTAAATCTTTGGTTTTGTCATATTCTTCTTTAAGCTTTTTTTCTTCTTTATCAATTAAATTGACTTTTAATACTTTGATTGATTTATTAAATTTTTCTGCATCATCACCAGCTATGTGTTGGTATGAAGCCAAACGAGTAATGGTGTCAATGTCTTGTTGACTATAGTTATTTTCTAATGCCTGATGCAATGCTCCCCATGCATTTGCGCCCCATTGCCCTATGCCGCCCGACTCAATATCTGCTTTTAGACAGTCATTGATTAAACAATATACTCTTTGCAAGTCAACATCATCTAATAACAAAAATATATCATCACTAGTGTTTGCATAAGGTTGTGCAGCAATTATTGAAGATAGGATAAATTCTTTTGCGTCATTTAAGCTTTTATTAACAGCATTAGGATTTATATAATGATAGGCTGGCACAGGCGTTTCTTCTTGAATAAAAATCTCTGCTTGCTTTCTCAATACTTGCAATGGATAGCCCGTGTCTTTTTGAATTAATTCTAAATATGCATTGATTTTTGTTTTATCACCCAGCCTGCTTAATGAGTTTATAGCAGCACTTGCATACGCAGCTTTGCCCTCAAATGTGTTTAAATCATAATCTTTTTTTAAGGTTTGCAATTTGTATATCGTCAATTCAGTTGCGTTTTTAATAAGATCTTGATAATAATCTTTGCCATGTTTATTAATCACATCATCAGGATCAAGTTTATCTGGCAATGAAATTACTTTTACGCTAAGTCCAGCGGCGGCAAGAATATCTAAACTTTTCAATGTAGCCTTTTGTCCGCTTACATCACCATCAAAACTTATGTAACAAGAAAAATTTTTGCTATCTTGAGAAGTTAATAAAAGTTTTATTTCTTTAGCTTGCCTTGTTGTAAGTGCTGTCCCCATACTAGCAATTGTCATATCAAAACCAGCATTGTGTAATGCTATCGCATCCATATAACCTTCTACTATAATTACATAAGGCAACCCCTCTCTTTGCTTCCTTTTTTTAACTAAATTAGCAGCAAATAAAATTTCAGATTTATCAAAAATGTCAGTTTGCGGACTGTTTTTATATTTTGCAAAATCCTCATCTTTTAATATTCTACCGCCAAAACCTCGCACTGCTCCTTTATCATCTATTATCGGCACAACCAGTCTATATGCAAAATTATCATAATACTTGTCCGCCTTTTGACCTAATAACCCAGCATATTTCATATCCTGCTTTGATAAACCTAATTTTTCTAAATGCTCAATTACAGAACTAAAATCTTTTGAATATCCTAGCCCAAATTTAGTAACAATATTTTGACCAATTTTTCTATTTTCTAAATATTTTTTTGCTAGATTATCACTAGATACCAGATTATTATTATAATAAATAGCCGCCTCTCTAAGAATTTTTTTTAATGCTTCTTGCCTTCTTTTGTTTTCAGAAGAATCTATCGTTTCTAAAGTTGCTCGTTCTGGTAATTTTATATTTGCAGATTCCGCTAGCATTTTTATTGCTTCAATGCTTTCTATACTTTCAATCTTAGATAAAAATGTAATAGCGTTTCCACCAGTTTGACAGCCAAAACAATAAAATAGTTGTTTTGAATCAGACACTGTAAATGATGGTGTTTTTTCATGATGAAGCGGACAGCATCCCCAATGTGTACCGCCTTTTTTTTGCAAACTTACATAGCGTGATATTAGTGACACTATGTCTGTTTTAGCAAGTAGATTAGAAATAAAATTGCTAAATTCTGACATGTTTTTTTCTTTTTTAAAAGGCTAAGATTCTTATTACAATTGCCAATTTTTTGGCACAGTAATTTCTTTAAACATTCTAACACAATATCTATCAGTAAAAGTTGAAATATAATCACAAACTTTTTGTTCATTTGAAGTATCTAATTCTAAAATATATTGAGGCAATAAATTCAAATTTTTGATATAATACTCAAATAAAAATCTAATCATATCTTTTGCCTTGCCTTCTTCTGTTTTAACTTTTGATGAAAAATAAAATTCTTTAAATAAATACTCTCTTAAGCCAAGCATAGTTTTTTGCATAGACTCTGATAATGACACAAAAGGTTTATCTAAACTATTTGTGATTATATCCAAAATCATAGAATTGATACGCTTTGTGTGCCCCTTGCCCAAAACTTTAACAAATTCTGTAGGAATATCGCTCTCTTTTAAGAATCCCGCCCTAATTATATCATCAATATCATGAGATATGTATGCAATTTTATCACTCCATGATACTACTTTACCTTCAAGTGTCATAGGCTTTAAACCTAAACGATGATTCAAAATACCATCCTTAACTTCTTTTGTAAGATTCATGCCTTGCCCAGAGTTTTCTAAAATTTCTACTATTCTTAAAGATTGCTCATTATGATTAAATTTTATGAATTCTGACAAAACCTCTTCACCAGTATGCCCATAAGGAGTATGCCCTAAATCATGACCTAATGCTATTGCCTCTGTTAAATCCTCATTAAGCCTAAGTGCTCTTGAAATTGATCTAGCAATTTGAGAAACCTCTAGTGTGTGAGTAAGCCGTGTACGATAGTGGTCACCCTCTGGCGATAAAAAGACTTGGGTCTTGTGTTTTAATCGTCTAAAAGATTTTGAGTGAATAATTCTGTCTCTATCCCTAGCATATTCAGTACGAATAGGACATGGATTGGACTTGTTTTCTCTGCCTAAAGTCGCATCAGAAAAGGAAGCATATTTGCTTAAATGATTTTTTTCTAATTCAAATATTGTTTGCCTAAGATTAATCATTAAGTTTCTCGCTGGAAAATAAAAACATAAAACTCAGTATCATAGTCAGAAAAAGTATTAGAAAATGACCCAAGATTTTTAAATGTTATTGGCAAGCTATGAGAAACATTAACAAGATTCCATCCTCTATTGGCGTAGCTATTCAGCTCATCTTGAACCCTTGCATCAAATTCCTCTGCTGTTTCAGATAGATTTTTAACTTCCGTTTTAGGTTTACCTCTCCAATTTGTCCCTTCAACATTTTTTTCAACACGCTGACGAGTAATTCGAACCACTTCAAATTTATTACTCAAACTTACCTCGTTTTTAATTATGATAATTAAATTATAAATTTTATATTGTGAGATTCTTAAAGGATGACATTAATTTGTTTTTAGAATAAAAAGCAAACTGCGATAATTTAAAAATAATTTTGTCATCCTTTAAGAATCTCACAATATAAAACTCATTACTTTATTTTTTACGTGGAAATTTAATATTAGCTTGTGCTGCAGAAAGTCTTGCAATAGGCACTCTGAATGGAGAGCATGATACATATTCAAGTCCTGCTTTATGGAAGAACATAATAGACGCTGGATCGCCGCCGTGCTCTCCGCATACACCAATTTTCAAATTCTTTCTAGCAGCCCTGCCCTTTTCAACTGACATAGTTATCAATTGCCCTACACCTTTTTGATCAAGTGTAGTAAACGGGTCCGCCTCAAAAATCTTTTTATCAATATAATCTTCTAAGAATTTTCCTGCATCATCTCTACTAAATCCATAGGTCATTTGCGTCAAGTCGTTTGTACCAAAAGAGAAAAATTCTGCTTCTGATGCAATTTCATCCGCCAAAAGTGCCGCCCTTGGGATTTCAATCATGGTACCTACCATATATTTAATTTTTGAACCGCTTTCTTTAATTATAGAATCCGCAGTTGCAACCACAATATCTTTAACAAACTTTAATTCTTTTATTTCTCCGATTAACGGTATCATTATTTCAGGAGTGACATTAACACCCGTTTCTTTTGATACTTCAATCGCAGCTTCTATGATTGCCCTTGTTTGCATAGCAGCAATTTCAGGATAAGTGACAGATAAACGACAACCCCTGTGACCCATCATTGGGTTGAATTCATGCAAAGATTCAATTGTCTTTTTTAATTCTGCAAAATCTAAACCCATTTCATTTGCTAAAATTTGAATATCCTCGTCAGTATGCGGAACAAACTCATGAAGCGGAGGATCTAATAATCTAACTGTAGCAGGCATACCTTTAAGAGAAGTAAAAATACCCTTAAAGTCATCCCTTTGGATAGGTAGTAATTTTGCCAATGCCACCTGTCTTTGCTCTAAAGTTTTAGACACTATCATTTCACGCATTGCTAAAATGTGGTCAAAGAACATATGCTCTGTTCTGCACAAACCAATACCTTCTGCTCCAAATATGATTGCTTGCTTTGTATCATTAGGAGTATCAGCATTAGTCCTAATTTTTAATGCCCTGTGCTTGTCTGCCCACTCCATGATTGTCGCAAAATCACCTGTGATCTCACCTGGGATTTCGGTTGGAAGTTTGCCTTCATAGATGTTTCCAGCTGTACCGTCAAGCGACAGCCAATCCCCTTCTTTATAGCTTTTTCCATTAATAACTACTATACCTTTTTCTTCATCTATTTCACTAATTTGAGTGCAGCCGCATACACAGCAAGTACCCATTCCTCTAGCTACAACCGCCGCATGAGAAGTCATACCGCCAGTAGCCGTCAAAATACCTTGCGATGCTTTCATGCCTGCAATATCCTCTGGACTTGTTTCATGGCGAACCAAAATTAATTGGGCTTTAGGATCTGCTTCTTTTAATTTAGCCGCCCTTTTAGCAGAGAAAACTATAGTTCCGCAAGCAGCACCAGGAGATGCAGGCAATCCATAACCGCAAGGTTTGCATGCTTTTAAATCTTTTTCAATGAATGTTGGGTGTAATAATGCATCTAGCTGCTTAGGGTCAATCATACATAGAGCAGTTTTTATGTCAATCATTTTTTCATTAACTAAATCTACTGCAATTTTAACCGCCGCTTTTGCTGTGCGTTTGCCTGACCTAGTTTGCAGCATATACAGTTTGCCGTCTTCAATAGTAAACTCTGTATCTTGCATATCTTTATAATGCTTTTCTAATTTATATACAGTGTCACAAAATTGCTTGTATATAGCTGGGTTTTGTTTTTCTAACTCTTCAATTTTGTTAGGTGTCCTAATACCCGCAACAACATCCTCGCCTTGCGCATTCATAAGATATTCACCATAAAGTTTTCTCTCGCCAGTAGACGGGTCTCTAGTGAAAGCAACACCTGTACCAGATGTATTGCCTTTATTTCCAAATACCATTACTTGAATATTAACTGCAGTACCCCACTCATAAGGGATTCCGTGATCTAATCGATAAATATTAGCACGCTCATTATCCCATGATCTAAATACCGCTTTAGTAGCCTCTAAAAGCTGGATTTTTGGGTCTTCAGGAAAATCCGAACCTTGATTTTGTTTATAATTTTCTTTAAAAGTTTTGACAATTTGCTTCCAATCATCTGCTGTCATATCTGTATCTAATTTATAGCCTTGAGCATCTTTATAATTTTTAAGAATTTTATCATAAACTTCCTTTTTTTGCTCCATAACTACATCAGAAAACATTTGAATGAAACGACGATAAGAGTCATATGCAAATCTAGGGTTGTCCGTTTTTTTAGCCAATCCTTCAACAGATTTTTCATTTAAGCCAAGATTTAAGATGGTATCCATCATCCCAGGCATTGACGCACGAGAACCGCTTCTAACAGAAACTAAAAGCGGGTCATTTGCACAGCCAAACTTTTTGCCGTATTGAGTTTCTAAATCTTTGATTCCTTCAAAAATTTGCTTTTCAACATCGCTAGATATTTTTTTGCCGTCTTTAGTGTATTTTGCACATGCCTCAGTAGACACTACAAAGCCTTGAGGAACAGGCATACCAAGAGAGGTCATTTCAGCAAGGTTTGCGCCTTTACCACCCAACAATTCCTTGCCAAGTCCCTTGCCCTCTGTAAACAGATAAACATATTTTTTACTCATTTTTATATAACTCCTTAAAAGGTTTTTTAACTAATTTTGGATAGACTAATCCCATGATATAACTAGAACGATGTATTCTAACATACATATATATGTTTTGTCTAATAATTTTATGGCATTTTTTAATAATTTTTTACACAAAAAATGCGGTGACTGTTAATCATAACCAGTCACCGCATTTTTTAATTAATCAAATAATTATCTTCTAAGAAACCCAAGAGGTCTAAAATCTAATTGAATTATAATTTTTACATCTTCTTCAACATCATAAACAGTAAACATTCTTCTAATCCAATTGCTATCAACTTGAGCAAGTTCATAGAAAGTTTCTCCGTCCCAACTGAAACGCACTTCTTGATCTAAACTCCAATCATTTAGCGTAAACTCAAGCACTTCAGCAATTTTTCCATAAAATCCAAAATCGCCATTATAAACAACATTTATCCAATCACTACCATATAAATGTGCCCCTGTTGACAAGCATATAACATCAAAAATATAGTGTGATGCAATATAAATTGCACCAACAGGAATATATTCTGCATCCCAATCCCAGCCAGGGTCTCCGCCGCCGATACCAATTTCACCAAGCATAAATAAAAACATTAAGAATAGATTATCTTCAAATGCCGCTGAATTAAGATCTGCATTAATAGCTGCATTTGCAACAAACGAAATATCTTGAAGCAATAACGGAACCATTTCTTCTGCTATGTCAAAAAAGTCGTGCATATCTTCTAAATCAAATGCATCATCAATGATGTCTGCAAAAATACCTCTGTATCTATTTAGCAATTGTAGTATCCTGTTATTAGTTAAACCATTGCTTGCTCTAAAACCAGCATCTAATACTCTCGCTAATACAATTGCCATTCTGTGATCCACTTGCTCCCAAGTCAAATCACCATTATATTCGGCAAGCATAATATCATAAATGATATTAATAAGAGTATTATTAACAGCATTTGCCATTGCAGTCAAGCTAGCTCTGATATATCTCCAGTCATTAACAAAAGCATCTAAAATTGGATCAAAGTCTGCCGCCAAATCAACCTCAGCCGCAACAAAATACATTTGGAATCTCATTAATTCAGCAATTAATCTAATTGCATTATTATCTAAAAGATTTAATAGTGCCAATACATCGTTTCTAACACCCACAACTAACGCATTAAATATTGCTCTTGTAGGAAACTCATTGCCCAACTCAAAAATTTGCATAATTACATTTAAAGCAGAACCAGACACAAGCTCTGAAATATCTAAGATAAGAGTATATAAAGCAATAAAATCAGTCCTTCCAAACTCTTTAATCATGTCAATTATTTCAATTATCATTAGATAATCAGCTAAATCATTAGAATCTATCATGTCATCGAATATATCAATGAATCTTTCTAAAACATATTGAGTCAGCCCCATAAATTCCCAATAGAAAGTTGCAATATTGACATTTGGGATGTTTAAGTTAGCAGTTTCTCCTATCATGACCATCATTACTTGTATCCATGAAGCATATGCAAAATCAACATCGTCCATTAGATTTTCTAGACTCTCTATAAAATCTAATAATCTGTTGACTTGAGCATTAGTGAAATTTGAAGTGTTTAATAAATCAACAAATGTATCCACTAATCCGTCTTCAAAAATTAAATCTAAGACTTCATTGATTTCATCAAGCGTATTTTGGTCAAAAAGCATGTTTAAAAAATCCTCTAACATGTTTTCAATCCTTTGTGCTGTTGCATTGTTGACTGGACCGCTAGTGTCTCCGCCGCCATCAGGAGGCGGACTGTTGTCGCACGCCATAAGCGGGAACACAGCAAAGCTTGCCAATAATGCCAGTATCAATATTGATACTATACTTGTTTTTAATTTTTTCATAAAAATCACTCCCTTCCTTACCATTTTAAAAAGGTAAGCCAAAATATTAATGTACTATTAAAGCATAATAATATATAATAATTATATGCTTTTAAACACTGTCTGTCAAATAATTTGCATGGGGTATTTTTTGGGAGTAAATGACAAACTAAAAGCCATATAAAAAAAGGAGCTTGCGCCCCGACTCCGCCTTGCATTGGCAGATTTTTTTTGGCGTGCGATGCTATATTTTAGGCGATTTTTCCTATAGCATAAAAGTAGCGGCTTTCTCTCTAGGCGATTTTTCCTATTGCATAAAAACAAATTTAAATAAAACTTTTAGATTTTAACTGACAATCAAACTTATTTTCAAAGCTATGTATTATTTTTATTAATGTCTTTTCTATTAAATTTAAATCTAAATTAATAGCATCTTTAGTATAATATAAGTATGACAATAACTCTAACGGAGTTTCTATCTTATCATATTTTTGATATTCATAATCGTATCCACTTGAATGAATAATATACTGCAAAAATTTTATAGCATAAATATATGGATTATCATAAATAATGATATCTTTAATATTTTTTAATAGAACTATAAAATTATCTTCACTATTTTGTGAGAATGAATAAGAAGCAGCTTCTAAAATAATTGAAGCTGAAATCAATTTTTGATTGCAGCTTGCTATAGCATGAAAATTTTCAATTTCAGATGCGCCTATTATTGTATAAAACTCACCCTTTTTATTTAGGGTGAACTCACTAAAAGAAAAAGGAATGCTGAAAGGCTTTAGCTTTGCATTTTTACGCCTTACTCCTTTTATTAATGCATAAATTGTGCCATTTGGTGTAATAAGTTTAAGTTGTTTATCAAAGTCACCTTGATTAACCGCACTTATTACTATAGCAGGGGTAGTGAATGAGTTAATTATTAGTTTCCTCTTGCTTTAATCTGGTATATAACATATAATGCGCTGGACAACCTGTTTGTTTAAACATTTGCCATGCTAAATCTTTTTTATTGTGTGTAGTGTTTTCCATAAATTTAGTATGTGAATATAATGATAAATTTAATCATATCCTACATCTTTTATGATATTACTTTTATTTCGCCAATTTTCTCTAACCTTAACAAAGAGATTTAAAAATACTTTTTTATTTAGCAGCTTTTCTATGTCTATCCTAGCTTTTGTGCCTATTTCTTTAATTTTTTGAGCATTGTCGCCTATTATAATTTGTTTATGGGTTTGTTTTTCACACACTATATCCGCTTCAATGCTTACTAAATTTTTTTGAACATCATATTTTTGAATCATAACAGCAATACCATGCGGAATCTCATCTTGCAATAACCATAAAGCTTTTTCTCTTATGATTTCTGACACCATAAATGAAAGAGGCTTGTCCGATAAGTCATCTTGGTCAAAATAAAACTCTCCTTCTTTTAGATGAGTAAGCAGGTGTGTTTTCAACGTATCTATATTATTTTTAGTTTTAGCTGAGGTTGGTATAATTTCTAAAACACCGCTTTGCAATAACGAGGATAGCTTGTTTATGATAGGATATATTTTTTCAAATCCCGTTAAATCTGATTTATTTATTACTATATAAGTGGGCGCAATTTTTGTTTGTTTTTTAATAAAATCAATTTGAGTTTGGTCTATTGGTTTAGTTGAATCTATGACAACGACAATTGCATCAGCAGCTGTACAAGCAGATTTGATTGCCTTATTCATGTGCGCACCAAGCGTAGTTTTTGGAGTATGAATACCAGGGGTATCTATAAAAATCATTTGACTATTATCTTCTGTCAGGATTCCCATTATACGGTCACGAGTAGTTTGCGGCTTTGGAGAAATAATAAGAATTTTTTGTCCTATAATAGCATTTATTAAGCTGGATTTTCCTACATTAGGTTTTCCTAAAACTGCAATAAAGCCTGATTTTTTTGTCATATTTTCTTTGTCCATATTTGATAAAATCTTTTCTTCAAGTTCTCTCATTGTTTTTTTATTGTTATCTGTATTATGGTCAAATCCTAATAAATGAAGCAAACCATGTACAAATAAATAGCTTAACTCTCTTTTTTCAGAATGTTCAAATTCCACTGCTCTTTTTTTTGCAAAACTATGTGCAATCACTATGTTTCCTAATATTTCTTTATTAAATTGATAATTAGTTAAATCATTTTCTAATAAAGGGAAACTCAAAACATCCGTGACATCATCTTTGCCTCTGTGTCTTTTGTTAAGCTCTTTAATTTCTTCATCACTAATAAAATCTAATTCTACTGTCATCTCCCCTTTTAAAGAAAGAACTGAAAAAGCAGCGTTAGCAATTTTTATTAACTCTTCTTTTGTTATATCAATATTTGGAATTTGTCCTATGTCTAATATTATCATTTTTTTATTTCCCATCTGGATATTTAATTCTTTTGTGATGAACGCCGCTAAAGGCTGATAAAATTGTATCTTTAATAATATATAATTCCTTTAACGTAATATCACAATTATCAAACTGCCCTAAAGCAATTCTATCCTGAATTAATTTATAAATAATCTCCTCTTTTTTTGTCATATCATCTGTACTTGCCGCCCTTATAGCCGCCTCTGCCGTATCGCAAATCATTATGATTGCAGCCATTTTTGTTGATGGAGTAGGTCCGCTATAAGAATATTCTTTTATATCCACTTTTCCATCTGTTAGATTTTGCGCTTTAACTAAAAATACTGTAATCGGCAAAGTCCCGTGATGTTCTATAGTTACTAATGCTATCTCATTAGGAATCCTGTATTTTTTGCAAAGCTTGTATCCATGTTCAGCATGATTTTTTATTATTTCTGCACTCACCTCTGGCAATATTGAATCATGTGGATTTATTTCTTGCTGATTTTCTTTGAAAAATTGTGGATTTTCAAGTTTCCCTATATCGTGATAATATGCCATAGCTCTTGCTAAGTATGGATTTTCACCTATCGCAGTTGCACATACCTCAGCGAAATTTGCCACAGTCAAAGCATGGTTAAATGTACCAGGAGTTTCATTAATAAGACGTTTCATAAGTGGGAAGTTATGGTCAGTTAAGTCAATTAGCCTAGCGTTGGTTAAAAGATTAAATAATTTTTCAAAAACTGGCTGCAATATAATTGTTAGAATTAGCTGAGAGAAAAATGCAGCAGAAGAGAATACCAAAGCTGCCATTGCCATTTCACCTAAATTAAAAGGACTTGTATTAGCAAATACCATAACAAAGTGATTCTCACTTTGAACAAAAACAATTGATGAAATAGCTACTGCTATTCCTATACTAAACAAACAAATCACAGCAGCCTTTAACATAAAATCAAAACGTCTGCTTTCATATGTGAGAACAAAGGCTGACACTGAACCTGACAGGATTCCTATTAAAAACATGAAAGTAGCTGCAAAAGGAATGTTTGCAAAACCTGCAAAGTCTCCTAAATATACTGCATATGAAATTTGCCTTATAATTTGATTTGTAAATATTAAGATGTTGCAAAATAAATTAGCTAATAAAACAGTCTGCCGTTTAACTAAAGGCACTAACAAAAAAGATGTTAAAAAAACGGGCATAAGCAGCGGAGTTATTAAGTATAAATAGATACTTATTATATATGTGATTGCAATACAAGTTGAAATTACAGCTAGTTGATTAATTGGAATTGTTAAAATATACTTGCCATTTCTTTTTTTAAGAAAAAACAAAGCAAATATACATATAATTAAAAGAATAGCAATTAATTGAAAAATCAAAGAACTAATAGTTGTTAGTCCTGTATCAGGAATCAAAACAAATTTCAAAATTGTTGCTGTTGCTAGACTCGCAAATAGCAAAAAATAAATTATAACTACATTTTTAAATGAATTCTTTTTCAATACTTTTCTCCTTTGTATTTTTTTTAAATATGTGTAAAACACTAGTTTTCACAGATTTTTTATTGTTTCAATAACATGTACAAAACTTTTATCAATCTACTCTTGCTAATAATATCTCACCGACTATATGAATATTAAGCATTAACAGCCCGTTTCCCATATTCTCAAGCGTATGAATAGTTTCAATTTCGCTTCCCCCCACCCTAATTATATTATCTAAAACAGCTGCTCTTATTAATTGGTCCACATGCGCATTAACATCTCTTTGCCTTTCTTTCATTATTATTTGTGAATAGCTATTTCTGTTGACTTTTATAGGAATAAAGAAAAACTGATTTTGTGTGCTCACCCTTTGCCAGCCGCTAACTTGGTCACTTGTTCTTCTGCCTATGTTCAAGCCAAATATTGATAGTGAGTTAAAATTTTTCCTCTCACCAGTATCATGCACATATACTTCTGTCGTTGAAAAAATATGAGTTGTACTAAAAGCTACATTTCCATATACTCTGCCTCTTGCTTTAACCTCTTCTAAAACCTCACCCTCTAAATCAAAAATCACTCTGCTAATCAATACTTCATCTCTAGCAACAATATCACCTATCTTAACTAACGGAGTACCGCTTTCAGTAATTATCCTAGTCACCTGAGCATCAAAATTAGAAGTTAAATCACTAGGCAAAAGCGGCACTTCCGGGTCAACAAAAATTTCTTCTTCTAAGACATTTACAAATACCGTAGTACCTCTTATGTGTATAGTTCCCTCACTTATCCCATCTAAATCTCTTAGTGCATCGATTGCCCCTTCAATATCTATGCCAGCCCTAAATACTCCGCTTTTTATACCTTGATTATTTAGATGTCTTGCAATCAGCAATGCGTCTACATTTTCATTTCCGCTTATATCTATCCTCCAAACCATAGTAGATAAAAATATAGCAAGCGCACTAAAAACAAAAATACCAACAATTAAACCAATATGCAAAAGTGCTTTTTTTCTAATATTTTTAGGACCACTTAAAGCAACTACTTCATAAGTATAACACATATTTTTTAATAATGCAAAAGTTTTTATGCTATCTTTTTTGTTTATAGTTATAGATAATAATTTGGGCGAATGTTTTATAATATCTAATAAAATCACTCCCTCTTTATTAAGCAAGTTAATTATACGCATTTGATTTAAGCCGCTTATTTCTATTTTAATTATACTTTTTAATAGCGGCAGCTTTTTATTATTTTCCATGTTTTTTTCTCCGCTTTTCAAAACTTAAATTTTGGATATCGCCTTTTATTATACAGCCGCCGCTTAGTTCACTAATACGCAAACCCATCCCAGCGACAATTACATTAGCGCCTCTTAACTGCAATGCAATTGTATCATCTTCTATGCTTAAAAGACGAATGACACCTTCTAAATAAACCGCTTCACCATTATAGTTAATTACACTATAACCTCCCGATAAAGACAACTCATTAAGTCCAATATTTTTAGCAATTTCAGAAAAAAAACTCATAGTTAAATTGTATGAGTTTTTAAAGCTAATAATGACTTAAATCTATTTTAAAAAATTGTTTCTTTTAATCCATTAAAAAAATCTTTGGCAATCATATGTTTGTACAGAGTTTTATAATAATACTTTGTCAATAAAGAATATGTTGCCAATAATATCTATAATATTATCACTAAAATTACACAAAACTTTCACAAGCATAAACTTGACAAAATTGGGAAATTATGGTAAAATTATATCATATTATATTTTTAGGAGGAAAATTTATGCGGAAAAAACTGATTTGTCTGGGTATTGCACTAGTTATGATATTTGGAATGATAGGGCTTAGCGGGTGTGATGGTTCAAACCCTAATGAGGGATATATCTATGGGCTAGATAATGCTAGGTTTATTGCTCATT
>WRAF01000022.1 GCA_009780325.1 Bacillota bacterium | reverse complement strand
TCATTTTTTGTTAATACTGCTAGTATTAACTGCAAAAACAATAAAATTTTGCTTTAAAAAAATCCATGCTTTATCTGACCATGCAGGTTGCTGAACAGGTCTAATGTAACAATGAAGTGAATACAATAGTTATTACCACACCTAATATAATCAACAGCGTAAGAACATGGTTTTTTTTGATTGCTCTAGCGGTTTCTTCATCTGCTTCTTGTCCATATTTAAATGCAAGCGGTATCATTTGTGAGAATGCTACAAATATCATTACACCCGCAGCAAATGACAGCGCATATGCGACTAATGTTTCATTCATACCTAAATAATATCCCAAAATAGCACCCAATAAAGCGGGAAGACCTGAAGCAATGGTGAGTAAGATTATTTTAATATTAGACATTCCGCTTGCTTTTAAAGGTACAGCGATTGCAAGTCCTTCTGGGATATAATGTAATAACATAATAATGCCTAATAGTATTCCTAGTTCTGCATGATAGCCTGCTCCAATCGCTATGCCTTCTGGCAAACTGTGCAGCATCATAGCAACAAAAATAGCAATGCCTATTTTAAACAACTTTCGTTTTTCGTTAGGCTCTTTTTTCTTTTCATCTAATAAACTGCTGTCTTGCAGCAGGGGAATAACATCATTTTTGGTTGCTGCCTGCTTTCGTTTCTTGACATAGTGTGTGATAATATCAAATAATAATACTATCCCTACACCTAAAACTAATCCCACAAGCGCAGCCCAAAGTCCGCCGTCTTCATATGCTTCGGGTAATAATTCAAATAGAGATATTGCTATCATTGCTCCTGCCGCAAGTGCCATTATGCAGGCTATATAAAACTTTTTTGGTTTTTTTATGATAACACCCAAAACACCGCCTATTCCCGATCCTATTGCTCCGGCAACAAAGGCAATTAGGATTACTGTTATTAAACTTGGCATAACCAACTCCTCCTAAAAAATTAGCATCTGCTAACTTTTTATATAAAATTTTTGTCGAATTGTACTAATTTGTAGAATTTAAAATCTAGTTAGCAATGACTAACTAGATTAAATATACACTAGTTTAAACATAGGTGTCAAATGTTTTTAAATGCTTTTTAGAAATATTTTCAACTAATTATAAATCTTAAGCATCATAGATTTCAATATTTTTTGTGTTTTCTGTGAGAATAGTTATTTCTTTAGATTAGGGCGATTTTTGTTGACAAAACTTCCTGCTGCATGATATACTAAAATAGTATAAAAATTAGGAGAGAATTATTATGCCAATTTTAAAAAATATTGAGTGGCTGGATAGTACCAACAATACTCTAGTTCACAAAATCGATGCCTCACAAAATCATATTAATCGTGGTTCAGTGCTGACTGTGCGTGACTCTCAAGTTGCAATTTTTTCACACAGAGGACAAATGGCGGATGTGTTTTTGCCAGGCAAATATAAACTAGAAACAAACAATATCCCTGTTTTGACTCGTCTTATGAGTTGGAAATACGGTTTTGAGACTCCTTTTAAGTCAGATGTCTATTTTGTTAATACAAAGCAGTTTACAAACCAAAAATGGGGTACTACTCAGCCTATAACTATCCGTGATTCGGATTATGGCGCTATTCAAGTGCGTGCTTTTGGTGCTTATTCATTTAAAGTAGACGATGCTTTTATTTTTATGAAAGAAATTTTTGGTACAACATCAAGCTTTAAAACAGAGGATATAACCGGGTATCTGCGCACAATTATTATAAGTGCAATGACCACTGCAATCGGCAAAAGCGGCAAGCCATTTTTGGATTTAGCGGCTAATTTAGCAGAATTTTCTAAAGAGGTAGAAAAAGAAGAATTAGAGCAATTCAAAGCTAAGGGTCTTCAACTGACACGATTTATTATTGAAAATGTGTCATTGCCTAAGGAACTACAAGATGCTCTTAATAAGTCTACATCGCTGCGTATGATGGGCAACAATATCGGAACATATCAACAAATGGCGGCGGCAGACGCTATGAGAAATGCTGCTTCTAATCCTGGCATGGCAGGCAGTTTTATGGGGGCAGGAATGGGTTTAGGCATGGGCGCACAAATGGGCAATGTATTTGGGCAGGCTATGGGGCAAGGTATGGTGAATCAACAACAACCTATGCAGCAAGCGCCTCAATCTAACCAGCAACAAGCTTTAGCAGGAGTGCCTTGTTCAAAATGTAATGCTAGTGTTAAGCCAACGGCTAAATTTTGCCACGAGTGCGGCAATACCATGGGCAATGCATGTGCTAAATGCAAGGCAATGCTTAAGCCAAGCGCAAAATTTTGTCATGAGTGTGGCGGGTCTACAGTGAATGCATGTAAGTGCGGTCAAGAGCTTAAGGCAGGTGCAAAATTTTGTCCGTCTTGCGGAGAGAAACAGTAGGGCAGCAATTCATGTTAATGAATGTCTTGACAATACAAACAAATTCAGCTTAAATATCATAATATCTAACAAATAGTAAATAGGGGGAAATCAAATGAAAAAAAACCTATTATTAACAATGATGCTAAGCATTATACTGATTGTTTTTGTTGCTTTAGGTTTGGCTGCTTGTGCTTGTGAAATTGGACGTAAATTACAACCTGCAGAACCAAACTGGGGGCAATGGGTAGTTAATACAAACGCAACTTGTCTTGAATATGGCGAAGAGACTAGGATATGTCAAAATGATTCTAGTCGCATTGAAACTAGACCCATTAATCCGCTTGGTCACAATTTTATTAATCAAGAACCTAATAATATTCTCATAATCCAAAATAATAATGAAGCACAAGAATTATACAATGCTATTAAAGATGAGTTTGCTGTTATAGTTAAAAATATTGAGGACGTGCCTACAACTACTATTGCATTAAAAGCATGGGATAAGATTATTCTTATGGATATATCTTATCAAGGTATGCCAGATGGTTTTGCTAAAGCATTATATTCATTTGTGTATGATTATGGCGGCGGAGTATTGACTGTAGGCGGCGGTGAGTATGGGGCTGATAATCCTTTTTCTCAAATGAAGCCTTTTAGTCCTAAAGCATTGTTTGAGCCAATTGCACTTATGATTGTATTAGATACCAGCGGAAGTATGAATATGATAGATGCTGGGGCTAATCAATCAAGAATTGCATTAGCAAGGCAGGCTATTATACAATTAATATCTGAATTAAATTCATGGGACTATGTTGGAATAATTACATTTTCTCATTCGCCTATATTATTAGAACCGCTTAGTATTTTAGAGTCGGCTAGGCAAACTGATAGAGATAGGCTAATAAGGAGAGTTGGTGTAATAACTGCTGCGGGAAGTACAAATTATGCACCTGCATTGCGTATGGCAAATCAGCATGTTATGGCGCCAACCAATTCGCAAATTGTATATAATAGGCATATTTTATTTATTACAGACGGCGAGCCTACTGATGACGGCGGACTAGCGGCTTCTTATCCTTATCTTGACGGCATAAAAGAAAATGGAGTTATGTTTTCAGTTATTGTAATAAACTGTAGTTCTGATGTGGTGGCAATTGATACAGTGGATGGTATGATGAATAGGACGGGCGGACATGGCATAGCTTTAAGACTAAATAGTATTGATATAACAAGAGGGGCGATAGAGGCTTTAAATCATATTAGAGGTGAGGCATCTGCTAGTTTGGAAATACAGTTTAATTTATTCAGTCGTTATGATAGTTTTGGATATATTTTTTGGTTATATGGAGGGGTGTCAAAGGCAGGGATAGGGTTTCTTACTTCTGAAACCATTATGTATCCGTACATGATATCATTTTACATAAGGTGGCATTTTGGGCAAGGACAAGTAGGTAGCCTTTTAACAAGGTTGCATGATGAATGGGGGTATGGATTTTTTAGTTATGTTGCTAGTATAAATTTAATTACAAATATTATTAGAGGACTTATGCCTGAATATAGCTTTAGGCAAGCATGTGCTAGATGCAATTTAATTAAATAACAAATAATATAAATTTTTTGGGTTACCTTTTTTAAAAAAAGGTAACGGGAGGTAAAAAAATTATGGCAAGAAGATTTGGTTTAAATCTATTGATAGGTCTAGCGTTTGTAGCGGCGCTTGTACTTTGGATTTTAAGCATCACTATTGAAGAAACTTTTGGTTTTTTCAATCATAACTGGGCGATTTTGGTTGTAGCAGGTACAGCGGGTGCGTGTTTCATTTTAAGAGGATTGTTTGGCAGGGGTGAGAATGTGGGCAAAAAGTTTAGGATAATGTTTGGTTCTGGACTTTTGATTGTGGCGTTTTTAGCAATCATTAACGAGGTTGCAATTGAAAATGATTTGGTTGTTCCTATTATTTTATTAATTGTGGTGTTGGGCTTGATTATTGGTATGTTTGCTGTGGGCGGCAAAAAATGGGATCACGGTGACAATCAAAGCGTGGGATATAAAAACTATCATCAAAGAAAAGCCGAAGAAGAAAAAAGGCTGGCGGCTGAAGCTAAAGATAAATCAAAAGAAGATGACAAAGCAAGGATAGAAAGGCTTGAGGCAGCAGCAGAAAAATTTGAAAGAGCGGCAGAAAAATTAGAGCAAGAGGCAGACCAAGCTAGAAGAATGGCGGATGACTCTAAAAGATAATTAATGCTGATAAGAAAAGGAAAAGATGAAAATATTTGATTTTCACACACATGTTTATCCGCCGACACATGCGCAAAAAGCTATGTCTATTATTCCGAAGGATTCACCTTTTGGACCATTTTATGATGGCACTTTAGAGGGATTGATTGTTTCAAATAAAAGATGCGGTGTAGATAAGGCGCTTACGCTTCATATAGCAAACCAAGCGGCATTTATTGAAAAAGTAAACGACTGGGCGATTTATTGTAATTCTGTGCCTAATATCTATGCATTTGGGTCACTGCATCCTGATTATAAGGACATCAAAAAAGAAATCAAGCGTTTAAAGGCGCATGGTATAAAGGGATTAAAGTTTCATCCGTATTATCAAAAATTTGATGTAGATGACAAAGCTATGTATCATATTTATGAGGCGGCGGCTAGTGAGGACATGATTATGCTTTTTCATACTGGCACTGATTTAAGGCATTTGGGTGATTATTGTATGCCCAAGAAATTTAATAGGTTTTGTGATGATTTTAAAGATGCAAAGATAGTTGGGGCGCATTTGGGCGGGATGTTAGTGTTTGATGAGGCTTTTGATTTGATGTTAGGTAAATCCATGTATCTAGACACTTCTTTTGCATTTAGGTACTTAAATGAGAATCAAAAGAAAAAACTACTAACTGAACATGACCATAAAAAGATATTGTTTGGGACGGATGCGCCGTGGGTGGACGCTAAAGATGATATAGAACAATTAGAGAAATATTTAAGCGAAGAAAGCAGAAAATTAATTTTTTATGATAATGCAATCAAACTTTTAGGAGACAAATAAAATGGCAGTAATAGGATTAGTAGGGGCACAGTGGGGAGATGAAGGCAAAGGTAAATTAATTGATATTTTGGCAGAAAAAGCAGATATCGTAGTTCGTGCCCAAGGCGGTGACAACGCAGGACATACAGTCGTGATAGGCAATGAGACATATAAACTGCATCTTATTCCAAGCGGGATTTTTTATAAAAATAAATTTAACTTTATTGCAGCAGGCACAGTAATAAATCCGCAATCATTATTAAATGAAATGGATAATTTAGTTAAACGTGGTATCAGCATTGATAGATTAAAAATTGATAGCCGTGCACATGTGATTTTTCCGTTCCATAAAAAAATTGATGAATTATCTGAAACAGCAAAAGGCCAGCTAAGTATAGGGACTACTAAAAAAGGCATAGGTCCGTGCTATATGGATAAAACTGAAAGGGCGGGACTTAGAATTTGTGATATAATTTCGCCTAATTTTAAAGAGAAGCTTGCTGCTGTTTTAGCATTAAAAAATGATATTATTGTTAAAATTTATAATGACAGGCCGCTTGATTTAGATGAAATTTATAATGAATATTTAGGGTATGCAAAAAGATTAGCGCCTTTTGTGGCTGATGTTTCTTCGCTTATTTATGATGCAATAAAGCAAAAGAAAGAGATATTATTTGAAGGTGCGCAAGGGACATTATTAGACTTAGACATGGGGACATACCCATATGTGACAAGCTCTCATCCTACGGCAGGGGGTTTTACTACAGGTGCTGGAATAGGTCCAACTTTAATTGATCAAGTAATTGGTGTGTCAAAATCATATACTACCAGAGTAGGAATGGGTCCTTTTCCTACAGAATTAGATGATGAGGTGGGCAAGTTTATTCAGGTCAATGGCAATGAAGTAGGCACAACTACTGGCAGGATTAGGCGTTGCGGATGGCTGGATTTAGTTATTTTAAAGTATGCTGCAAGGGTGAATGGGTTGACTCAATTGGTAATAAATAAGCTTGATACTTTATCATCATTAAAGAGTTTGAAAGTATGTATTGCATATGAATTAGACGGAAAAGAGATTAAAGATTTTCCGCCTGATTTAGCTGATTTAAAAAGGTGTAAGCCAATTTATAAAGATCTTAAAGGCTGGGATGAGGATTTAACAAAACTGACGGATTATAAAGATTTACCAAAAGCTGTAAAAGATTATGTTGAGTTTATTGAAAAAGAGGTGGAAGTAAGGGTGAGTATGGTAGGAGTAGGGCAAAAAAGAGAGCAAAATTTAATTAGATGAAAAAAGACAAAATACTGCAATAAAATGTAGTATTTTTGTTTTATGTTAGGCAATAATTAAAGCATGAAAAAATCTAATATTTTAATTGGCTTTATTAAAGTAATATTTTCTTTAGCATTGTTTATTGCAGTGTTAGGCAGTGTATATATCATAGTGATTTCTATCAATCCGCATTGGGAATTGACTTCTAATAATGCAGCGCTTAATACAATCTTTTATACGCTTTCTAATTTAAGAGAGATGTTTTTTATCATTATTTTGCCTATGACAATAGTTATGATATTGACATTTTTAGCGCTTATGATGATAACAAAAAAAGAGGATGAGGTAGAGTTTATTGAGATAAAAGGCAAAAAGGAAATTGACCCAGAGCCGTTGTTTGATAAAATTGAAGAATTTAAAATAAAGAAAAGGGTTACACCTAAAATGATTATGCCTATTGCAGTTAAATTAGAAAAATTAAAAAATAGCCACAAATATAAAGATAATGAAGAGTTTCAAGTCAGAGTAAGAAATGCGCTTAATTGGTGTTATGAAAAAATTGGTAAAGTTGAGTATGATGTTAAATTAGGTGATGAAGTGCAAAAAACACTTGACTAGATTTTTTATTAATGCTATAATGCCATCAAATGAAAAAACTAAAAGCATTTTTTAGAAAATTCAGCTCTAAATTTACTATTCAGATGAATAAAAGACCTGTTTTTATGACATTGGGTCTTTTAGTCTTTATCAATGCTGTTTTTTTGCTTGTTGTTGCTGGAGTTGCTTTAGCAATTGATATGCCAAGATTTGATAGGGACGGGGCTTTGCCTGCTTATTTTTGGGCGATTTTTTATGCAGGACAATGGCTGGTAACTCCTAATTCATTATTAAATGTAGCTGATAATCAACTTTTATGGCTGTTGGGTATGGCTACTTTTGTTGTGGGAATTGTGTTGTTTACTGGTACTATAGTGGGTTTAACTACCAATTATTTAAGGCAATACTTGGCAAAAAAAGGTGAAGCAAAAGGCAAATTGCATTTAGCGGGTCATTATGTAATATTAAATTACAACCAAAAAGTTTTGTCTGTCTTAATCAATTTAATGTTTTCTTCAACTAATGCTACTGTTTTAATACTATCTAATAAATCAAAAAATGAAATAAGAGATGCTTTAAATGCAGAGCTTGCTATGGTTAAGGATAAACCTAGGGCAAAAGTTAATTTAATAGTCAGAAAAGGGGATCCTTTTTCAGCAAGTGACTTAGATGATATTTGTATTGAGGATGCAAAAGGTATATTAATAGTAGATAATGACTATGGAATGGAAAATTTTGAACAAAAAATAGCAAAGAGAGAAGCTTGGCAAATTGATGATATTTCTCAGCCAGACTTTGATGCATTAAAGCTTGTATTAGAAATGGCAGAGTTTGATATACCAAAGACTATTCCTATTGCAATTGAAACACAAACACATAAAACTGTGCTAAAAATCAATAGTATCACAAAAACTATTCCTCAACTAGCAAACAAGTCCATAAATTCATTTTCTTATAATAAAAAACTGGGGCAATTTATTGCGGCGGCTGTATTAAACCCTGAGATTACTTGCGTTATTTATGAATTATTATCTTATATAGGGTCTGAATTTTATCCGCTTGATAGTGAATTAAATGTTGATGAGTATTTAGCTAAACATACAGAAAGTGTGCCTGTTGTCAAAATGAAAGATAAATTGTATGTAGTTGCAGAGGATATAAAAGAATTAGGGCAAAAAAAGAAAAGAGAACTAGTGACTCAAAAACGAGTGTCTATAAATCCTGATAGGTCATATATGCCGCTTGAGTTGTTTATTGTCGGGGAAAACTCTAAAAGCGATTATATAAGACAGACTTTAATGAATGTTTGTGAAGAAACACAAAAAATAACTACTCATAATTATGCATTAAATGAGCGGCAAAAGTTTATTGACGATTTGTTTAAGGCTAGTTTGGATTATGATAAAAGCAAAAAAACTATTATGGCACTTGTTTTATCTGATGATGATGCATTGCCAGAGGCACATGATTCTAATGTGTTTTTGACTTTAATAGAATTGCATTCTAAATTTGAAGGTGCGCCTCCATTTAAAATAATTACTGAAATATTAGATGCTAAAAATCAAAATTCGATTGAAAAATTTGATGTTTTAAATGTTATTATCTCTAATAGGATTATCAGTTTCTTTGCTACTCAAATGATAAATGAAGATAAATCCAGTGCATTTTATGAGGAGATTTTTTGCCGTCATAGAAGAGGCGATGAGTATAACTTTGAGATTAGGGCAGAAAAAGCTAGTGAGATATTTTGCGATATTGAATTGCACACATTTGATAGTTATGCTGAATTTATTTATGCAGCATATCATGGTACAAAAAAGGAAGTAATGCCGTTGGGTTTTATTCAAAATAATCAAAATATTTTCTATAACATAAATTTAGATGAAGAGAGAGAATATAAAATTAAAGGTGATGATTTAATTATTTATGTAAAATATTTAGGAGGAAACAATTAATATGAAAAAAAGAATTTCTATTTTAATAGCGATAATGATGCTATTAGTTTCTATGTTTATGTTTAATGCATGTATAGATAATCTTCCACCCGACCAGTTGCCTTCAAGTGTCACCATATATGTACCTGATGGTCCGCCGCTTTTGGCATTAGCAAATATATATACTGAGTCTTCTAAAGTGCAAGGTGTGGACATTGAGGTCTATAGGACCACTGGTCCATTAATTGGCGGACACTTAATAGCAGGGCGTCCTGATTTTGCTCTTGTACCTATGAATTTGGCGGCAACAAGATTTAATACTGACGGAGAATATATCTTAGCAGGTGTGGCTCTTTGGGGATTGCTTCATATAATAGAAAATACCAATCATTCGGATGGAAATTATGCGACCAGCTTAAACGATTTAGTGGGTCAGACTATCATTGCATATCAGCGCAATATGTCTCCAGGGATTGTATTAGAGACTATTTTAAGAGAAAACGGCTTGACAGTAAATTGGATGACGGCGGCAGATGATGTCAATCCTAATGCGGTTAATATTATTGCTTTAGCTGATAATGCGGCGGCAAATACGGCTATTATGGGCAATAATGCAGCTTGGCCTGATGCTAGATTTGCGCTGCTAGCAGAGCCTGTGGCTTCTATGAGAGAGTCTGAAAACAATTTTAGGCGTGCTTTTGATTTGCAAGACGAGTGGGCGGCTGCTTTTGAAGATGAGGATTTTGATGCAAGGATTCCTCAAGTAGGGGTTGTAGTTAGAAGCAGTTTAGCTAATTATCATCCGGCATTTGTTAATGAGGTATTAAGTTTAATTGAAGGCAGTATTTCTTTTGTTAGAGAAAACCCTAATCAAGCGGCGGATTTAATTATTAATCAATTAGAAAGTGTTTATATGCCTAATAGTGTTGCAGTGGTGACTAATTTTTTAAATACTACAGGACAATATGTTTATGAGTTTATGAGTGCTGGTGAGGCAAAAGCGGCTATATTACATTTTTTAAATATACTTTATGCAATAAATCCAGCTTTTATTGGCGGCAGTGTGCCATCAAGTGATTTCTTTTTTGCTCAAATGAGTGCTAGACCGCCTATACCTCCGTCATGCTGATAAGTTTTGAATTTGCACAGGTTGTGTGAAAAAATAAATGTGATATGCAAAAAAAGACTTTGAAAAAAATAATATTTTTTACTTTATCCATCATTACAATTATTTCGTTATGGTGGATATTTTCTAGTGTACAATCTTTAAGGACATCAAGAGTAATTCCTTCACCTTGGCAAACAATTATTAGGATAAGTCAAGAAATACAAGAAGGAATGCTATTTTCTAGTATATTTAGGACACTTTTAAAAGTTTTAACAGCTGTGCTAATTAGTTTTATATTAGGATTTTTAATTGCATTGTTAGCTTCATTCAACCAAAATATCAGGCATTTTATTACTCCGTTTGTCACTATCATAAGGGCGGTTCCTACTATAGGTGTGATATTAGTGTTAATTGTTATTTTTAGGTCAAGTTTTTTAATAGCTGTCATTATTGCTTCTATTATGATTTTTCCTATGCTTTATGAAAATTTTTATACAGCATTTAAAGAGGTGGATAAAAATATTTTGCAGATGGCTAGAGTGCACAAAATCCCTAAGCTTAAGCAGGTTTTAGGTGTTTATGTGCCTAGCATGCTGCCGCATATTTTTTCTGGATTAATCCAAAGTGTGGGTATGGGATTGAAAGTAGTAATTGCAGCCGAGATTATGGCGATTCCTTTTAGGGGGACATTGGGCTCTAATATGTTTGGGGCAAGTCAATATCCAGATTTTGAATTATTATTTGCTTATATTGTGGTTGCGATTGCGGTTAGTTTTTTAATAGAAGGAGGATTAAGGCTGTTAGCAAAACTAACTATGCCGTGGAAAAAAAGATGAGATTATGAAAAAAATAAGCATACAAAATTTAAATAAAGATTTTGGCGATACAGTGGTGTTTAAAGATTTTTCTTGCAGTTTTGATAACGGTATCAATATAATCATGGGTCCATCTGGAAGCGGAAAAACTACTCTGCTAAATGCATTTGCAGGGCTAGAAGATTATGGCGGATTAATAGAAATTGATGGAATAAAATATCAAAATAAATGCGATATTTTAGTTTCATATATGTTTCAAGAGCATAGGCTTATTGTTCAAAAGACAGTTTTTCAAAACCTTGACTTTGCACTTTTTTCGTCTATTAAGGATAAGGCTGAACGTAAAGACAGGATTGATACTATGTTAGAAGCAATAGGGCTAACTGAGGCAAAGTCCTTATACCCTCGTCAGCTTTCTGGCGGTATGGCGCAAAGGGCGGCCTTAGCAAGGGCTTTTTTATTTAAGTCGGATATTTTATTAATGGATGAACCATTTAAAGGCCTAGATAGCGACACAAAAGAAACTGTGATAGATATATTTTTTAAGCTATGGGAAAAAGACAAACGCACGGTGTTATTTGTCACGCATGATGAATATGAGGCTAAGCGGCTGGGCGGAGTGATTTATAATTTTCCTAATAAACCTATTAGTGGGATAATTATATCTTAGTTATTTCTTGTCCATTAGCAGTGTCTTTGACTGCCCAGCCTAATTTTGCAAGTTCATTCCTTAAAATATCACTTGCTTTAAAATCCTTGTTTTTTCTTGCTTCTGTTCTTTTTGATAAAAGATTTTTTATATTTTCAGGAATCTCAATATCTGCAATTTTTTCTTTTTCAGCCTTTTCTAAATCTAATCCTAATACCTTATCAAACTCAACGGCTAAATCAAAAACATCTTTTGACAAAGGTGATTCTTTAACCATAGTCCAAAGCACCCCAATTGCAAGCGGAATATTTATATCATCATTTATTGCGGTGATAAACTCTTCTTTATATTTTGTCAAATCACAAGCTTTGTTAGTGTCTTTATGTTCTGCTAATAAATTTAATAATCTTTTGTATGCCGTTGCAGCTCCGTTTACTCCATCAAACGTAAAATTAAGCGCTTTTCTATAATGTGTATTTAAACAAAAATATCTAAAGGCTAGGGGAGAAATTCCCTTATCAGCCAAATCAGTCAGAGTATAAGTGTTGCCTAAGCTTTTTGACATCTTGCCGCCATTCACTTGCATAAACTCATTGTGCATCCAAAAATTTGCACCTGCATTGCATCCGTCAAGTGCTTCACTTTGTGCAATCTCATTTTCATGATGAATAGGTATATGATCCACTCCGCCTGTATGAATATCAAATGCCGCTCCCAAAAATTTTTTTGCAATAGCACTGCATTCTATATGCCAGCCAGGAAACCCCTGTCCCCAAGGTGACGGCCATTGCATTATATGATTTTTAGGTGCTTTTTTCCATAGCGCAAAATCCTGAGGGTTTTTCTTTTCACTATTAATATTCACCCTTGCTCCGCTAATTTGCTCAGCAAGCTTACCTTTTTGTCCAGATAATTTTCCATAATCATTAAATGTAGATACATCAAAATAAATGCCGTCACTAGTTTCATACGCATGACCTTTTTGGGTGAGACCCACAACAAATTTAAGCATGTCATCAATATGGTTAGTAGCTTTTGCCACAACTTCAGGTGTATCAATGTTTAATAGACCAATATCACGCATAAAAATTTTGGTTACTTCATCAGCAATTTGCCAAGGAGTTTTTTTCTCTTCAGCTGCCTTTTTTGCCATCTTATCTTCACCGTCATCTCCGTCGTCAGTTAAGTGTCCCACATCAGTAATATTCATGACACCTTTAATTTTATAACCGTTGAATTTTAGCACACGTCTAATTGAATCCATAAAAATATATGCCCGCAAATTGCCAATATGTGCATATGAATAAACTGTAGGTCCGCATGAATACATAGTGGGATTTTTAGTTTTAGGAATAAACTCTTCTTTTTTTCGTGTAAGGGTGTTATAGAATTTTAGCTTTATATTCATATATTTTCACCTTTTTTAATATCTTCAATTTGATTAACAAGCTGTACAAACTTTATAAATTCGCTTTGCAAGCTTTTATTTCTTAAATTCTTTTTTTCAATACGTCGTTCATTAACTAAAAATCCATACTCACTTGCTAAATATTTAATCTTATTCATAAAATTTTCATTCTCAAAATCAGAGTAATCTATGTTGCGTGTTCTGTCAGATATATTCCATTCATCACCATTTTTTTCATAGTCGCTTTGAGTTTGAAACCAATTTGGCTGTAGTCCAAATTCAAACCAACTTCTTTTATTATTATCTATTTTATAGTAAACGGAGTGAGCGCCGCAGTGGTCGTATTTAACTTCAAATAATTCTTTATCTAAATCATCATTTAAAATTTTTTGTAATTCTTTTGCTAAAATTTCTTGTTGTTCTCTTGTTAAGATACTCATACATTTCTCTCCATTTTTATTATAATGCTATAAACATTTGTTTGTCAATGATTTTTTTATATGTTATAATAAATAATTATTAAGACTTATAGGAGGCAGCTGCATGAAAAAATTTTTCTCATTGATATTTATATTTGCTATAATCTTGTGCCTATCTATTTTTTCTGCTTGTGAATTTAATGCCAATCCTTCAAGCGAAGAAAAAGACCAAAATCCTCCAACATATACTCAATATATTGTTGGGGTGTTTAGACACAATATACAGCCTGATTGGGACGGGATATTTGACGATGCTTTAATCCAAACAAAAAATTCTTTAAGACAAATGCTAGAGGCACAGGGCTTTGTCCATAATGTAGGGATTGAGCAATATAAAATTAATTACTTAAGAGTGACTATCCCTGATATTGGTGAACCTAATGTGATTTTAAGACAATTAGGTGAGCCAGTGCAAATTGAGTTTAGGTTTAGGGGAGAGGTTGTTATTGTTGGACATAATGTCTTATCAGCACAAGCCACTTTTTTATCGTTTGACAATGACTATATTGTTTCTTTATTATTTGATGCACAAGGTGCGATAGCCTTGTATAATGCTACGCAAAATGTAGGTGAAGTGATAGAAATTTGGGCGATAATGGGTCGTGCAGAGGCGAAAATGGACCATACAGATAGGATAGAAATATTAATGGCTAGTCCTATTATTCAAACTCCAATTGCAGGAGGCAGTGCAATTATTAGCGGAATGGGCAATATGCAAACAGCAAATGAACTGGCAGTTCAAATTAATGCGGGAAGATTGCCTTTACTGTTAGAAAGTATAAATATATATGCGGTGAGTGTGAGTGCATAGATAATTCAATAAAAAACTCATTAAGGAGATAAAAATAAAAGATGCATTATTCAAAAGAAATTGAGCAAATGGTGTGTGTAGCAAGAGGACCTAATCACGGGCCGTCGCCTATACCGCAAGAGGGCAAATGGACAAAGGCTAAAGAGATTAAAGAGATTTTTGGTTTGACGCATGGTGTGGGCTGGTGTGCGCCTCAGCAAGGTGCTTGCAAACTGACGCTAAATGTAAAGGGCGGCATAATCCAAGAGGCTTTAATAGAAGTCATAGGCTGCAGCGGGATGACTCATTCGGCGGCGATTGCGGGTGAGATACTGCCTGGCAAGACTATCTTAGAGGCACTTAACACCGACTTAGTGTGTGATGCTATTAATGTGGCGATGAGAGAATTATTTTTGCAGATTGTCTATGGCAGGACGCAAAGCGCTTTTTCTGATGATGGGTTAGAAATTGGTGCAGGGTTAGAGGATTTAGGCAAAGGTTTAAGAAGCCAAGTTGGGACAATCTATAGCACGGCAGTTAAAGGGGTTAGATACCTAGACATGGCAGAAGGATATGTTACTAAATTAGGGTTAGATAAAAATAATGAAGTGATAGGATATGAATTTGTAAGGATGGGAGTAATGATGGAAAAAATCAGGGCAGGAGTGGATGCAGTTAAGGCTGTGCAAGATTCAACAGGCGTGTATGGAAGATTTAATGAGGCGGTTAAGGTTATTGACCCTAGGCATGAGTAAGCGGGTGTTTTATGGATATTGAATTATTGATGTTGGTAATTTTTTTGCCTATAGTGATAGTAATTGCTATTCCTTGCATTATTTGGAGTACAAAACAAAGGAATCGCTTTAGAACAGTTAAAGTAGGAATGACTTTCCAAGAAGTTGTGGATGTTTTAAGAAAACCACCTAATACTGATAGTGTTGTTGAAAATGTAAGAACTTGTACTTGGACAAGATGGATAGGTACAAAATTTAAGTCGCATGAAACTATTATGGTTACATTCAACAATAATATTGTTATTGCAGTAGCTATTAGGTAAAGAAAAGAAAGTTTTTTAATTTTATTCTTTTGTATTAGAAGAAATTATTATTACTATAATTATTTAGTGCGAAATTACAAGAAGATTAAAAGTTTTTGGGTTACCTTTTTAGAAAAAAGGTAACAAGGAGAATAAAAATATGACAATTCAATTTGAAGGATATAATAAAAGAAAAAATAAAGTAGATACTTTTTTAAGCAAAAATGGTTTAAAAGACCTTGCTGAGGCAAAGCAATTTTGTCTAGATAAAGGTATAGATGTTGAAAAAATAGTCAAAGGCACGCAAAATATTGCATTTGACAATGCAGTATGGGCGTATACTTTAGGGTGTTTTTTGGCTTTGAAAAAAGGCGCTAAAAAAGCGGCGGATGCGGCAAGAGTTATTGGTGAGGGCATTCAAGCGTTTTGTGTCCCTGGGTCTGTTGCAGAGCAGCGTGAAGTTGGGTTAGGGCACGGGAATTTAGCGGCGATGCTATTAGAAGAAAAAACCAAGTGCTTTTGTTTTTTAGCAGGGCATGAATCTTTTGCGGCGGCGGAAGGTGCTATTTCTATAGCTAAGACGGCTAACAAGGTAAGGAGTGAGCCGCTTAAAGTTATTTTGAATGGGTTAGGTAAGGATGCGGCTATGATTATTTCAAGAATTAATGGATTCACATATGTTGAGACTAAGTATGATTATGCTAAAGGAAAATTAAAGGTTGTAGGAAATAAATCTTATTCAGATGGCGAAAGGGCGAAAGTTTTATGCTATGGTGCGGATGAGGTGCGTGAAGGTGTGGCGATTATGCAGCACGAGAGGGTGGATGTGTCTATAACGGGCAACTCTACTAATCCGACAAGGTTTCAGCATCCTGTTGCGGGCATTTATAAGAAGATATGTGTAGAAAGTGGCAAAGAGTATTTTTCAGTAGCAAGCGGCGGCGGGACGGGCAGGACACTGCATCCTGACAATATGGCGGCAGGCCCAGCGTCTTATGGGATGACGGATACCATGGGCAGAATGCACTGTGATGCTCAGTTTGCTGGGTCATCTAGTGTTCCTGCTCATGTAGAAATGATGGGTTTAATAGGAATGGGCAACAACCCAATGGTCGGGGCGACAGTTGCTGTGGCTGTTGCTATAGAGCAGGCAAAATAACACAATATGTAGTGTTTTTAAGCATTTATAGCACTATATTTAGGAATTATAGCAAATTAAAAGGATACTCCGCTAAGGCAGAATATCCTTTTTTTCTAAAAACTGTGCCAAAACTGTGCCATAAGTTTATCTTGCACAGTTTTTTTACTATTAGGTTACTCAAACCTACTTATAAATATTGCTAACAATTTGAATAGTTTTCTCACGCTGTTTTTCATCGTTATGTAAATATCCATCAGTAGTTTTCCAATCAAAATGCCCAAGTCTTTCACTAATATCAATCTTAGATGCTCCGTTTGTAAATAAAGTAGTTGCATGAGTGTGTCTTAGAGCATGATATTCAAAATGATTAAGTTTTAGCTTGTGATGGATAACTCTGCAAGCGTGAGTAATAGTGATTGGGCTTATAAAACTCCCGTCCTCTCGTACATTAAGCATAAAAATTTCTCTGCCTGTGTCATGGCTGACAATTTGATTATTCTCGTTTATAAATTGCCTAGTATAAAGGTTTCCATATTCAACTCTATTTATATTGTGTTGCTCTAGCGTACCTTTAATCAAGTCGCTTAATTCAGAATCAATATAAATCTTGCGGTATGAACTTAGTTTAATAGTGTTAAGTTGCTAGATAACGGCAATGGAGCTGCTGTATGTTTTGGCTTTTTATGAGATAGGCAGCTTTTAATATTCAAAAAAATATCAAGGAGACAAAAAATGAATAATACGCCAGCAATTACAGGCAAAGCAGTTACGGGCAAGACTATAACTGGAGTTATGACAGCAAATATAAATGCTTTTAATGATCGTTCTCATGAACCATCGCTGACACATTCAAATGGTTCAAGTAATTTAACAACATACTTAAAAAGCGGAGTATTTAATTTAGAAATAACCAGTGCTGCATTTGGGAGTGGTCCTTTAACTACTAGTTTTATGCATATTTATAATAGCATGTTAGATACAGATATCCTTTATATAACAAATGATAATAGAACAATCCGCTCACATATGGGCAATGGATTTAAATTAAATCTACAGCAATTTCTTTTTCCTATTGCAAACGGAGGAGCAATTAACAATGATCCGATAAGATATCATTATATTGATTCGATAGGAACTAGGCATAATATAGTTCAAAATGGCAACGTTTTTTATGATACTAGCGGGCTAGGGCTTGTATTAGATACTAGTCAAAATGGTTTTCCTTTTAACGGAACGACAAATGCAACAACAATAAACAGACTAATGGATCGTCAAGGTAATATGTTGTTTTTTGACAATTTGGGGAGGTTGATTGCAACCAGAAGTGTGTTTGGGTCATCCAACACATTTGATTATGACGGAGACAGCGTGAGATTAATCTCTGTTACTACTGCATCTGTATCTCGTCACGCAGATGGCAGCGGCGATTCAATACAAACATCTAAAACAGCACGATTATTTTATAATACGATAAATTTATTGGATAGAATTGAGTATGATGAAAGATATAATGCTCAAGGAGTCCGCATCACAGATAATAATCCGATAGCTATTTTTAATTATGAAGGAAATCGTCTTATAAGTATTTTCAATACAATTTTAGTAAGCGGCACACAAAAAAAACGACTTATTTCAGAATTCGTTTATCAGGATGATATTATACATAAAGCAATAGATATTGGCGGTCATGTATTAACAATTAAAATGTTTGATAAAAAAGTAAGCCAGATATGTGAAGGCACTAGCATTGTAAGAAGACATGATAGAATAGAATATACTTCTAATAATAAGACAAAAGTAATAAATAATAAGGATGTTTGTGTTGTTTATAACTATGACAATGATGGAGAAACATTTTCAATCTATGAAGAAGTCAATGATAACTATCGCCTAGCAATTGATCCTGAGCCTGATGGGTTTGGATATAATCAATATTTACCTACTGAATTGAGTGATGGCAGATGGAGAGGGATGAGGAGGGCTGCACCTGCTGATTCAGTTGAAAACTTAAGTTTAAAAAGAATCACGGATGATTGGTTTAATCAAAAGCGTGTCATAGAAATAAATGGTACAGCAGGCAGTGAAAGTTATATTGTTGCGGATGTTTTAGAGGCAACTGAAATGAATAGAGATGACAGAACTGTCGGTAATCAAACTTTCACTTTATCTTGTTGGGTTAAAGCTAATTTAAACCGAGCTAAAAGCGGTCATCAACGATTAGAATTTGAAGTTGTGTATCGTGATGATAGTGTTCAACTTTTTAGTGAGAATATCGATACAAAACAAAATGATTGGCAGCTTGCAGCATTTTCTTTTATGATTAGAAACAGTGAAGTTCGCAGCGCAAGGGCACGTATATTCAATAATAATACATCAGAACCATTGTTTGTATCAGATATAAGAATGGTTCAAGGCGGAATTGCAGAGCAAGAAATAACAGTGCAATATAGAAATCTAGCATCGGGACTGCCGGGAATGTTACCGACATTGAATATTAATATTCCATTATCTGACATGCAAGAAATAATTCTGCGAATAAATAATAATGATGTAGTAGTTCCGATAAATGAAAACACAGAATTTAGCTTTATGGACGCAGAGCAAACTCGTAAAAATCACTTTCTTGCTGGCAGCAATCCATATTCTATAAGCCTAAATAACGGCAAAAGATTAATTAGCAATGTTTTAAGCATGATGTTTATAAGTCGTACATCAAATATACTTCTTCAACCAATTTCAGGACATATATTAGGTGCAAGAACAAGACAAATCAGTGGTATTCATGATGAAATTACAATAAACTCTGCAACAAGCTATAGTATACATAATAATAAAAACATAGTCACAACTACAACACAAGCAAATAGAGGCAAAGAGCAATTGTCAGAAGAAAGTATGCAGGTCGGATTCAATGGTTTGCCTATATCTAAAACCGATTCTCATGGTGTGACCACCACTTATAATTATGATGCCTTTGGAAACCTAGTACAAGCACAGATGAGAGGTGCTGGAAACAATGCCCCGACTTGCCAGTTAAACACAGATTTTCAAACTAACGGCGAACACCCTAAAAACTCATGGGATACAAGGCATAGCAGACCCTTGGGAAGAAATGCAAATGATGCTATTGCAACAAATTTTTCATCACCTTCTAGCACTCTTAGTTCCGTTACAAAACCATTGCAGGCAAACGCTAACCAAAGAATTGCAACATTGTTAGGTTATGATGAATTTAAAGAAAGATTGACATCTATACAAACGACACAATCCGCACAAAATAATGCCATAAACCAAAATGATATCAAATACCGCTCAGACGGCAAACTGCAAACCGTGACCCATAACAACGGCAATGTATCCTATAATTTTGGATATGACATATACGGCAATATCAATAATATACCAGAGCTAGGATTAAACAAAACATATAACTATATTTCAAATGGCACTAGTGTCACCACTGAATATGACAACGGTCACTCGCAACAAGAGCTAATAGACAAACATGGATTTAATTTATCTACAAGTGTAAGAAACCCAAACAACAGGTATATATCGGCTGTTAGCACAACCTTTAGAGACAAGGACAGGGTCACAATCTCGCACGCATCTAAAGTTCGTCAAATTAATGACAGTTTTGACAACACAAATACAATATTTAAATACAACCAAAACGAAGAGATGATGGGATATGTGAAAAATACTGAGATATCTAGAAGTGAGAATAGAAGTATAAGGGTTGAAGTGTCGGAGGAGGATAATGAGGTAGGGGTGGACGGACTTGAGGCTGGGGGGCAGTATAGTATGACAGTGGGAGATGTTGAGACAGGTAATCTAGTTAGAACAATGACACAAAGAAGCAGAAGATGGACGGACAGGAATATACTAAAGCCGAAATTAAGGCGGACATCTGCGTCAATGGGGACAACGCTGATGACTACTACTGATTATAATTATGACAGATTAGGAAGACCAACGACGATAAGGCGTCATATGTCAGTTAGGGCTCCGTGGAATAATTTTGCTAGAACATACAACTCTAGTTTGACATATTTATCCAATCCAGCCCTAGCCAACGGGACGACAGACTATATAAGCGCCCACACCAACGGAGAGCTGACATTTGGATACACGTACAATGCAAGCGGACAGATAAACAGAGTTACGACAACAGGCAGGCAAAGCAATAACCAAGTAAACACCTACACCTACGACGGACAAAACCGTTTAAGAACGCACACGCAAGGGATAACCAAGACGACGTATACGTATGACGCAGGCGGCAATATAAGGAGTACAAGAACAGAGCCGACAGCAGCGCCGGACGGAGCAAGCATAACACCGGTGGTAGTAAACTTTAGCTATGAAGATGAAAGCACCCCCGACCGGTTG
>WRAF01000021.1 GCA_009780325.1 Bacillota bacterium | reverse complement strand
ATAGCGTCTTTCAAGTATTCATTTTTGTCCTGGCACTGAATTGCATTGCCACGAATACTTCTTGGCACGGCAATCAAAAATATGCTTACTATATACCCAATTTATTTTCAAGACAGGTCTAGTGAAAAACTAAAAAACAAAGACGCCAATACAGGTGACATAAATTATATTTAATTTAAGCGGAGCAGTTTATATTTTAAACAGTCCATTATTAATTCATGTCATCCTGTAAGGCTCTCTTCTTTATAAAATATGTTCCATCTTTAGAAACAAATTGTTTCACAAGGATTATTATAAACAACAGTCAACCAATTAAAATAGTTGGTTGACTCCTTTTTTTAATATGTTAATATCATCACAATAATTCATGCTTATCCTAAATTCTTTACCCCCTCTAACTCCCTTAAGCATGTATGGCAAAAATTTCCTTAACATTATACATGTATCGCTGCCATCATAAAATTTTTCTAAACAACTAATTAATTCTAAAATACTGTCTTTTTTTGACAGAAAATTATTATTTAAAAGTTTATTAAAAATTTGAGTATCATATAGTGCTCCACGTCCTATCATAAAATAATCCGCTTTTGTAGCCATCTTAATTCTTTCAAAACTAGCCTTGTCAATTATATCACCATTGGCACAAAATACTGCCTTTTTAATTAATGTTTTTACCTTGCCAATCATTTGATAATCTGCCTCACCGCTATACATTTGTTCAGCCGTTCGCCCATGGATACAAATCATGCTTGCGCCAGCTTCTTCTAAAACCGGCGCAAATTTTAATATATCTTCTTTATGCTTGATGCCTAACCTAGTTTTAACAGTGACGACTTTGCCCACACTCTTAGCAGCTTTAGCCGCAGCTTCGACAATATCTCCTGCTTTTTTAGCATCTGCCATAAGCTGAGATCCCTCTCCATTAGATGTAATTTTTTTAACAGGACAACCCATATTGATATCAATTATGTCAAATTCACTAAGCCAAGGATGTGCGATTGCCTTAGCAAAATCGCTTGGGTCTGAACCAAAAAGCTGGGCACTTCTTATTTTTTCTTTTTTTGATACAATTAACAATGCTTTAGTTTTTTCATTGTTATGCAATATGGCTTTAGCACTAACCATTTCAGTTATGCAAAGTCCCGCACCGTTTACGCTAAAAAAATGACGGATCGGGGGGGTAGTATAGCCTGCCAGAGGGGCAAATATTAGATTGTTGCAGAGTTTTATCATAATTTTGTTGGATAAAAACGATAAGTGAATTTAAATAATGAAGACTGCTCACTTTGTTTGAAATAAAATTAAATTTGCTATATGGCTAATAATATAGAAAGCATAGCATAGGAATAGACACTTGTCAAATGCTTTCATGTAGAAAGCATGATTTTATGCTCTAGTAAATATCGCCATTTGAGATTGTACCAAAAGCCAAAAAAGCCGAGCTGCTAACAAGTGAGGGAAGTGGCTTTAGCCCACCTTTTTTATAACATAAGAAAAATTGATTGCGTTTGAGAGTTAAGCGAGCTCAAAAAAGGGGAGGTTTTTTATATTGAGAGAATATTTTAGTTTGCGCAAAATCCCCTAGAACAGCATTTGTAATTAACCACTTTATATGTATCAAGCAAGTCCAGTATGTTAAAACGCTTGATTTTATTTTTTAATCAAGCTATAATATTATTATCAATCGTCAAAGTGAGAATAATTTTATGGCAAACGAAAAAGATGCAGTTAATCAAATTGCTGATGTAGATAAAGATTTTGCTCAGTGGTATACTGATGTGGTAACTAAAACACAATTAGTTGATTATGGTCCGACTAAGGGCAGTATGGTGATAAGACCGTATGGTTATGCTATTTGGGAAAATATTCAAAAAGAATTAGACAGGCGTTTTAAAGAGACCGGGCATGTAAACGCTTATTTTCCTATGCTTATTCCATTATCGTTTTTGCAAAAAGAAAAAGACCACATAGAGGGTTTTGCGCCTGAAGTGGCAATTGTCACTCATGCGGGCGGAGAAGAATTAGCTGAAAAACTTTTTATTAGACCAACATCTGAAACTATCATTTGTCATATGTATCAAAAGTGGGTGCAGTCTTATAGGGATTTACCTATTTTAATCAATCAATGGGCAAATGTGGTGCGTTGGGAAAAAACTACCAGACCTTTTTTAAGGACATCTGAATTTTTGTGGCAAGAGGGGCATACATTACATGCAGATGCGGATGAGGCGATGGAAGAAACTCTTAAAATTTTGTACTTATATGAAGAGTTTTGCAAAAATATTTTAGCAATGCCTGTGTTTATAGGCAAAAAGAGTGAGAAAGAAAAGTTTGCAGGTGCTGTTGCAACATATGGTGTAGAGGCAATGATGCGTGATGGAAAAAGTTTGCAAAGCGGTACTACACATTATTTTGGTACGAATTTTACTAAAGTGTTTGATATTACTTTTCAAGATAGAGATAAAGAGCGAAAACATCCGCATGAGTCAAGTTGGGGCGTGTCTACTAGATTAATTGGTGCTTTGATTATGGCGCACGGAGATGAGCGCGGGCTATGTTTGCCGCCAAGAGTAGCACCCTATCAAGCGGTGATTATTCCTATTATGGGGCACAAGGGCGGAGTTAATGAAAGATGTGTTGAATTAAAGAGAGAATTAGAAAAGGCTGGGATAAGGATTAAACTTGATGATAGTGATGAAAGACCAGGGTGGAAATTTAATGAGTATGAAATGAAGGGGGTTCCGCTTAGGATTGAAATAGGTCCTAGGGATTTAGAGAATGGAGTTTTTACTTATGGAAGAAGAGACAGGGCGGGAGAGAAGTTTAGCGGAAAGCTTGATAAAGCTAGCGATGAGGTGATAAAAATTTTAGATGATATACATGAGAATATGTATGCCAAAGCGAAAAAATTTAATGACAATAGGGTTAAACTGGTTAAAAATGTGCAAGAATTAAAAGAGGCAGTAGATAGCGGTAATTTTGTGCTTACAATGTGGTGTGGAGATAGAAAATGTGAAGAAAAGGTAAAAGAGCTGACAACAGCAAGTACAAGAGTTATGCCGTTTGACCAAAAGATGGATAAGGGATTGGCGGCAAAGTGTGTTTGTTGCGCAAAAAAAGCGGATATAAAAATTTATTTTGCAAAAGCTTATTAGAAAAATAAGTCAACAAAGCAATTAGCTCATATATTAAAAATTAAAGGAGAAAAAAATATATGTATGCAGGAGCAGAAATATTTGTATTAATTTATATTGCATGGATGATATTTTATGTTATTCAGCTATTTATGGGATTTGGCACAGCGTATAGATGGACAAAAAAGGGTGGAAATAATGGTGTTGCTTTATTTGGTTGGATATTTGTCACGGGATTGCTTGCTGCAATACCTGGTTTAGGTGTTTATATGTGGCGAAAATCAATAAAAGATGAAGAAAACGACAGACAAAACAGACAAAATCAAAACAACTATCCTCCTTATGGCGGCGGTTTTGGAGCAAACGGATTTAACAACAATACTAATCAAGGACAATGGGGCAATAACCAGCAGCAAAACTGGGGAAATAATAACTAGCAAGGCTGGGGCAATGATAATTTTAATAATCATAATAACGGCGATAATTTTTAAAGGTTATAATATCATTAATATAATAAAAATCACAGCTAATCCAGGTGCGCCTAAAACACCAATTAAAAATGCGGTGAGCGGACTTAAGGTAAAAGGATAGACATTAAAGACTACCAATAAAATAAGGGCAGTTGCTCCTGCGGCTAGATTAATAATAAATTTAATCAAGCCCTTTTTTTTAATGGAAAAAATCATTACTAAAAAAATTGCGATTATTACGCCAATAAAAAATGATAAAACTGTTTGATTCATATAATAATCTATGGAAAAAATTTTGTCGATATTTGAATAAATAGAACTATACTGCTAATATTTTGTAGGCAAAAATTCGCTTGACAATTCCTTTTAAAAATGGTATATACTATTATAGATGATTAATTAATTTACATAAGGCACAAAATGAAAGAATTTATAAATAATATAGAATATAATTTTAGGGAGATTTTTTCATCTCCTATAAACATTTTAACCAGCGTGATTGATATCGTGCTAGTGGCAGTTTTGCTGTTTGGAATTTTCATGTTTTTATACAAACATTCGGCAAAACGCTTAATTAAAATTGTAATAATTGTTGTTGTAATTGTATCGTTTTTATCTTCTAGTATATTTGATAATAGAGTATCATCTTCAATTGCAGCCAACGCTTTTTTATTTTTGTCGTTTGCATTAATATTGCTGTTTACTCAAGATTTAAAACGTTCATTATTTAAATTGTCTTCACCAAAATCTAGCGGTGAGATTTTCACAACTGAGTATGATGTGCCTGATGAAGAATTAAAGTCCACTATTGATGAGATAGTTAGAGCTGCTCAAAATATGTCCAAAAAGGATGTGGGGGCGCTTATGATAATTGCTCCGCATGATGTACCTCAAAATATTTTAGATAGCGGTACAAAGTTAGATGCTGTGCTGTCAAGTGCGCTTTTAGAAAGTGTGTTTCATTCAAAATCTCCGCTTCATGACGGGGCAGTGTTTATTAGAGGAAACAGAATAGTAGCCAGCGGCTGCTTTTTGCCGCTTACGCAAAGCATTGAATTAGATAAAGAGCTAGGCACAAGGCATAGGGCGGCTATAGGTGTGACAGAGACAAACAACATGCTTGCGATTATTGTATCAGAAGAAACAGGGATAATATCAGTGGCTATGGGCGGGGTAATACATAGATTTTTTGATAGTGAGATGCTAGCAGATAAACTGGCGCAAGTATATGGATTAAAAGCGCTTGAAGGTGTGGGCAATAAAAAGTTTAGGAGGAGAAAATGATGGCGGCAAAAAGAAAAAAAGAAAAGAATGATATAAAAGATAAAAGTTTGACTAAATTAAAAATTTTTGGGTTTGTTATGCTGGCGCTTGGATTAAGCGCTGTAGTATGGTTTTTTGTTAATGTGTTATGATTAGAGTATATCAAGATAAAAATAATTCAACTTTGATTATAAAAAAATTTATAATAGAAGAAAATTTTATTGTGCTTGGTGGCGGCACATTAGCTTTTGATGATGATTATATTGATATTGTACATGCTCAAATTAATGAAGGAGTAGACTTAAAATATTATGATTTATTAATTAGAAGCATGCTAAATATTGTCAAAGATTTAGACATGTTTAAAATTAGATTGGCAATTAATTTGGGGGCTGATGATCAAAAACTTAGTGTTTATCAAAGATTGGGTTTTTATAAACAAGGTGATTATTATATTGTGTCAGCCAAAGACATAAATTTTAAGGGGAGTTGTAATGGGTAATTTTATTGAAGATATTATTGAAAACGATTTAAATAGCGGCAGGGTTAAAAGCATTGTTACACGTTTTCCGCCAGAACCTAATGGATATTTGCATATAGGGCACGCTAAATCAATTTGCTTAAATTATTATGGGACAGCCGTTAAATACAACGGCAAGTTTTTTTTAAGATTTGATGATACTAATCCAGCCAAAGAAGAAGATGAGTATGTCAAAAGTATAATAGAAGATGTTAAATTTTTAGGAGCACAACCCATTGAAATAAGGTTTGCATCTGATTATTTTGAGTTTATGTTTGAGTGTGCGGTTAAATTAATTAATAAGGGTTTGGCATATGTTGATGATACTCCTGCAGAAGAAATTAAGAAAATGAGAGGAGATTTTAATACCTCAGGTATAAATTCTAAAAACAGAGATAAAAGTATTAAAGAAAATTTGATGCTATTTAGTGATATGCGTGAAGGTAAATATAAAGACGGTCAAATGGTGCTGCGTGCAAAGATTGATATGTCAAGTCCAAATATAAACTTTAGAGACCCTGTTTTATACCGCATTATGCATATATCCCATCATCGCCAAAAAGACAAATGGTGCATTTATCCAATGTATGACTTTGCTCACACTATAGAAGACTTTTTAGAAGGAATTACGCACTCTATCTGCACTCTCGAATTTGAAAATCACCGCCCATTATATGATTGGGTGGCGATTAATTGTGAATTAACTCCAGCACCCAATCAATATGAATTTGCTAGGTTAAATCTTACACGTACAGTTATGTCAAAGCGGCACTTAAAAAATCTAGTAGACAACAAAGTAGTGGACGGATGGGATGATCCTAGAATGCCCACAATACAAGGGTTAAAAAGACGTGGGTATACGGCTAGCTCTATCAAGACTTTTTGTGAGAAAATTGGGGTGTCTAAAGCAAATTCCACTGTAGATATTGCACTTTTAGAAAGCTGTATCAGGCAAGAGTTGAATGATGAGGCAGACAGGGCAATGGCTGTCTTAGAGCCTTTGAGAGTAGAAATAGTCAATAGAGACAAAGATTTTAATGAGCAATTAGATTTTGAATACAACCCCAAATTAGAAGGCAAAATCAGAAAAATTTCTTTTTCTAATGAGATTTATATTGAAAAGGATGATTTTTGTATTGATCCTCCGACAGGATATAAAAGGTTGACTGTTGATGGGGCTGTTAGATTAAAAGGGGCATATATAATAAAATATGTGTCTCATGAGGTGGATAAAAATGGGCAGGTGTGTTTGGTTAGGGCGGAGATTGTGTCTAATTCAAAAAGCGGGTCGGATACTAGCGGCGTTAAGGCAAAAGGAGTGATACATTTTGTAGATGCAAAAAACTGTGTAGATATTGAGTTTAGATTATATAATTATTTGATGGATGAGAGCGGAGAAAAGCTTAATGAACAGTCTTTGACAGTAGCAAAAGGCAAAGGCGAAAGAGTCTTAGAATGTGATGATATAAAGACATATCAATTTTTAAGAAATGGATATTTTATTAAAGATTCAAAAAGCAAAGGACTAGTTTTTAATAAAGTAGTGGGTTTAAAAGATAGCTTTAATGGATAATAGTGAAATTGTTTTTTTATCTAAACAAGTAAAATTATAAATAAATCAACGGTAATTTAGGCCGCTAGAAGCAATAAGCATTACTTTGCAGTATAATTTTTGTTCTTCGCCAATAAATAAGGTCATTCAAGTATTATAATTTAATAAAAGATATTGCGTTTAGGTTTTAATGGACAAAGTACAACTTGAAATATTTATGCGTCAATTGCATAGCGGCAATATAAATGCATTAGACAATATATATACGCTTACTTCAAAGAGCATATACATGCTTTCATGTGCCATTTTGAAAAATACCGAAAAAGCAAAAGATATAATGCAGGAAACTTTTATAAGAGTTGTTGCAAATATAGATAAATATAAATCAGATAATGCGCTTGCATGGATTTTAACGATAGCAAGAAATTTGAGTTATAGAGAGTATGCAAACAGCGGCAGAAGTATCAGCTTAGATATTTTTAAAGAAAGCGTATCTGATGGCAAAAGTACTGAAGAGTTATGGACGGGGGAGATAGACTTAAATAAGGCAATGGCTCAATTAAGTGTAGAAGAGCGTGAGGTTGTAACTTTGTTTTCAATAAAGGGTTATAAGCATAGGGAGATAGCTCAAATCATAGGCAAGCCGCTTGGTACAGTTTTGTGGATGTATAATAAGACAATCAAAAAATTGAAAAAGATGTTAGAATATAACAATAAAACACATTAACTGTGTATTAAATAGGCAAGGGAGTTTTATCAACATGGCAAATTTGCGACCACTGAAAAGGGCAATAACTTTTTGCTGTTATCTGCCGAAAGCATTCCTTTGGTTGCGGGTCTAGGGTTTGACTTATCGGATTAATGCCATTTATCACAAATATTTATGAGAAAAAAAGATTATAAAGATAAGCTAAAAGAACTAGCAGAAAATGCCGAGGTACCTAATGTTTTGGATGAGATAAAACGGGCGGATTTTTCGGCATACCATACAAGCGACACAAGTCTAATACCGCAAATATCTGTATCTAAAAGACAGGTGCCAAAAAAAAGATTGTTTTTTTGGGCATCTGCTGCTATGGCGGCAACGGCTTTTATTTTCGTGCTTGTATTTATTCTTATACCTCTGTTTACATTTGATAATAATTTAATTGCAACAGTTAATATGCGTATAAGCGGAATATCTAGTTATACGATAGAACTTAATCAAAGTTCACAAATTATAAATATAACATCCGATAGTCAAGATGAAAGCATGGTTTTACAAAATATTTCATTTAGACGGCGAAATTTTGAAAATGTTTTAACCGAGTTATTAAAGAGTTATGTAGAGGAGCAAGGTATAACAGAAGAACAGCTAATTAACGATAAAATAACTTTTTCCATTTCAATGGATAGCAATGATACTAGTTTAAGGCAAAGATTAGAGCGTGCTTGCAAAAATGCTATGAGTGCTGCAAAACAGCATTGCCGAAATAGGCGCAAAAACGCATTAAATTTAGTTGCAAAATATCAAAAAAACTGATATAATATAATTGTTATGAAAAATTCACATAACAATATGATAAACTTAAAAGAGAGCAATAGCAAAGCAAGCAAGCAAGCAAGCAAGCAAGCAATTTTTAGCTTGTAGTTTTTTCTATTGTCTATCATATTTTACGGCTGTTTTCGCTATATAAGCGGAGGCGGCTTTTTTGTTGCGTTTTACGCAAAAAAGGAGTTTTTATGAAAAAGACATTATTAACAATCGTTTTGGCAATAGCCTTAAGCATGACAGTTGTTGCTATCTTTGCAGGTTGTGACTTGTTTAGCGGGGGCAATGGTGATAACGGTGCGCTTGTTGCTAATTATGACCATTTCTATATTGAGGATAATGAGGTGGTTGGTCTTACTGAATTAGGACTTCAGCAGACAATACTTGTTGTTCCTGCAAGCATAACATCAATAAACCGTAACGCAACTGCAACAACACCTAGCCCGTTTAGGCACTTGGTAGTGGAACATATGTTTACAGTAAAGTTTGAGGCAAACAGCAACCTTGAAATTATTGGCACAAATGCATTTTTTGGTGTTCATCATCTTGAGAGCATAACGATTCCTTCTAGTGTGACGACAATAAGATTGAGAGCATTTAATAGCGCAAGGGGACTACGCACAGTGAATTTTGAGTCGAATAGTAAACTTGAAACTATTGGTGAGTCTGCATTTTTTGACACCCCTCTGTTGCAAAGTATTACTATACCGGCAAGTGTTAGAAGTATCGGAACAAGCGCTTTTGCAGAGTCTATGGCTAATCCAAGTCAGTTGCATACAGTAAATTTTGAAGAAAACAGTCAACTTACAAACATTGGCAGCAGTGCATTTAGAAGCAGTGCATTAGAAAACATAGCTCTTCCTTCATCAGTAACAATGATTGGAAGTGGTGCATTTGCTGGCACAGCTTTAACAAGCATAAGCATTCCTCCATTAGTAACAAGTATTGCGGCGACTTTATTTGCAAATTCAAGTCTAGTATCAATCACTATTCCCTCAACAGTAATACACATTGGCGCTGGAGCATTTAGAGGAGCGACAAGTCTAACAAGCATAAACATTCCTTTTTCAGTAACAGAAATTGGGTGGGAAGCATTTTGTGGGACAACAAGCCTAACAAGCATAACTATTCCTGCGTCAGTAGCAGCGATGGGAGTGCGTGTGTTTCAAGGTTGGACAGCAGAGCAAACAATTCATATTCAAGGACGCACTGAAACGGAACTGCCAAGTGGTTTCCATTCATGGCTTTATGGTTCAAGCGCTAACATTGTTTGGAACGCTTAATAGAATACATAAAATTATTTTAAAAAGGAGGCAAAATGTTTTGTAAAAATTGTGGAAAAGATATAACAGATGATTCAAAATTTTGTGCTGGTTGCGGCAAGGGTCAAGATGTGACATTAACCATAGAGCAGGCAGAAAAATCACAAAAAGATGCTCAAATTGAATTTGCAAGAGTATGTGCAAAAAATGATGTATCAAAAAATTTCGCCCTTGTTATTATCACTATACTAACCTGTATAGGAATTCCGCTTTTGATGCTGATTCCATTTTTTAGTATTACGATTGAAATAGAGAGATATATTTTATATTCTGAAAGCTGGAATATTTATCAAATGATAAGTGGGAGGACGACGGGTGAGGGTACTTTTCTTGGATTATTTTCCTATGATGGAAATAGTCAATATACACCTTCAAGTGTAATAACATGGGAGGTTATAGTCTTTTTATTGTCTGGACTGATTTTATTGTTCTCTGTTGTAATGCTGATTTCAGTTATTAAAGGATTGGTCAAAGGAGAATACAGGATGGGCAGTCAAAAGCAAAATGATAAATTTGTAAATGAATTTATCAAGGATGAAAATAATTCTACTACTTTGCAGTCAGAATTTGAGAACCTATCAAAAGTCAAGGCAACAGAGTTTATTCCTGCAATAATAGGAAATCTAATTTTTTGGGCAGTCCCTGCAATACTTTTCCTAGTGGCTCATGTTCAATTTAGTTCCGTTTTAGTTGGCGGGGATGAAATTGTTTCAGATTTTATAGGTGGATTATTCCCCGTTATTTTTGCGGTATTTGCTGGACTGATTATTTTAGCTAGAACTTTAATTTCAGTTACTTTTAGATTGAAAATAGCAGAAAAAGCAAGAGATTTTTTTTAAAAAGATACCAATAAAACGTTATAGACAAGTATTATATTATTGCAAGGGTATCTTGCAAAGGAGATAAATATGAAAACAAAAACAAAAAAAATGCTGCTTGTATTACCCGCATTGTTCTTGATTATAGGTATCATAGTATTTGCTGGCTTTAGTATTAATAGCGGTGGTTTTGCATCTGGTGCACAAGCAAGAAATGACTCAATAGCAGCAAACTCTAATCGCAACTGTGATTATGACATGGAATATTGTCCTATGGCGCAAGGTGAGAATTGTCGGCGACATGATGGTGGATGTCAAAGAGGTGACATGGATGCAGGTCGTTGTGATAGAACAAATGGACGCAGAGAAGCAAGCAAGAATGCAGGAAGGTGCTGCTAACATTCTATAATTTGCTGTTTTAACTCTAAATTATCAAATTAACAGTTAAAAATCCATCTCAATTATTCTTGGATGGATTTTTTGTTATGTGCTAGAAAATATAGATGTGTGAAAAAATCTAAGCATTCTTAAAGAAAAATGGGGAGATAATCTAAAAAGAAGAAGCTATAGTGATAATTTTAGTTCCGTGGGTCGTAGAAAAGTAGTAACCCAACGAGAAAATTTATGAACAAGAAAATTATATCTTTGATTGATAGGGATAATGTGACTGGATGAAAAACATAAACTCAAAAAGGCATATCCAATTTAAATTTAGAGGATATGCCTTTTTAATAGTGTATGCTAAAGGCAAACGGAATTTTTAATGTTCTATATAAGTTTAAGTTCTAACAAATGTTAAGCATGTTGCAGATGAATCGGCATCTGACATAACTGTTATTCCGTTTGCAATACAGCGGTCATCCTTTTGAAAAAGACAAGGTGCAGTGCAGCCTACTTTGGTGTCTACTGAATAGTTTGCTGAGACAAAGTCAGAGCCTGCTTCAAACAATGATGCACTCTTTTGTTTATCAGGGCTGAAAGAAAGGCACTCTGAATTAGATCCTACTTTGATTGTCTTTGCACAGCAGCAATAACCTTTATTGTTTGTGCAAATTTTAAGTCCGCATTTTAAATCTTTCATAATTATAATTCCTTTTTATTTTTATTTTGTTTAGTGCCAATGAATTTTATCCTCAATATGACACAAGCACAATATATGTGCCGATGGGATTTTTATTGCATGATGTATATGCTGCATTCCTTATAAAGTCAGAATGACAAAGCTTAGGCTTATATAGGCGGAGCAGCTTTTGCAATTTGTGGATAGTTTATTTTTTATGTTGTGCTGTAAAAATTGTACCAATAGGTATTTGCTGCCTTGACTTTTGGTTAGGATGAAAAACTAAAGCACCTTTTCTTTAGTGCAGTGAAAGAATCTCATACTATCTTGCAAAGAAATCCGTATATAAAATAGGATGGGCTTTTTTGATTGTTTTAATGCATGAAAAAAGCAGTAATTATATTAAATTACTGCTTTTTGTTTGATTTATTTAGTTATTGATTACCAACCGCCGTTATTGTTGTTATTGTTTGGATCATTAGGATTGCCCCAATTTTGTTGGTTTTGGTTATTGTCCCAGCCTTGCTGTCCTTGATTAGGGTTGTTATTCCATTGTCCTTGGTTGGGATTGTTGTTCCATTGCTGCTGATTATTTTGGTTGATTACTCCGCCAATCTGGTTTGCTAAGTTTTGATTGTTCATATGATTCATATTGTTTGTTTGAGCCGCTGCAGCTTCTTGAATCTCTCTCATAATATTATGAGGATTTTTTACATACATAAACATAACTGATGTTGCAAAGCCCATGCCCATTCCGCTGTGCCTTGAACCGCTCATCATTGCCATATTCATAGAATGCATGCCCATCATGCCGCCCATTGTGCTAAACCAAACTGTGCCTGTATTATGTTTTCTGTCCAATAAAGAAACTCTTACATTAGAATTCATAAGTTGATTTAATTGAACAAATCTATAGTTGCGGCCAAATACTCCGCATTGAACAATTATGCGTTGATTTGTATAGCAATACCAGCGATTGCGATACCAAGCCCGCCCAGTCAAGATTTCAATTAAAAAGAATAAAACTACAATGCCTACCATTACAGCGATTGCTGCATATAAAAGTGCTGTGATGCCCTCAATTAAAGCAGGGATTAGCATGAATGCGCCAAAAGGCAAAAAGAAGATGAGCAGCGGCAAGTGACCGATTAAGCGGCTTGCCCAAAACCTGCTTTTGTCTGGCTTGAATACTCTGACAATGGTTTCACCATTATTAAGCATTTGATTAAAAATATCAGTTGTTAATTGTTGATCCATAAGTTGCTCCTTAAAAGTTTACTATATTAGTATGTTAGCAAAATAAAATATTTATGTCAACTAATATTAACCTATAATTTTTTTTAATTATATGCGCTAGGATATTTGACATAAAGGTTTTTATATGATATATTATCAAGTATGAAAATTTTTGGGAATATAAAAAAAATTATAAACACAACAGTTGATATAATTGAAAGCGATGATGAAAAAAAGCTTTTTGATGCAAATGATATAGACTATAAAAAACGCAAAAAAGAATATGAAATTAAAGAGCCTTCTTTTGAAAGACTAACAAGACCGCCGCTAGAAATGTTTGAAAGCACAAAAGCATTAAGGACAAGATTTAAAAGAAAAAAGGAAGCATTTTATACTGACGGCAAGGCAGACACGGGACAAGCTAGCATAAGCATCGTAGGTGATTTAATGTGTTCTGAAAGATTGCAAAAAGCGGCGATTAAAGGCAACACATATGATTTTAAGCCTAGTTTTAAATATGTACGGCCAATATTTTTAAAATCCGATTTAGTCATCGGCAACTTTGAAACAGTGCTTTCTCATTCTGCACCGTTTAGGCATGAGCTAACAAGTGCGGATTTGCGTATAGACGGAAAACCTCACCACAACTCACCTGTCACTTATTTAGATGCTTTAAAATATGCAAAATTTGACGTTTTAACAACGGCAAACAACCATATCATGGACTGTGCTTATAGGGGTTTATGTGAAACACTTAACCATATTGAAAAGTATGATTTTATTCATACTGGGTCTTTTAGGCATGAAAAAGAAAAAAGGCATACTATAATAAAGGTCAACGGCATAAAAATAGGCTTGCTTGCTTATTCTAGCAACACTTTGCAATTAGGGTGCAACGGCAAAGAAAAGTCCATGACACAAAAAGGTGTTGATACTGTTTTAAATTTTTGCAGACCAGAATTTGAAGAAGAAGTCAAAAGGATGCAGCAAGATGTTGACAGATTAAGAAAAGACGGCGCTGAATTTATCATTGTCAGTTTGCATTGCGGCATAGAATATGCAATGGCTCCTGTTAAAAGACAAGAGGATACGGTTAAATTATTTAGTGAAGCAGGTGTTGATTTTTTAGCATGCTCTCATACACACACACTGCAATCATATGATATAGTTGAAAACAGCAAAGGACACAAAACGCATGTTGTTTATTCAATGGGCAATTTTATTTCATCAATGGTAGGCAAAAGGATAGAAGGCTTTGATAGGATTGCTTTAGATCAGGCGGCTATATTTAACATTGACTTAAAAAGAGATGGCAGCGGCAAGGTTTCTATTGTAGATTATAATTATATTCCATGCAAGGTAGAAGATAATTATGACGGAGAAGAGTTTGTTATATTGCCGCTGGTTGCACCCTTTAATAAAAGTATCAATTTTAACGGACAAGAAAAAAATAAATCACAAATAGCATCTTATTTAGGTTCTAAAATAAAATGTTATAATAAAACGGAGGAAAAAAACATGGCAGCAAACGCAAACAAAAAATTGTGGGTATTTATAGTTGAAGGTGACACAAAATTCCACAACACAAGCAAGTACTATATCAGAGGAATAACACATGGTATAGATGTTAAGTTATTTATTGTGCAGTTGTGTGCAATTAAAGATGGCAAGCTTTATTATGATGGTAAATTGGTCAATGATTTGCCGCATATTGTATTGTCATTTAATAAAGTTTTTAGACCTGATTTAACAAACTGGCTTATTGAGCAGCCTGTTAGGATTATTAATAGACCACCAGGCATCCCTATTAGATACAGAAACAAAGTTGTGCATCAAAAGCTTTTAGAGGGCAAAGTGCGCATGCCAAAAACACTAGAATATGATAAAATGGTGGAATTTAAAGAAATCGCAAAAATTTTGCCTGTGCCTTTTGTTGCAAAAGCAAAGCATGGTGCTGGCGGAACAAGCGTTTGGCTTGTTCACAATGAAGAAGAGTATAAAAAATTGTTTGTGCATCGCAAAATAGAAGATATGATGTTTCAAGAGTTTATTAAAGCTACGCATGGTGTGATTTATCGTATAAACACAGTGGGAGACAAAGTAAGGACGGTTATTAAATGCGTGGGTGAAGAAGGCGATTTTAGGGCAAATCTATCACTTGGAGGCATTGGGTATAAAGAGTCGATTACTCCTGAGCAAGAAAAAATTGTCATTGAAACGGCAAAGCTTTTGTATGGAGAGGTGCTAGGATTTGACTATTTAATTGACGGTGATGAGCTTGTTTTTTGTGAGGCAAATACTTCTCCTCAAAATGTAAGCGTATACGTTGATGGATTTGATTTGGATTTTGAAATTGAGTATGATTGTGTTGATTATGTAAACGAGGTATTTAAAAAAGAATTTAATATGTAAACAAATTTTTCTAAGGAAATTTATTGATGCATCAAGCAAGCGATGAAAATTTAAATTTAGAGGACAACCCTAATGAAATACACAATACTCCGCCTATAGAAAAAATCAAAAAGGTTTCTGTTAGGCGGGTTTTGTCGTTTGCTATGCTAGGGATTGCTGTTGCTATTGCTATAGTTTTGATATGGGGAACACTTGCCGATAATGAGGTTATTAATATTATCAGAAACCCTAGGGGCATTATTTTTCCTGTTTCATTTATTGTCACTTATATTATGCTTTTAATAAAGCCGTCAAAGTATGCAAAAAATAAAGATGAGATTGCAAAGATAATTGCATCGTTTGAGGGCGAGAGCATGACTATAAAAGAAGTTGCCGGCAAATATAAAGAGGGCAAAAGTGATTATCAAAATGTTGAAGAAAAGTATATTATGCAAGAGGTTGCGCATAGAGTGATAGATTTATTGTGGGCGGGGAGATTGCCAGGATATAAATATGTTTTAGACATTGATTGTGTGGTTAGGGTGCATGAAGATGAAAATCAAATTATAAACAAAATAGAATCTTAAAATAAATGTTTAAAATAAAACTAAATTGCACAAGATACACTTATTATGAAAAAAATAATAGGTGTATTTTTATGCTTAGCATTTATGCTAGGCGCAACAAGCATGACAGCTGCAAGCGCAAAAGAGCATATCATTGATTGGGGGGTTACTCCTAACGATAAAGAGATGACTCCACAGATTCCTGATTTTGCAGGTACAATGCTGCAAAATCACAACGGGATTTTTGTGGGTGATACAAATCAAAAACAAGTGTATCTTACTTTTGATTTAGGATATGAGGCAGGATATACTAATCAAGTATTAGATATTTTAAAAGCGCATAATATTAAAGCGATTTTCTTTTTGTGCGGACATTATTTGACTGAAAACTTGCTTGTTGAAAGGATGATAGCTGAAGGTCATACTATAGGCAATCATACAAATAAGCATAAGGACTTGCCTAAGCAGACAGATGAGGCAATAAGAGCAGATATTGCTGAATTTGATGCTATGTACAAAGAAAAGTTTGCACACGGAAACAAATTAAAGCATTTTAGACCGCCTAGCGGTAGAATAAGTGAAAGAGTATTGAAGATTGCTAATGAAGAGGGTTTAAAAACGCTTATGTGGTCAAGTGCAATAGTAGATTGGGGCAAAGCAGAAATTGACGCAAAGGCTAATAGTGACAAATTGATTAGACGCACTCATCCTGGCAATATTATTTTATTGCACATAACAAATGCAGGGACACCAAAGATGCTTGAAATGTTGATTGGGGGTTTGAGTGAAAAAGGGTATACTGTTGGTGATGCGGGGGCGCTTTAATATAATTTTATAAGCTGTTTGAATATAAAAATAAGTAGAAGGGAGTGTTAACGACACTCCCTTTTTATATAATAGCGACACTCATGGCAAATACTCTTTTATAAGATGTGCATGATGCAGAACTTTTTTTAAAGGAGTGAGATGCTTGCACTATGACAAAAATTGAATTAGCAGGATGGGGAAGAAGTTTAATACAGCATGACAAAATTTAGATTTAAGCAGAGTAGTTTCTAGTATTTATTGAACCAATTTTAAATTAATATCATTCTGTAAGAATCTCTTCTTTGTTCCTTTTGTTAGTGCTATGGTTGACTAAAGTCTCATTTTTATAATTTTTTTCAAGTATTCTAAAAATTATTTGACACACAAACTAAACTATGATATATTTTGGGTTATGGCAAAACAGAAAAAAGCTCCTAATTTGATGTTTAAAATCTTAAGAGGCATCATGAAACCTATGTTAAAAAGAAAATATGGTGTGGAGGTTGATAGGTCTATGCATAAGACATTAAAAAGACCATGTTTTATTTTGTGCAATCATCAAGCTGCTTTTGACCAGTTTGTTATGGGATTGGCATTTAAGTTTGGAATAAATATTGTGGCAAGCGATGCAATTTTTAGACATGGTTTTCAAAGCTGGCTTATGAAAAAACTTGTTAGACCTATTCCTATTACTAAAGGGCAATCTGATGTGCAGGCTGTTAAAAAAATGATGCAGACAGTCAAGATTGGTGGGACTGTGGGAATTTTTCCTGAAGGCAACAGGTGTTTTTTTGGTGAGACCATGACAATTGGACAGGGAACGGGCAGATTGGCAAAAATGCTTAAAGTTCCGTTAATATTAATGCGTATGGAGGGCGGATACTTTGCTAAACCAAGATGGAAAATCCAGCCGAATAAGGGTATAGTTAAAGCAGGGGTAGTAAAAATATTAAGCGTAGAAGAATTAGAAGGGATGACTAATGAAGAGGTTCAGAAAACAATAGAAGAAAATCTTTATCAAAATGATTTTGAATTTAATAAAGATGCAAAGATTAAATTTTTAGGAAAGGCTAGGGCAGAACATTTAGAAAGTATTTTATTTTATTGTCCTAAATGTCATGCTTTAGATTGCATGCATTCAAAAATCCATGATTTTTACTGTACAAAGTGTGATTTAAAAACAGGCATTGATGAATATGGATTTTTCTATGATGGTGACAGTGTGCCTCAAACGATTTTAGACTGGTCAAAACTGCAATTAGAATTCATCAAAACTATTGATTATTCACCATACAATGACAAGCCTATCTTTTTTAATGATGATATAATTTTATCAAAGGCTATAAAAGCAAAAAAGCAAACGGATGCACAAAAAGGCGACATAAAGCTGTACAATGACAGGTTTGAATTTTGCGATACTACAATTTATTTAAAGGATATCAAAAACTTATCTATTCAAGAAGTAAGAAAACTGCAAATTTATACAAACACAGACATATTTGTAGTGGATGCAAAATTAAAAACTAATTTAGTCAAATATATGATTGTTGGGTATCATTTAAAGAATGTGAGTGAAGGCAAGAAGGATGAATATTTTGGATATTAATTTTTAGTAAGTATGGGATTCTTCATTTTGTGATTAAGCAAATCAATAAGTTTAATGGTTATACTATTAGCAGTTTCTATGATTATTTGTTCTATATTTATTAGCCAAGGAGCGTCAAGCAAGCGGGCGGGCGAAGCCCGCACATTTGACTTGACCGACGAAGGCTAACAATACCCATTATTTTTGTTATCCTATAAAGAATCTCATTTGTTATGATTTTTTATAGTATAGGAAAAATTGTCTGCGTGAAAAGGATAAGCTAACTCAAAAAAGCCGAACCTCTAAGTGAGGGAAGCGGGCTAAAGACCACCTTTTTTATGGTATATCAGATTTTGTAATCCTTTAAAGGAGGAGTTAAAAAAATTTATGCAAAATAATTTAATATCAAATGTAATCAGTGATTTTTATTGGCGGGCATTTGGAGCAGGGCAATTTGCTTGGGGTGTTGTGATAGTGCTGTTGATAGGAACCATGCTTATCCTAGCCAACATATTGCGCCGCAAAGTAAAAGTCTTTAGGCGTGCATTAATGCCTACTGCTGTTCTTGCAGGATTATTAGCACTTTTAATAAAAGAAATAGTTTTTGCTGTCACTTCAGTTGAAAGTCTTTATGTAAACAGAATGATAGAATCTTATCACTATTATAATGGTGAAAGAATAAATGTTTATCGTTTTACTACAACCTTTGGTGAGCTATTTAGCAGTGTCCTAGCAGGTGTAATTTTTCATGCATTGCCTATTGCTTTCATTGCACTTATGCTTAGAGATAAAAAAGATTTTATACAAGAACACACCATTGGTGAGAAAAAAGCAAGGCGTGCGGGGGCATTAAAAAGCGGAAGTGTATTAGTTTCAACTTATATGCTGCAAGCTGTTATTGGTTTGATTGTCACTATTGGTTTAGCATTTGTTATTCCTCAATTATTGCCTGGGGCAGGATTGTTTTTGCCATTAGGTTTTGGACAAGGTCCGCCGCAAGCATTTGCTATGGGAGGAATATGGAACGAATCTACCGACTCAAATTTATGGCAAAATTTTGCTTTGACTATTGCGGCTTTCGGCTTTTTGTTTTCATCCATCCCTGGTGTAATAATGGTAAATCGCATTGCAAGGAAAAAAGGCATTGAACGCAAAAAAGATGAGTATACGACCGTTGCGGATATGCCTCCGCAGCAATTTGAAGAACCTAATGAAGTCCCGCTATCAGAGAGCATAGATAAATTCACGCTGCAAGTATGTATGGTGATGGGTACTTATTTACTCACTATTGGATTAATATTTGTGCTGGACATCTTGTTTAGATTAAGCGGAATAAATTTTTTAATTGATTTGATTCCTACTTTTTGGGGTTTTTCTTTTATGATTGCTATGTTTGTTGCATTTATAGTTAAGGCAATTTTAAGAAAGTTAATGAAAAAGAAAGTCATGCACAGAAAATATCCAAATACCTATATGATGAATAGGATAGCTGGTTTAGCATTTGATGTGTCTATTGTGTGTGCGCTTATGTTAATAAGTGTTGTGGCTTTAGGGTGGCTATGGATTCCGGCAATTTTAATGGCGGCATTGGGCGGAGTAGGCACGGCTGTTTGGCTAAGGTTTATTACTAAAAGGGTGTATCCTAATTATAAGGATGAGGCATTTTTGGCTATGTATGGGTTGCTGACAGGTACTATTGCATGCGGTACAATTTTATCAAGAGAGATTGACCCAAGTTTTAAGACGCCTGCTACAGAAGATATGGTTATAGGATCGGCAGGGGCGGTTGCACTAGCTTTTCCGCTTATTATTTTAGTGCCGATGGCGGCGGTAGGGAACAACTTTTGGTGGATTTTTGGTGTGCTGCTAACATATGGTATGATTTTAGGATGTTTATTATTAAATGTGCATAAAAAGATTTTTAAAAGGAAGGGGAAAGTGTCGGCAGAGAGAGTTTTAAGTATTGAAAGCGAAGACAGCGTGGAAAATATTAAAGAAGAATAATAATGCAGATTAAAGAGTGTTTTGTTTTAGTGTAATCTAGCTATTGGCATGACGCGTCATGATACAGAGTTTCTTGTTTAAAGAAGAGATGCTTACAGCATGACATAAATTTGAATTATCATATAAAGATGCTTGCTATTCAACTTTAAATTGAATTATGTCATGCTGTAAGCATCTCTTCTTTATTTCCTATTTGTATGCTAGTTGTTAAAGTGAAGAATCTCTATTGTTTGCAATAAATAAAAAATGAGAACAAACATATTTCTTGTTCTCATTTTTTAGTGGGTTAAATCTCTAAAATGGCGGGTCTATTGGTCCTGCATTTGTTAATTTTTCCACCACTACTGCTCTGTCATTTAAATACTTTATGCCTATGCTTCTGTATGGTTTAAATGCAATCGGATTTTTATGATTATGAAGAAAATAATACCTGTGATATTTATAATTTAATAATAAGGATTAAAGCTTGAAGCAGCAAATTTATTGTGGTTTTGGAATAAGAATTTCACCATGTTCTTTTTCAAACTCTCTTATATACTTTTCAATAGCATATTCCATTTGAGCGTTAAGAGAACGAAGTTTTATTTCTGCTATATATTTAATTTTTATGTGAGTATCTTTTTCTAGTCTAATTTGTGTGACTGATTTGTTATTATCCATAACTATAGTGTATACAATATGATACTATTTTACAACTAAAAAATAGTTGTAAAATAGTTATAAAATAACACTAAATTAATTGACGATTGTGTTTTTTAATGTTATCATAGTTGTATATTAATATTATTGAGAGGTTAACCAAATGCAAAAACAAGTAATTGAGACAGCATCGATGACAATTCAAGAAAGCATAATGCTAGAATTGGCAAAACTAGCGGTACAGATTAATAAAAAGGCTATAGATATTATAGAGTTAATTGCTAAAACATGTGATGAAAATCCAAAAAATCAAAATAATGAGGCAAATTAAAGTTGAGTAGCAAGAAAATATTGAATAATTGAGAAAATAAAGAGGGCATATGTTAAGTATATCCTCTTTATCTAAAATGGCGGGTCTATTGGTCCTGCATTTGTTAATCTTTCCACTACTACTGCTCTGTCATTTAAATACTTTATGCCTATGGCTTCTAAATTCTTTAAATATGCAATTTGCGCTGGTCTGAATGTATAATGAGAAACTCCCTCTTTCCATTGTTCTTGTTCATCTTGATACCTAAATCTAATCGCAATCCAACGTCTTGACCCCCATTTTGACCAAAATGTTTCTTCTATTAGTGCATACGCAAACACCCCGTTTTTAACAACATTCTTATCTTTTAAGAAAAACACCAAATTAAAAATTATACCAAAAAGTGCTAAACATAGAAGCCCCAAAACAACCAAAGGTGCACCAAAATGCGGAGGTTCAAAAAACTCAAAATACCCGTCCTCTCTTGACATGGCGACAATAAAATAAGTCCTGCCGCTTATATCGCAATCCCACTCTAGCGCTTCTCCGCCTATAGGATAAGTAATTGGATGACCTATATCATCTGTACTAAACCTAATCTGTTGTCCTTGTATATCGGTGCTAGTATAAATGCCTGTCGTAACTCCAGTAAACCACTGTCCATCCAATTCAAACTTAAAACGCCACCTTTCTAAACCGCCTTGTCCGCCAAAACCTTCTTCAATGCTAAAATATACACTTGTTCTGCCTCCATAATAAATTTGTCTAAACTCTCTTCTGATTCCTCCAATCCAGCTAAAAAGCCAAGCAACTGCAATGATAAGTACTGCTGCTAGAATAGAAAAAATTATTATATTGCTAATCCTTTTTCTGATCATTTAAAAACCTCAGATGTTTGTTTAGTGTTTTTATTATGACAATAAAACTAATATCATAAAAAATCATGAGCAATGTGCCCAGTATAGCTAAAACTATATATCCAATAATAATACCATCTAAAAGATTAAATATATGTTCTAGGCTTATTCCAAATAAAAAATCACCCATAAAAGACTGCATTGCAAAGACGATTAAAGCAAACATTATATTAAAAAAGACTATTATTATCCCTAATCTGATTAGGATAGTTTTTTTTGCTGAATAGGTGATTTTTTTGATTGAAAAAGCTAAAATAGAGTAGGGGGCGGCTAAGAAAGCAGCAAATATAAAGACGGCGATTAGTCCGCCTGCAATAAAAAAAGTAAGAGTAAGAGTGGCGGCAATGGATAAAAAGCCATGTATGATACTGCATTCAAAAGCGATATAAAAGCATAGCGCAGCTAAAAGAATGGGAATTAATTGAATGGATAAAGATACGCTTATGGCTAATGAAATGACGGCTATTGAGGTTGCTATTGCCGTGTATGTCAGTTTTTTTGTTTGGGACATATAAATTATTTGGTGCAGGTAGAGGGATTTAATAAAATATAAATTTTGTGATTTATCTACAGCAGCCTGAAGCAAAGCAGCATAAACACTCCATGCATGCCCAAGCTTGACAACAGCGGCATAAAGCATTGCCTGCTGCTTCTGCTGGGCGGCCTCCGTGCATGTTGTTAAAGTTTCCTTGTCCGCCTACTGATTGAGGGTTGATATTTGGATTGCCCATAACATTGTTAAGGCGTGCTGCCGCTTCTTGATATTTTGTGTTATTAGGGTCAAGTGAAATAGCAATGTTTAAATGATTGCGGCTTTCTGTCAGCCACTCACGCTTATAATATACTATAGCTTGATAATAATGCCATTCGGCATCACGGATAGTAATTGAATCTAATTCACTTTGTGCCTCAGTGAATCTGCCGCTTTTTATTAAAGCTTCAACAATAACTAAGCCCCCGTCTGCATTAAAAGAACCATCTGCATTTTGTGATGCGCCCATGCTTCTTTTGTGCATATCTTGCTTAATAAATTGCCATGCATCCTCTAACTCCATTAAGCGTCTTGCACCTTCATTGCCTGCTTCGCCCTCTAAAAAGCGTTCTTCAGAAAACCTTGCACGCAATTCTTGATAGCGTGCAATTAACATTTCATCAGGACTTGCGGCTGGCAGACCTAGTATTCTGTATGGATCTTGCATTTTGAATAATAACTCCTTTTTTTTAAATTAAACTCTAACTTTTTTCAACTTTTTCTCTGATTCAAATAGTTCTTTTACTTTTTTTCTTAACCCATAATGTACAATATTTTCAATTAATCCAAAACTTTGATTAAATGCTGTACAGTTAAAACTTTCTATAGCACGATTGACTGTTGATGCGAAATAAAATTCTAAGTCGGCATAGTTATCTAGTATGAATTTTTGTCTGCTAATATATTTTCTAGCCGCTAAAAACGGATTATAGCGCTTTTTTTTATGGTCTTCGCAAACATCGTCTAATGCGTCTGCTAAATATATAAACTTGCCTACATTATATATTATTCCCAGATTGTTTTCATTTGCCTTTTCTTCTAATAAAATTCTAGCGCAATCTTTCATCATGGATGCAAAGCAATCTGCAACTTTGTCTATGGATGATTCATTATTTTTTTCATAGTCACGAAGTATAGTATAGTATCTTTTGACAACTTCAGCCATTTTAGGCTCTCTTATCGCAGCTTTGTTTCCATGTTTTTTGAAAAATCTGTAGACGGGCTTAGAAAGCAGTTCTTTATCCAATACATTGTCTTCTGCTTTGCACTCTGCCATCAGGATATTTAAATCAGCGATACGGCACAATAGGTCATTTGTTTGTATGGTAGGTTTTTTGCGAATAGGATTGCCTATGCAGCGGCATTCTAAAAAGTCGGTGGAATAATCAAGTTGGTCGGATACCAATATAGCAAAAAAAGTGGCGTCATAGTTAATAGAAAAGCGTGCGGCTTGGTTAAAGTTTTTTTTTATGGCAAAGCACAGGCCGCAATAAAATGCATGAAATAATACCTGCTCTTCATTTTTGATAATTGATTTGTCGGGTAATACATAACCGTACATAAATTTATTATTAGTGGTTTTTTATAATTTAAGAGATAGCTTTATCGTATTAATACTAAACAATAAATCCTATCTTTTTCTTAACTTTATCCAATGTCCTATAAGCGCTTAGTCTTGCTTTTTCTGCACCAGTTTTCATTATGCTTTCTAAATAGGCTTTGTCATTAATAATGCGTTTATATTCTTTTTGAATTTTACCTAAAAAGTCAGCCACGCACTCTCCTGCGCTTAGTTTAAAATCTGCATAAGAAAACCCAGCAAATTCTTTTTCTGCTTCTTTAATAGTGACATTTTTAAATTGAGAATAAATAGTCAACAAATTGCTTATTCCTGGCTTTGTAGTTTTAGCCTTAATCTCTGTTTCGCTATCTGTCACACATTTTTTAAATTTGCGCATGATATCGTCTTTATTGTCTAATAAGAAAACTATTCCGTTAGGATTATCTCCAGTTTTGCCCATCTTAGACTTTGGTTCTAAAAGTGAGAAAACTTTAGCACCCGTTTTATTGAAAACGCCGTCAGGTACAGTGAAAGTAGGGGAGTATTTGTTGTTGAATCTTGTTGCTAGATTTCTAGCTAATTCTAAATGCTGCTTTTGGTCTTTCCCGATAGGCACAAGGTCAGCCTGATAAAGCAAAATATCTGCTGCCATTAAAACAGGATAATCAAATAAGCCCACATTTACATTTTGTTTATTTTCTTTGGACTTTTCTCTAAACTGAATCATGCGCCTAGCTTCACCCATCATGGTGTGGCAGTTTAGTATCCAAGTTAACTCTGCATGCTCTTTAACATGCGATTGAATAAACACCGTGCTTTTGTCTGGATTTATCCCGCACGCTAAAAACAATGCAAGCATGTCAAGAGAATTTTTGCGTAATATAGCAGGTTCAATATCTATCGTAATACTATGCATATCTACGACACTATAAAAGCAGTCGTTATCTTTTTGTAGTTCTATCATGTTTTTAATGGCACCTATATAATTGCCGATAGTTAGTTGCCCTGTTGGCTTTAAGCCAGAGAAAACTCTTTTTTGTTTTGTAGTAGTTATTGTATTTGTATTTTCCATTTTATAAATCCTTTTGCCCCACCCTCGTTATTGCGAGGAAAAATGCATAACATTTTTACGAAGCAATCTAGTTATAGTATAATAATAATTTAATCACTTATCGATTTTCATAATAACTCTCATATATAAAAGCTATCACTATATTTTTGCTGCGAGTTAGATTTGAAACAAGCACAGCTTCTTGCCAATAATAAAAAGTATTCCATATATCAACATCACTTTACTCAAAGTAAGGAATATTGGCTGCTTCTTCCCAATTATTGTTTCTTAAATATTCAGCCATAGCATTGGGATTGTTTAAGGCTCTTGGCGGGCTAATATCAGAGACATTATTATCGCAGGCGACAAACATAAACGCTGTTGATATGATAATGATTGTTATTATGCCGATTAATAATTTTTTCATTTGCATCCTCCTGCTTTAATATTGAAAAATCCCGCTAAATTAAAATTTACTTCAGTTTTTTTAACAATCCCACAATCCTTTCTAGTCCTTTTTTAATCATTTCATCGCTAGTTGCATAGCTTAGCCTAATAAAATTATCTGCGCCAAAGCTTTCTAATGGTACTACTGCTACAAGCGCTTCATCCAACAAAATTTCTGCAATACATTGTGCTCCCTTTAATTTTCTTCCGTTCAATTCTTTTCCAAAATAAGGTGATACATCAATCATTATATAAAATGCTCCGCCCGGGCTTATAATATTAAGCCCGGCATCCCTAATAATTTTAGCCATCATATCTCGTCTAGCTTTAAAAACGGTGTTCATTTTAGATAAAAATTCATCGCCTCTAGGGTCAGTCAAGGCTTTTTGCGTTGCGTATTGAGCAATACTGTTAGGATTTGATGTAGCATGCGATTGGATATTGCCCATGGCTTTTGCTGTTTCTAGTGTGCTAGCTGTATACCCGATACGCCAGCCTGTCATAGCATAAGACTTTGACACACCGTTGACTATGACGGTGCGTGCTTTGATTGCTTCACTATAGCATGCTATTGATACAATCTTTGTTTCATAAGATAATTGGTCATAAATTTCATCAGAGATTATGACAATATCTTTATGATTTTCTAATTCTTTTGCCAGTGCAAAAATTTCATCCTTAGTATAGACTATTCCGCTTGGATTTGATGGATTATTTAAAATGATAGCTTTAGTTTTTTTAGTGACAGCTTTTTTTAGCAGGCTAGGGGTAAGCTTATAGTTTGCACTTTTAGTATCAATTGCTATTGGAGCAGCATCACATAGTTTGACTAGCTCTGGATAAGTGAGCCAGTATGGGGCAGGGTAAATTACCTCATCACCGCTTTGCACAACTGCAGCAAGGGCATTGTATAAAGAGTGCTTTGCACCGTTTGATACAATGATTTGGTTAAAATCATAATCTAGACCTTGATTTTTTTTGATGTCTAAGGCTATTGCTTTTCTTAAATCAGGTGTGCCTGATGCATCAGTATATCTAGTGATACCTTTATTTAAAGCCTCAATAGCGGCTTCTTTGATAAAATCAGGAGTATCAAAATCAGGTTCTCCCGCACCAAAAGATATAATGTCAAGACCTTCTTTTTTCATTTTAGCAGCTTTAGCAGTAATTGCAAGAGTAAGTGAAGCCGATATGCCTTTTGCTCTGTTGGTTAAATTCATTTTAATCCACCCTAAAAGATTTTTATATATAATAACACAATAAAAATAAATAAGCAAACTATTTGGGTTGATTATTTTTAAAAATTGTTAATTGCAAATTGTTTGAGTGTTATAAAAAGAGATTGTTGCTTGTCCCGTTCTATCTTTAGGGATTGGATAAATCGAAGGAGGATGACTTAAGTTTAATGGTTATGTTATTGTGGTTTTTGCCCTATTTTTCTATACTTATTTTTGTCATGTTGTAAAGATTGTGACAAGAGTATATATGTATAGCGGAATAAAGAGTAAAGAAGAGATTCTTACAGAATGACAAAATT
>WRAF01000020.1 GCA_009780325.1 Bacillota bacterium | reverse complement strand
TTGGTGTTTTTGGCGCAAGAGGTTAATGTAGGAAATACATATTTGGCGTGGTCTAATTTTGTATTGGTGAATGATATTTACCTTAATGATTTGAGTGATTTATGGATGATGTTGATGCTGGAGAATTGGGAGTTATTTGTTTCTTCATGGCAGCAAGCTATTAATTTAGTTGAATATTATGGTTTAAATATATGGACGCCGATAGGCAATCAAGACAATCCTTTTATGGGGTTGTTTGATGGCGGCGGATTTAGCATAAGAGGAATGGTGAGTGTGGGGGCTTATAGTCAAGGGTTATTTGGGCATATGTTTGGAGGAACAATAGAGAATTTGAGGATTGAGGATAGTTTTGTTGTGGGTGGTGAGAATACTGGCAGTGTGGTTGGGAGTATGATGTGGGGGAGTGTTATTAATGTGCATAGTGATACTGTGATTAGAGTAACAGCAAATAATACAGGCGGGCTTGTGGGGTTAATGTATTTTTCTAGTGTTGCGGGCAGCAGTAATTCAGGAAACATTTATGCTAATAATTTTATTAATGACGGTAGTGTGTTGGCGGCAGATTATATAGGCGGAATTGCTGGATTTATAATGCATAGTGCAATCAGCGAGAGTCGAAACTATGGGTATATTTTTAGCTGCTGCAGTAATTGGAATGTAAATTTTATAGGCGGCATTTTAGGGGCTATGGAGTTTTCTTTGGTAATCAACAGCGCTAATATGGGAATGTTAATGGTAGGAGGAGAGGCTGTTGGCGGTATAGTTGGACTTATTTATAGTCATAGTGTTGTGGTGAATAATTATAACTTAGGGCATATAATAACTGGCAGTGGCTGGGTTGGCGGAATTGTTGGGATGAGTTTATTTGATAATGTGCAAATAATAAATAATTTTAATGCTGGAGTTGTTTGTTATTTTAATGCTGGTTCTATTGCTGGATTTATATCAAATTGGTGGAATGGCTTGGTTGTTTCAAATAATTATGGCAACAGCAATCTTTTTATGATGTGGGGTTTTTCACAAAATTATATTTTTAATTGTAATGATAATCTTTTAAGTGCACTTAATGCATTTATGAGTACAAACGGCTGGGTTAACAACTGGGGATGGGTAGGTCATCCAACTATGGGTTTACATATGCTTGCTGGATGGGAGATTGATGCTAGTACTGGACTTCCTAAACATATACTGAATAATTTTTATTTTGGTGCAAATATCAATAATAATTTAATGAAATTAAACATGCCCCATAGACTATTATTTAAATATAGTGATATGGCAATTTTGCAAGTAAGACTTGATGTATTGTTATTGCAAAGGCAGTATGTAATGGTACATATTGATTATATAATGTTATATATGTGGTATGATGCATAATTATAAAAAAAGAATCTAAATTAAAGAAATATATTCATTATTGCAACGCCTATTAAAATAAGACCGCCTAGCCATGAAAGATTTATTTTAGATTTTTTAGCTATCTTGCTCCCGATAAAAGTTCCTAAAGACAAAAGAATAATATCCATAATAAGTGAGAAACTTATGATTACCAAATAAAACTTAATATTTGGGTTTATGAGTCCTGCACCTATGCCGACAGCCATAGCATCAAGTGCTAATGCAACAGCTAAAATACAAGCTTCTTTTATAGATAAGATTTTTGATTGATCTAAGTCGGCCTCAATGGGTGCTCCACAAACTTTTAATAATGTGTTTTTTCTTTTTGCAAGTTTGCGTTTAATCAATCCGCCCAATATTTTGGATAATCCTAGGCCAATCAAAACAACTGAACAAATTATAATAGCAATAATCGGTGGAATAATTTGACTGATAATAGAACCAAAAAATAGTGATATGCCTAAAAAAGTACTGCCTATAAAAGATATTATTAAAACCGAAATAATAGGAATTTTAATTCTGTTTGTTCCGTATGCAAATCCCGATGCAAAAGCATCAATTGAGATAGCAAGTGTTAATAAAAATGCTTCTAATATCATTTGTACAATTATCCTCCATCTTAGCCATAATATGTTTAGAAAATATTTATTGTACCGAAAAATAAACATTAGTCACAGCATAAAACAATTTAACATATAAAGTAGTTAGTATGTGGATTGCAGTTTTATCTGGACTATTAGTGTCCATTGATGCATTATTTATAGGTATATCTTTTGGTTCTCAAAAGAAATGTAAATTTTGGCATTTGTTAATAATCAATACTGTATTGATAGGGCTTTGCTTTTTAGGATATGGCTTGGGTATTTGGATAGGTGATAGAATAGATATCGAACTAGATGTAGTTATAGGTATACTATTTATTCTTTTAGGTAGCGCAACTATCGTATACTATTTAGCCTTTGAGCGGAGACATGCAAAAAAAATTGTTGAAAATGAAAGTGTATACAATAATACAGTTTTTGATTCTAAGTATAGCAGCAGTGTTATTTCTTCTGTTAAAAAAACTCTTCCGACCAAGAGTATAATAATAACAGGAATATTAATGAGCGTTGAAGCTATGTTTATCACTGTTGGTTTAACTCTTGTGCTTAATACAACAACAATCTTAATACCGCTGACAGTGGGATTTGCACATCTTATCTATTGCAGTGTCACATTCTTTTTTGCAAAATACTTGCGCCGTCTTCCGCCTGTTATAGGTCCTGTAATAGCAGGAACAGCACTTATAATTTATGGAATAATGGCGTTTTTTCTTTAAGGAAAATTTATTTGTGCACCAGGAAAAATCATTTTTTGAGATTGTTGGCATGCAAAAAAACCGCTATAGAAACGATAGATGGCGGGTTGCAGGTTAAGGAGAATATAAAGATGGAATCTTTCGCTGTGCTCAAGATGACAAAAAAATTAAATTGTTATTTTTGAGATTTTAGTCAATGGTCACGAAACCTCTTAAATGGATTTTATTTATAATGCAGAACATTTTTTAATAAAGATGAGATTCTTACAGAATGTCATCTTTATTTTTTTCTGTTTTATGTAGTCTTTGAGGTGGGGTTAGGGCAAAGCTTTTAGATACAATCATAAAATAGAAACTTAAAAATATTTAGTTTTCTATATTTTCTTCTAGATATTGGCGTCTATTTGCTAGCATATTTAAATTTGCGCCTATTGCTGAGAATAAATCGCCCAATAAATTCAAAGAATCAGTATCTTTAACCTTACACATAATTTCTCTTGTGATTAAAGTATTTAATGAAAGCACATCACATTCAGTTAAATTACATAAATTAAAATTAAAACAATTTAGCATTAAATATTATATGAAGATAATATTTATCAGGTGCATTATATTAGTAGAGCAAAAAATATGTATGTTAGAGTTAGGTATGGTTTAATAATTTGGTAGATGAATTTGATATATTAATTAAATTAAAAATACAAACCTTGAATCTACAAATCCAAACTGACCATTGAAATGAACTAATGACCAACCGTTTCTTTCTCCAAATACCCAAATAAAAGTATTATTTGGTATTCTATCAATTGGCTGTGAAAATCTCATCGACCATCTTTGAACAGAGCGATGTGGAGAAAATATTATTCCAATTCTTGCTTGAGATAGAATAGAGAAACCAAAAGGTAATGCCGATTGGTGCGGTGGTCTAGGCGCATTAGGCATAGGGGGTCTTTGAGGCGGTCTTCCGTGTGGCCAGTTTGGTCTTTGTGGTCTTGGACCTTGTGGAGGCGGAGGCATTGGCGGATGGGGACGATGAGGTTGAGGTCTTGATGGTGGTGTGGGATTAGGTTTTGGCGGGGTAGGTGGTCTTACTGCTCCATGCGGTGATGGTGAACGATTTGGCGGATTGAAATTTGATGACATTTTACATTAACTCCTTTATAGTTTTTTAGATAGCTTTAATTCAATCTATGTAAAAACTATAAAAGATGATACTACGATAAAAATTATTGTATAAAAATAAAAGCATAAATCTATTTTTTTTTGCTTACGGCAATAACATCCCTTTCTTGGTCATATACAGCCAGGATAATATTTTTAAGTTCTGTTTTAGTAGTGATATTTAATTTTTGATATAGCCAACTTACATTTTTACCTATAACTTGCAAAGTTGAATAAGTAATGTTTCCATCATCAACCAAATAACAAGGAAGCTTAGCAGGCTTTGGTGTGACGGTTTCTATATCTTCTACGACCACAGGCTTTAGCAATCCTTTAGGCATTATACTTAAAGCACCGCTATTTTCAAATACTGCATATTCTATATCTGATAAATCAAAATAGCCTTTTTCACGACTTTTAGATATTAAGTCATTTATATCCATTTTACTTTTTTTAAGAGCTTTATAATTTATTTGACCTTCATAAATTACCATAAGTGGAACACCTTTTAAAAACTTTTTTATAAATCGTCCTTTTCTTTCTAAAAATATTATTAAAAGATTCAGTACAAAGAAAAAAGTCATAGCAACAAGATAATGCCAAAAGGGCGTATCTGACATATCAGTAGCCATTTCTGCGGCTATTGAGCTTACTGCAATACCCAGCATATAATCAATAACATCCAGTTGTGCAATTTGCTTTTTGCCTAATAATTTTGCCATTACAAATAAATATGTGACAGCAATACTTGAAAAAAGTAATATTCTTAAAACTGCTTGCATGTAGATATTATAACCGTTTGAGTATGATTAAATTTACTATAATTTTATGTTTTAATTGTATAAGCTTTAAGTTGCATATTTTTGGTAATTTTTGGTCAAATTATAATCATGAAAAAATATATTTTGACCTTATCAATATTGAGTATTTTAATTTTGACTTTAGGTTTAAGCATTAATTCTTTTTCTGCATTGTTAGTTGATGCATGCGATTGTGATATGTTCAATACATCAATAAATCATAATCAACATAGTGGTATAATCTTAACAGGAACAGGAGCTATTAAAATTAAGCCAGATTTTGCAAGTATTAATCTAAGCATTGAAACTAGAAACATAAATCTTGAGCAAGCACAACAGGAAAATACTAGAATCGTAGAAAGTTTGATAAAGGTTCTTAAAACTCAAAATATTGATGAGCAGGATATAAATACAAATTGGTTTAATATATATCCAGAATACGATTATAGTTTTGGTCAAAGATTTTTAGGTCATAGAGTTAGTAATCAACTTAGTATAAAAGTTAGAGATATCTTTACTGTTGGTAAAATTATTGATTTGTCTACTGCTGCAGGTGCAAATATAATAAATGGTGTTCAGTTTGGTGTTGAGGATAATTCTAAAGCATATAATAATGCGCTTATTAAGGCAGTTGAGGATGCAAAACAAAAAGCTATGGTTTTATCAAAATTAATTGGTTTTGATAATATAAGAATTGTAGCTATTAAAGAAACTAATCATCATTTTGGATTTACTAGACATGATTATTCTGCTGTGCCTCACATGGCAAGTGCTGGTTATACTCAAGTATTGCATAATGATATTGAAGTTTTTGCTACAGTTAAGGTTGTATTTGATATATTATAGTTTTAATTAAACTATTAAATTAATTTGACACCATTATGCTTTGTAATATATAATTAATTTTTCACATTTAGTACTTTATTCTAGAGGCAAAAATGCTTGCTAGCAATGGTGTTTTGCGCCTGCCGACAAGGGTTATTAATACTTCTTGTTAACTACTCTGTGGGGAGATAATAAAATGTTTTCAGCTTTTTATGAAATTGTTAAAAGTATACCAAAAGGCAAGGTTGCAAGTTATGGGCAAGTTGCATCGTTAGCAGGATTTAATGGGTGTGCAAGGCAGGTAGGTTATGCGCTGCACAATAATCCTGATCCAGAAACTATTCCTTGTCATAGGGTTGTTTTTAAAGATGGGAGCTTAAGTTCTGCTTTTGCTTTTGGAGGGATAGATGTTCATCGTAAATTGTTAGAGGATGAGGGTGTAGGTTTTATAGGTGATAAGGTTGATATGAAGATATTTTCTTTATAGTATAAGAAAAATACCCTGTGTTTGAGAATACTCGAACTCAAAAAAGCCGAGCTACTAGCAAGCGAGGGAAGTTTGCAAAGCAAACCTTTTTTATTTCAATTTTTGTAATTTGAATTGATTATTATTTAAAAATTGTACTAAAAATTTATTCTATTATAGGGGTTAATTATATAAAAATTACTTGATTGCAAAAACATTTTATGATATACTTTATTTATTATGATAGAGAAATTACTTAAAAATTTTGTAGGATTGAAGAAAAATAGCATTGCAATTGCAGGTGCTCACGATGATAGTGTGCTTAGTGCAGTTAAACAGGCACTTGAACTGAATATTGCTGAATTTTTTTTGATTGGTGATGCTAAAAAAATATCAGCAATTGCTAAAGAGATAGGCTTAGATGCTAAAAAATTTGAAGTATTTGATGAGTCTTGTGATGTTTCAAGTGCAAAAACTGCAGTTAAGCTTGTTAAAGAAGGCAAGGCAAGTGCTCTTATGAAAGGCAAAGTAGAAACTTCTACTATATTAAAAGCTGTTCTTGATAAAGATTGCGGTTTAAGAGGATCCAGAAAATTGTCTCACTTAGCCATGTTCTTTGTGCCTACTTATCATAAACCATTGTTTATGACTGATGCAGCACTTAATATAAATCCAAATTTTGATGACAAAAAAGATATCATTTTAAATGCGGTATCAGCAGTATCGTCGCTTGGGATAAAGCTTCCTAAGGTTGCTTTAATTTGCGCTAAAGAGCATGTCGATGAAAAAATGCCTGTTACGCTTGAATATGAAAAATTTGTCAAGATGAATGAATCTAAAGAAATTGATGGATGCATTATAGGTGGACCTTTTGCTTTAGACAATGCAGTATCACCTGAGGCTGCAAAAACAAAGGGAATAAACCATCCTGTAGCAGGGGATGCTGATATTATATTCTGTCCTGAAATAATCAGCGCAAATGTTTTATATAAATCGCTTACAATTTTCTCTAAAGCACATGTAGGCGGAGTAATTATAGGAGCAAATGCACCTATAATATTAACTTCTCGTGCAGATAGTGCAGAAAATAAACTTATCTCAATTGCATTGGGCGGAAGTTTAGGGGGAAATAAGTTGTAAAAAAGGTGGACTAAAGCCCACTTCCCTCACTTAGAGGTTCGGCTTTTTTGGGTTAGCTCATCCATTTCATGCAGACGACTGAAAGACGAAGTATTTTTACTATACTATAAAAAAGGTGTCATTTGGACACTGCCCTTGTTTTAGGCTAGGTTTTTTGAATCTAGCTATACAATTTAAAAGGAGATTATATTAAATTATGAAAAAAATAAGAATTTTATCTATTAATCCAGGTTCTACCTCAACTAAAATAGCTGTATATGACAATGAAGAAAGGGTGTTTCAAGAAAATGTTAAGCATAGTACCGAAGAATTAGCAAAATTTAACAAACTAACTGATCAATTTGATGTTAGGCAAAGTGTAATTTTAAAAACGCTAGAAGAAAAAGGTATTGAATTAAAGTCACTTAATGGTGTAATAGGCAGGGGTGGTCTTTTAAAACCTATGGAAGGCGGCACTTATATTATAAGTGACAATATGATTAAGGATTTACATATTGGTGTTCAAGGTGAGCATGCTTCAAATCTTGGTGGATTAATTGCTAATTCTATTGCAAAAACTTTGGGAGTGCCTGCGTACATCGCAGATCCTGTTGTAGTTGATGAATTGGCAGATGTGGCACGAATTTCAGGGCATCCAGAATTTCCAAGAAAATCAATATTTCATGCACTAAATCAAAAAGCTATTGCTAGACTGTATTGTTCTGATAAAAAAATTGACTATAAAAAGGTAAATTTAATAGTTGCACATATGGGCGGAGGTGTGTCTGTGGGTTTGCATTCTAACGGACGAGTAATTGATGTAAATAATGCTCTTGACGGAGATGGTCCTTTTGCTCCTGAAAGAAGCGGGTCGCTTCCGATGGGTTCTATTATTAAAGCATGCTTTAGTGGGAAATATTCGGAAAATGATATGAAAAAGATTATCACGGGTAAGGGTGGTTTAGTAGCGTATTTTGAATCTAATGATTTTGTAGAGTTAGAAGGCAGAGCAAAAACTGATAAGGATGTACGCTTAGCTTTAGATGCATTTTGCTATCAAATTGCAAAAGAAATTGGCGCTCTTTCTACTATCACTTCAGGTAAAATTGATGCGATACTTTTGACTGGCGGTATAGCGCATAGTAAAGATGTAATTAGATATATTAAGGATAAAGTTGAATTCATTGCTCCTGTTTATGCATATCCAGGTGAGGATGAAATGTGGGCATTAGCATGTGCGGCGTTGCGTGTTTTAAAAGGTGATGAAAAAGCAAAAGAATATATATAAAAATTAAAAAACCTTGTTTAAATTGAACAAGGTTTTTTTGCTATATTAAATTTAATGCTTGACAATAAATAAATTTTTATGGTATATATTTTTGTGAGGATAAGATATTATGAAATATAAATTAAATACTGAGCTTTTTATTAAATTAGAAAAATACATTGATAATGAATTTATTTGTGAGAGTGAATTTGATTTTTTTTCTGAATCATTAAAATCTTATGAAATTTATGAGCAATTTCAATCATCAAAAGAGCATAAAAAAGTAGATATAGATAAGGACAAGAAGTTTAAAAAAGATAGTAGCAAGTCAAGAATCAAGCAAAAAATTAAAAAAGAAAATATTGACGACCAGTCTTTTTTAAGGATGTCTGCTGAACGAGAGGTATCTCGAAGCTTAGATGATTTAATAAATGAGAGGCAAGAGACTTTTTCTCAAAGTGTATTAAAATTTATAGATGCTAAAGGTGTTTTAGACAGTGATATTTATAAAAAAGTATTTATTGATAGGCGATTATTTTCTAAAATCAGAAGCGACAGTGATTATAAACCTTCTAAAAATACTGCTATTGCTTTGGCTGTTGCGCTTGAATTAAAACTAGATGAATGTCTGGATTTGATTGGTAAAGCAGGGTTTACATTATCTTTTAGTTCTAAATTTGATTTAATTATTAGATATTTTATTGAGAATAAGATTTATAATATATTAGAAATCAATGCAGCACTTGATGCTTTTGGGCAAGGAGTGCTTAGTATTTAATTGTCGCATTATAAGCGACATGTTTTATATTTTTGTGTGCTATACTTTCATTATGCTTTATAAAAAAATGCAATCAAAAAGGAGACACATTAAAAGTATGAGTAATTGTTTGCAATTTATATAGCAATTTGATACAATAATAATTGAGGACACAACATATGAAAATTTTAAATGACAAAAATTTAGATAGCATTTTTAAGATGGGTTTAGATTATTCTAGAGGGCTTAATGGTATGCCATTAGATAGAAGTTTAGCGCAAAAATATTTTGAAGAGGCGGCAAATGCAAATCATGCGGCAGCACAGTTTAGGCTGGGTTTAAGTTATCAATTTGGGTTAGGCATAGAAAAAAACATGGCATTAGCAAGCAAATGGCTAGAAAAAGCAAAAGCACAAAATTATCCGATTGATCAAGCTAATAATGATGATATAGTGGCGCAAAGCGAGATGGCAGTTATGTTTGCATTTGGTGTTTTGGGATATGAACAAGACTATATAAAGGCTAATGAATGGTATTTAAAAGCGGCAAATAAGGGTTGTGCTTTTAGCCAAAATAATCTTGGAGCAGCATATTATAATGGATTAGGCACAGATAAAGATTTTGAAATGGCAGCTAATTGGTATGCTAAAGCAGCAGAACAAGGTTTTTATCATGCGTTACATAATTTAGCTGTTTGTTATGATAATGGTGAGGGAGTTAGTAAGAATATAAAAATAGCTTTAGAATTATATGAAAAGGCAGCTAATATAGGGCATAGCAGTTCGGCTTGTAATTTAGCATATTATTATTATAATTGTGATAAAATCGGTGATGAGGAGATTAAACAATTGTATGATGAAGCTATTAAATGGTTTAATCGTGCAATAGAGTTAGGGCATGCATATAGTGCATATTGGCTTGGTTTTATGTATAATAGCGGGTTAGAAATTAAGCAAGATTATAAAAAGGCTGCTGAATTATTTCAAAAGGCTATTAAATTAGGAAACATTGATGCGATATATCATCTAGGGCTTATGTATAGAGCAGGAAATGGAGTAGAAAAAGATGAGAAAAAGGCAGCCCAGTTTTTTTTAGATGCGGCGAATAAGGATGATGAAAAAGCACAATATTTATTGGGAAGTTGTTATTATATAGGAGAGGGAGTAGAAAAAGATTTTGTTTTAGCTGTAAAATGGTATGAAAAAGCAGCACAAAAAGGACACGCTGACGCTCAATATCATTTAGGACTAGCATATGTTTATGCAGAGGGAGTAGAAAAAGATAAAAATAAAGCAATTGCATGGTTTAAAAAGGCGGCTGAAAGCGGGCATGAGAAAGCAAAAAAATCTTTGGAAATTTTAACTAAATCCAAAGAAGAAAAAGCAAAAATTGATATAGATAGTATTATAGAATTAGCGAATAAAGGTGATGCAGCTTTTCAATATCAATTGGGCGATTGTTATTATTTTGGAAATGGCGGATTAGATAAAGATATTTTCAAAGCTATAGAGTGGTATGAAAAAGCAGCAGAACAAAATTATTTTGATGCTTTACATGATTTAGCGGCAATTTATCGCAAGGGCAAAGCTGAAATAAAACCAGATGATCAAAAAGCTTTTAAATACACTTATCAAGCGGCAAAGCATGGTGATGCTAAAATGCAGTATATTTTGGGTATATTATATCAATATGGTTCGGGCATAGATAAGGATGAGCAAAAAGCGTTTGAGTGGTACACAAAATCATCAAATCAAGACTATACAAGTGCACAATATAATTTAGCAAGGCTTTATCACAAAGGATTAGGAGTTGAGCCAAATTTTGAAATTGCTGTGGAACTGTATAAAAAAGCAGCAGATAAAGGTGATGAGGATTCTTTAAATTTATTAGGGATTTGCTATTCATTAGGTCAAGGTGTAGACAAAGATTTAAATAAAGCTTTTGAATATTATAAAATGGCTGCTGAAAAAAACTCTCATGAAGCAGCTTGCAATTTAGGTCAAATTTATTATACAGGTGAAGGGACTCAAATTGATGCACAAAAAGCTGTAGAGTGGTTTGAAAAATCAGTAGAGTTGGGCAATAAACGAGCTCAGTATTATTTGGGAAATTGCTATTTTGATGGTTTTGGAGTAGAAAAAGATGTTGTTAAAGCAGTTGAGTGGTGGAATAAAGCAGCAGAATTAGGTGATGTTAATGCAAAACTAGCGCTTGATAAGTATAAAAAATCTAATAAGACTCCTGATGAAATTACTGAACAAATAGTACAAGAGTGGAAAATCAAGGCAAATGAAGGAGATATGGATGCCGAGTATGGTATAGGTTATTGTTATGATAATGGTGAAATTTTGCCTAAAGATGAAAAACTGGCTGTAGAATGGTATTATAAAGCAGCAAGTCAAGGTCATACCAGCGCACAGCATTGTATTGGATGGGCATATGAAAAAGGCAAGGGAGATTTTAAAAAAGATGCTATAAAAGCTGTGGCATGGTATAAAAAGGCTGCAAATAAAGGTGATGACGGGTCACGAGTTAATTTAGGCTGGTTTTATTTAAAGGGTAAGGGCGGGCTTAAAAAAGATATAAAAAAAGCTGTAGAGTTATTTAAATTATCTTCAGATAAAGATTATGCGCATGGTCAGTTTATGCTTGGGTTATGTTATATGAAAGGATTAGGGTTAATAAAAAATTGGGAAAAAGGAATGCATTTGATTCAAAAAGCGGCGCATCAGAATCACAAAAGTGCTATAAAATTAGTAAAAAAGTTTAAATTTTTGAATTTTTTAGAAAAAGACGGAGAAAAAAAATCAAATGATAAAATAGATATTGATAAACTTAAAAATGATGCAGCAATTGGGGATTTAGAAGCGATGTATAAATTGGCAATTTGCTATGCTAAGGGTGAAAATATTATTCGCAATAATGACAAGGCTATTAAGTGGTTTAGACGTGCGGCAGAAAACGGACATGCTGGAGCTCAATTTGAAATGGGTGCATGTTATGCTGATGGGAAAGGAGTTAAAAAGGATTTGGCTTTAGGTATAGATTGGTATCAAAAAGCTGCAAGCGGCGGCAATTCAAGTGCTATTTTAAATTTAGGAATATTGTATTTTAATGGAAAGGGATGCATCAAAGACAGAGTTAGGGCATTAGAATTATTTGAGGAGTCTGCTAATTTAGGTGAGCCTTCAGCACAATATAATATAGGATTATGCTTTTTAAAGGGTATGGGTGTTGCTAAAGATAAGCAAAGGGCTATGGGTTATTTTGAACTTGCGGCTAATAAAGGTCATAAGCGTGCAATAAAAATATTGAAAAAAAGAAGCTAATGAAGCAAAATATAGGCAAGCAGTAAGTAAACTTTCGACAATTTTTGACATATATATCTTAGTCATGATAGTTGAAAGTTTTTTAGCATTTTTAAGTAGGATTTTTTGCTTTGCATCCTTTGTTGGCAACAAGGGTACTTTTCCTGAGCCGTTAGAACCTAATGAAGAAAAACGGCTGCTGGTTTTATCAAAAACTGGTGACATGGAAGCAAGGGAGACCTTGATTACTCATAATTTAAGACTTGTGGCTCATGTGGTCAAAAAGTTTTCTAATGCAGGTGAGGCAGATGATTTGATTTCAATAGGGACAATAGGTTTAATCAAAGGTATTGAGACTTATGAGTTTGGGCACAGTTGCGGCTTAGCTACTTATTGTGGTCGTTGTATTCAAAATGAAATTTTGATGCACATTAGATGCAACAAAAAAAATAAATGCACAGCAAGTTTATTTGAATCTGTTGGTACTGATAAAGATGGCAATGAAATAGCTTTAATTGATGTTTTAGCTGCTAAACAAGAAAGCGTTGAGAATAAAATTGAAATCAAAATGCTTTATGAGGCAATTGTGCATGTGATAGAAAGTGTATTATCTGATAGGGATAAAGATATATTAAAAAAGCGATATGGAATAGGCATGCGTGCAATGACACAGCTGCAAATTGCAAAAGAATTAAATATATCACGGTCGTATGTGTCTAGAATAGAAAAAAGGGCTATATTAAAAGTTGCAAGAGAAATCAGGTCAAAGCCTTTATATAGTAAAGACATAGGTATATTGTATGATTGTTAAAAACACATAATTAACCATAAACATTAAGCTAAATCACTTGCAAAAAAAACTTTGTCATGTTATTCTTTAAATATGTGGAGTTTTTTTTAAATACACGCATATAGGAGAGAAGAATATATGTCGAACAAACCTTTAACAAAAAACAAGCAAGTGCTAAAATTCGTTGATGAAAGTGCCAAATTATTGAATCCTAGTGAGATAATTTGGATTGACGGATCAAAAGAACAACTGAATACAATTAGAAACAAATGCTTAAAAACTGGTGAGTTGATTGAATTAAATCAAGAGATTATGCCTGGGTGTTATTTACATAGAAGTGCAGTAAATGATGTTGCTAGGGTTGAGGATAGGACATTTATTTGTTCGGAAAAAAAAGAAGATGCAGGTCCGCTTAATAATTGGATGGCACCTAATGAGGCTAAAAATAAATTATCAATACTGTTTAATGATAGCATGAAGGGGCGCACGATGTATGTTATTCCTTTTAGTATGGGTATTGTTGGGTCAGAATTTGCTAAGGTGGGTATAGAGATTACTGATTCTGCTTATGTAGTCTTAAACATGGCAATAATGACTAGGGCAGGCAAAGAATGTTTGGATGTATTGGGTGATAGCAACGATTTTGTTAGAGGCTTGCATAGTACTTGTACATTAAATGCTGAAGATAGATATATTTGCCATTTTCCAAAAACCAATGAAATTTGGTCTATAAACAGCGGCTATGGCGGAAATGCCTTATTAGGAAAAAAGTGCTTTGCTTTAAGAATAGCTTCTAACCAAGCAAGGAATGAAGGCTGGATGGCAGAGCATATGGTCATCATGGGTGTAGAAAAACCAAATGGTGAGATTAAATATTTTTTGGCTGCGTTTCCTTCTCAATGCGGAAAAACTAATATTGCAATGCTTGTGCCGCCAGAGAAATATTTGAAAAAAGGTTATAAGGTGTGGTGTGTGGGTGATGATATTGCATGGCTGAGAGTGGGTGATGATGGCAGATTGTGGGCAATGAATCCAGAAAATGGTTTTTTTGGAGTAGCTCCAGGGACTAGTGAAAAAACTAATTTTAATGCGATGAAAGCGATAGAGCATGACACTATTTTTACTAATGTTGTGCATGATTTAGATAATAATACAGTTTGGTGGGAAGGAATGGGCAAAGAGTGCCCTAAGAATGCGTTGAATTGGAAAGGTGAAAAATTTGATTGTAATTCTAAAGAGACTGGGGCGCATGCAAACTCAAGGTTTACTACAAGCTGTAAAAACTCGCCTGCGATTAGTATTGAGTTTGATAACCCTAAAGGAGTGCCTATTGATGCGATTATTTTTGGCGGCAGGCGTAATGACACTGTCCCATTAGTATATGGAGCATTTGATTGGGATCATGGGGTGTTTATTGGGTCTACGATTGGGTCTTCTACGACTGCAGCGCAAAGCGGTGTTGTAGGTGTGACAAGGCGTGACCCTATGGCGATGCTTCCGTTTATTGGCTATAATGTTGGTGATTATTTTAAACATTGGATTGATATGGGCAAAAAGATTAAGCATCAACCAAAGATTTTTTGTGTAAATTGGTTTAGGACGGACGAGCATGGCAAATTTATGTGGCCTGGTTTTGGGGAGAATTTGAGAGTGTTGGATTGGATGTATGATGTATGTGAGGGGAAAGATGGGAATGTAAAAAAATCGGAGATTGGTCTTATGCCTAATGAAGGTGGTTTGGATATAGAAGGTTTAGGGTTAAATGGTGATTTAATGAACAAATTGATGAATGTGGATAAAAAAGAGTGGGCAAAAGAGATTGAGGAGATAAAAGCATTTTATACAAAAATAAATGATGGTAAATTACCTAATGAGTTAAAGGTGCAGCTGGATAGGTTGGAAATGAGGATTAAAAACTAGCAAAAAATGATGCAGGATATTTATATGTGTCATATTTTTTGAGTAGAGCATTCAACTTTATGCATGAAATTTTGAATAATAACTCCAAATCAATATCAATTTGAAAAAAATTATTATGTTTTACAATAATAAATGAAATATCGGACAGTCCATTAAAAACTGTCCGATATTTCATTGTTTGCAACCATATGTGTGTATGCTCCAAAAAGTCTTTTTTACAAAACTAAACACCGAAATGTATGATAAACTTTTTTTCATCGTTGGCTTTTAGTATCATTTCTAAAAGTTTTGTTTTAGTTTCAAAAATGTTTAGTCTAGTAGAACAAAAAACATGCCGAGTCTTTTTATCAACAATGTTATAGAGCATATCCAAAGATTCCGGCGGGATTAGCGTTATTCCATGTCTTGTAAGTCCTTTTTCAGGGCGTGACAGCTTGTGAAAATAGACACTTAAATTCCGAATTTCAGGAAACCACTCATCAATCAAATTATCTGGAAATTTAATAACATTATACTTGTCTGGTTCGTATTTTTCATAATCTTTTGATTGGTCAATTTTCTCTATAATACCGAATTCATGATACGGACCACTCAAAAATTCTTTCTCATATCTCTTTACTGCAATTTCTGGCATTTCAGTGTATTCAGCACCTATAACAAAAAGTTTTTCATTTTCTGTTAAATTTCCAAGCCATGATTGAAATATTATATTCGGATTATCCAAATAGTCTCTTTCTTGAGCCCCATATTCAATAGAATTAACATCTAAATCTAATAAAGTATCACCACAAGAAATAGGTTGATTTTCCTTATCCGTTTTATAAAAACTCACAATCTTATTGTCAAGGATATTGCGCACTTTGTAGAATAGATATTCGATATCAATTTCGTTTTCAAAATAATCAAAATGATAATGTGAATCAAGATAAAATAAAGTTTCGCCACCATTTTCATTGTCAAAAATAACGAAATCTATTTTCTTTTGCTTATCCGACTTGTGATAAAGTGTAAGAAATTCAGAATTTTCACTGTCAATTTCTAAAACAAACCTCTCTTCATAACCATTATTTTGCAACAGTTCATTTATTTTTGTTAAAGTTGTTTTCATTGCTTAAAAAGCATATCAAAACTTGTTGAATATTGCAAGCAATTAAGCATTTGTTTTCAGTAAATAGCTCAAGTCCCGTCCTATGAAAAAATCACGAAAAATGATATTTTTGCTGTTCCATTTGTTTGCATTTGAAAACTTGAAAAAGTCTGTTCCCATTTGTCTACATAATTATTGCAAGTTTCGGTAAATGCCGTCGTGTATCTACAAAATAACAATTAAAAACCTCCCATATACGCACATTTTCGGTACGACATACGGGAGGTCTTATATGGCAGGAGCAGTAAGACTTGAACTCACCTCACTGGTTTTGGAGACCAGGGCACAACCTCTATACCATGCTCCTTTGAGATTATGAATACTATTATATAAAGTTTTTTTTAATAAGTCAATTGTTTGACAAGCAAAATTTAAATTTGCTAAAATAAAATTATAAAAAAATATCTTTATGGGTATTTTTATTGCTTTGTTAAGTCTAGATTTTTATAATTTTCAATATCCATAATTTAAAGGGAGTTTTTCTTTAGAATCATGAAAAATGTGACTATTTATACGGACGGAGCATGCAGCGGTAATCCAGGTCCAGGTGGTTGGGCTGCAATTTTGATTTGTAATGGGGCAGAAAAAATATTAAGCGGGTATGAAAAAGATACTACAAACAATAGAATGGAGTTAATGGGGGTTATTGAGGCCTTAAAAGCTTTAAAGACTAGTTGTAATGTCAAAATATATAGTGATTCAGCATATTTTGTTAACGCTATAAAATTAAAATGGCTAAATAATTGGCAAAAGAATTCAGATATTTTAGGAAATTGGAGAACGGCAAGTAAGGGAGAAGTGAAAAATGTGGATTTGTGGAAACAATACTTGACTTTGAGTAAAAATCATAATATAGAAGTAATTTGGGTAAAAGGGCATGCTGATAATGAATTGAATAATAGATGTGATAAAATTGCAAGAGAAGAAATTAAGAATTTTTAGCGCATTTTTATCATAAACTAAAGGTGTGAGCGCTTTAGCAAAAAAGAATATTATAAACATTATATTTGTTTCATTGAATTTAAGCATGGTTGTTTTGGCTTGTATTTTTCTAGCGCATTTAAAGCCTTTGTATAAAGTTGCAGCTGTTATGGTTTTATTAGTATTAACTTTAAGTGTTCCGTCAGTACAAAAACAAGAAATTCATAAAATATGTTTGGTTGCGTCTATTATAGCTGCTTTCATTTTAATTGCATATATTATTCTAAATGCTACAGGTGCTATCTATATCTTTAGAGATTTTTCGATAATCAAAAACTTTGTTTTAAGCACAAGGCAATGGGGCGTGCTTGTTTATATGGCTATTGTGATTTTGCAAGCAGCTATTATTCCTATACCAGTAGTTGTCACTATTTTGGCAGGCGTTGCTATTTATGGATCATTTTGGACATTTATTATGGTATCCATAGGAGTAATAATAGGGTCAATAATTTCATTTTTTATTGGCAGAACTTTTGGAAAAAAACTTGCATTATGGATGTTTGGAGAAAAGAAAGTTGAAAAATATGGGCATTATATAGGAAAAAAACATAAGGGAATGTTTGTTGTTATGCTGTTGTTTCCATTTTTTCCTGATGATATGATTTGCTTGTTGGCAGGTGTAAGTGAAATGTCATTCAAGTTTTTCTTTTTTACTTTGATTTTGACAAGACCAATAATGATTGGAGTGACTTCATTTTTAGGAAGCGGACAAATTATTCCGTTTAGTGGATGGGGTATACCTGTGTGGATAGGATTAATTGTTTTGACAATTTTAATATTTGTTGGGATTAATTTAATTCAAAAAAGGATAGAAAAAAGAAAAAAACCTCACAAATTAAGTGAGGTTAATTAAAGGCTGGTTAGTTTTTAACATTAAATCTTCCTGAGTTTAAAAAACCCTTGTATAAAAATAAGCTGATAAATACATTAAAAACCAAGATTGAAGGAAGCACTAATGTTGCTAAAAACTGCGTAAAATCATATCTCAATACGCCAAGCAGCATATTTACTATAAATATGATTCCCCAAAGGCAAGCTACAACAATCAATCTGTATAATAAACTCCCCATAAAATCAAATTTTATTTGTTTTCTAGCGCTATAATCTCTTGCTGCAAAAATAACTGCTATGAGTGGAAAAACTGCAAAAGAAACAACTACGCTAAGAGAATAAAACCATATATCAAGCGGTCTAAATTCTGCTCCGAATGGAGCAAGCAATCTATGTACTAACAGCATTACTGCAATTTGTGCCATCATAATAATAAACATCATGCCATGGTGAAAAAGGCGTAAGCGGTTTTTATAAAAATAGTTTTCAATATTATAATCTTTTAAAATCTCAGTATGGCGTCTTATTATCATGTTTTCGCCAAGTGAGTCTTGAGATTCTTTTAGTTTTTCTAATTTTGCATCTTGTTGAGATTGGACAACGGTAGTTGTAGTTTTATGCTTAACATTATTTCTAACTAGTTTTTCTAGTGCTCCTCTATAATCTCTTCTTATAATATCAGCCTCAGACATTGTGATATTAGGAGCTTGCGAATAGGAAAAATAGTCTTCTCCAGTTTGGACAATGGATGGTGGGGGAAGTTCTATTACATCCGGAGTAGGAGCTATATCATGTTCATAAGGGCTTGCAGTAATCTCAATTGCTCCGTCATATATATTTGGTGTAAATAATGAGTGAGGAATATCAGGGGAAGTAGTTGATGAAGTTGTAGACGAAGAAGTAGAAATTTCAGATGAGTTGTTATAGATGTTTGTAGAACTATTATGATAATAAATTGAAACAGTTTGTCCTTGAGTAGAGGCAGGTGAATTAGCAGTAGTTTTGTCACTTGTTTGATCGGATGGTTTTGTGATTGTTAATTTGTCAAAAGGCAACTCTTCTTCATAATCATTTTCACTAAAGGGATTGAATGATTGACTAGGAGATTGGTTTGGTGAATAATCTGTATTTTCCATATCAACTGCATAGCTTTTTTGATTAGAATAGATGTCTAAAATATTATTTAAATTTTGTTCATCTTCTTGCTGTATGGTGTTATTATGGGATTCAGTTTCATCGGCTTTGTTAGCATCATTATTGTTCTCAAAAATTTTATCTAGACCTGCCTGATTGTTTTTGGCTAATTGGGAAAACATTGAATCTTTAGCATCTTCAATATTTTCATATAGATTTTGTTCAATAGTTTTTTCTTCAGAATTTATTGTATCATAACTATTTTCATTAACACCATAAAAGAAAGTATCGCTATTTTTATCTACATTAGGGGAATTATCAATTTCAATGACCTCTTTTTTTGCAACTTCAAATCCTGCCATTTGATTATCAGATATCAACATGTCAACAACGATTTTAGAATGTTCCCATTCAAACTTTGATTTAACAAAAACCTCTCTTCCCATATCGGTGAGAGTATAATATTTTTTTCTTCCGCCTAAAGATTTTGCGCCCCAATATGATTTTGCAAAGCCTTGTTCTTCTAAGCGTTTTAAACACGCATATAATGTGGGTTGCTTAATAATATAAGCTCCGCCACTTTTGCGCTCAATGTCATTAATAATTTCGTATCCATATTTGTCGCCATTCATCAAGGCTTTTAGGATAATAGTGTCGATGTTGCCTCTAATCAGTTCTGAGTCTACACCTTCTAGCTCTTTTTCACTCACTAGAATTTCCTCCATAGATTGCATACAAATCAATTATACACCAAACAAAATGATTAAGTCAATTGAATTTGCTTGCAAAAAATGTAATTTTATAGTATTATATTTTTTATGAAAGCAAAATCTTATTATATTAATACTTATGGATGTCAAATGAATGTGCATGAATCAGAGAAAATGGGTGGTATTCTATCTGATAGAGGTTTTATACAAGCTGATAGTATTGAAGAAGCAAATATAATTATTTATAATACTTGCTGTGTTAGAAATACGGCAGAAACAAAAGTTTTTGGGCATTTAGGCAGGGCAAAAAAATTAAAAGAATTAAATAAGGATATTAAAATTATTTTGTGCGGGTGTATGTCACAACAAGAAGGGGAAGCGCAAAATATAATAAAAAAATATCCATTTATTGATATAATTATTGGTACACATAATATTATGATGCTTGGGGATTATTTGGACAAAACAAAATTTATTGAGGTATGGAAAGAGGCTAAGATAGATAGAGAAATAGACATTAAGCCAAGACGAGAGCGCAGTGTAAACGCATGGATAAACATAATGTATGGGTGTAATAATTTTTGCAGTTATTGTATTGTTCCGTTTGTTAGAGGAAGAGAAAGAAGCAGAGGAGCAAATGAAATTTTAGATGAAATTAAGAATGTTTTAGATAATGGATATAATGAAATAACGCTTTTAGGGCAAAATGTAAATTCATATAAATATGAAGACATTGATTTTAAAAGCTTATTAGAAAAAATTAGGGATATCAAAGGAAAATTTAGATTAAAGTTTTTATCATCTCATCCAAAAGATTTATCTTTAGATGTAATTAAAATAATTTCTGAAACGGACAATTTTTCTAAAAATATTCATCTTCCTATTCAGGCTGGGTCTGATAGAATTTTATTGCTTATGAATAGGGGTTATATGATAAAGGATTATTTAAATAAAGTTGATATCATGAAAAAATTTATGCCTGATTTAGGGTTGTCTACTGATATTATGGTGGGGTTTCCATCTGAAACGGAAGAAGAGTTTTTAGATACTATGAATTTAATAAATCAAGTTAAATTTGATAATATTTTTTCTTTCATATATAATAGGCGCTCTGGTACTGTTGCAGATAAAATGAGCGGGCAAATTAGTAGAGAGATTAAGATAGATAGAATTCAAAGGTTAATTAAAAAGCAAAATGAGATCGGCGGGCAAAAAGCAAAAGAATGTGTTGATAAAAAATTTGAAGTCTTAGTTGAATTTCAAAAAGGAAATAAGTGCATAGGAAAGACAGACAACGGAAAACCTGTGAGTTTTGAGAGTGAAGATAATGTGTTTAATAAGTTTGTAGATATAAAGATTATAGAAACTAAAAATACAGGACTAATAGGGAAACCAATATAGATTATGAACAAAAGCGATAAAAATTTTAATAATTTGACACCCATGATGCAGCAATATCTAGAACTTAAAGATGAAGCTTTAGATGCATTTTTATTTTTTAGACTAGGTGATTTTTATGAGTTATTTTTTGATGATGCTAAGAAAGTATCTAAGCTATTAGATATTGCGTTAACCGGCAGAGACTGTGGATTGAGTGAACGAGCGCCTATGTGCGGTGTTCCTTTTCATGCTGTAGATTCTTATATTGCAAAGCTTGTTAAAGATGGGCATAAAGTAGCAATGGCAGAGCAGGTGGGCGAGGTTGGGCAAGGCTTAGTTAGGCGTGAAATTGTTAGAATTGTTACTCCTGGGACAGCGCTAGAAGATGAAATGCTTGATGCGGATAAAAATAATTATTTATTGTGTGTTTTTCATCAATTGCAAGAAAGAAGCAATCCGCTGGCAGCAAATATAGGGGCTGCATGGACAGATATATCTACTGGTGAATTATCTTTTTGTGATATAGACGGAATGGTGCGTTTAAATGAACTTTTAGCTAGATTAAATCCTTCAGAAATAATTGCAAATCAAAAAATGATAGATTTAAGTATCAATTTATCTACTGTTAAATATGGTTCGGTATCAAAATTTTCTTTGATATCGGACATAGATTTTGATTATTCTAATGCGCTGGATACAATAAATTCATCATTAAAACAAGATATAATATTAAAAGTGAAAAACAAGCCAAATTGTGTATCTGCACTAGGAGCATTATTAAGTTATGTAAAAAATACTCAAAAAAAATGGTTAGAGCACATAATGCCTAATAATGAAGTTGAATCAGAATGTTTAGAGCTAGGAATAACGGCATCTAGAACTTTAGAAATTTTTACTAATAATTCTGATGGCAGAAAAAGAGGTTCATTATTATGGGTAATGGATAAAACTAGTACCAGCATGGGCGCTAGAAATATTAAAAAATGGCTTGCTCATCCTTTAAAAGATGAGAATAAAATAAATCAACGTTTAGATGCTATTGATGAATTATTTAAACAGCCTCCGCTTTTAATAAACAAAATTGAAGATGATTTAGATAATATTTCTGATATAGAAAGGATATGCTCTAAAATATCATTAGGTACTATCAAACCAAAAGACTGTATAAATCTAGCAAATTCGTTAATATCCTGTGAAAGTTTAAAAAATTTAATTTTAAATACTGATTCAATTTTATTGAAAAATTTAGCAAATAAAATAGATAATTTGACACAATTAGCCAATTTAATTAAATCTGCCATTAAAGAAGATGCTCCAAATTTAATAAGAGAAGGCGGTATAATTAAGCAGGGTTTTAATAAAGAGTTAGATAATTTAAAAAATATTAAGACCAATGCAGTGACTACTTTAGATCAAATTGTGCAGCGTGAAAAAGAGCACACGGGCATTAAAAATTTAAAAATTGGTTTTAATCGTATTTTTGGATATTATTTAGAAATTTCTAATTCAAATAAATCGGAGATTCCTTATAGATATACAAGAAAACAAACACTTGCAAATGCAGAGCGATATATTACAGATGAAATAAAAGAAATTGAAACAAAAATACTTAATTCCGAGTCAAAGGCTTTAGAATTAGAGTTGCAAATCTATGAAAAGCTGCAAGAAAAGATAAAAACATATCTAGATAAGATATTGTCAAGTGCTAAAGCAATTGCTAGCGTTGATACAATTTTTTCGTTCTATAAAGTGTCAAAAGAGTGTGGATTTATAAGGCCGCAGATTAAAAATAATGATTTATGTTTAAAAATAATTGAAGGACGTCATCCTATTGTAGAAGCATTATTAAATTCTAATGAATTTACACCTAATGATACTGTATTAGATGGTGATGAACATAAAATCATGTTGATTACGGGTCCTAATATGTCAGGCAAAAGCATTTATATGCGCCAAGTGGCATTGATATCTATTATGGCGCATGTTGGATGTTATGTTCCGGCAAAGGCGGCTAGTATACCTTTGATTGATAAAATTTTTACTAGAGTAGGGGCGGGTGATGACGCACTTAGCGGTCGCAGCACTTTTATGGTTGAAATGCAAGAGTTATCTTATATTTTAGAGGAGGCAACGGATAAGAGTTTGTGTTTATTGGATGAGATTGGAAGAGGAACTTCTACATATGATGGATTAAGCATAGCTTGGGCTATTTTAGAATATTTATCGAATAATTTAAAGGCAAAAGTATTGTTTTCTACGCATTATCATGAATTGACCGATTTAGAAAATAAACTTGAAGGTGTAAAAAACTATAAATTAGGTGTAAGAGAGTATGAAGGAGCGATTATTTTTATTAGAAAGCTATTAAGGGGGCGGGCAGATAAGAGCTTTGGGATTGAAGTAGCGGCATTGTCTGGTTTAAAAAAAGGGATAATCAACAGAGCTGGGGAGTTATTAAAAGAATTAGAGAAAAAATCTTTAGTGCAACAAAAAGGAGATAAACTGGGTGGTAAAGCGATAAATACAAAAGCTAATGATAATGAAATTATAAAAATTTTATCTGAACTGGATTTGGATTCGGTGTCACCAAGGCTTGCATATGATATTTTAGCAGATTTAAAAAAGAAAGTTTAACAAAATGAGGTACATTATTTTGCCAAAGATTCAAATTTTAGATAGTTTCATATATAATAGAATTGCTGCAGGCGAAGTAGTTGATGCGCCGTCATCTGTTGTTAAAGAACTTATTGAAAATAGCGTTGATGCTGGTGCAACTGAAATAAATATTGAGATAAAGAATGGCGGCATTGATTATATTAGTGTGTCGGATAATGGATGTGGGATTGAAAAGGGAGATGTAAAATTGGCTTTTGAAAGGCATGCTACTAGCAAAATTAAAGCAGTTGAGGATTTGGATGCCATAAAGAGTTTGGGTTTTAGAGGGGAAGCATTGTCTAGTATTGCGGCGGTGGCAAGTGTAAAAATGGTATCTAGGATTTTACATGAGGATTTAGGATATACGGTGCATTTTGATACGGGTGTATTGATGGATGAGGGTGAAATAGGGGCAAACGTAGGCACAAGTGTTAAAGTAGAAAATTTATTTTTAAATATTCCTGCTAGAAGAAAATATTTAAAAAGTGCATCATCAGAAAAGATGAATATCAATTTATTGATGATGAAAATGATACTAGCAAATCCAGATGTTGCATTTAAATACATTGTTGATCAAAAATTAATATATCAATCTGATGGGAAAGGGGTTAGTGCTGCTTTAGTGTCTGTTTATGGCAATGAAACAGAATATTTTTTTAACATAAATAAAACGGCACCAGGGATGAAAATCAATGGATTTGTTTCTAAGCCAGAAAATTCTAAATCGAATAAAAATCATCAGACTATTATAGTCAATGGGCGTTATGTAATTTGTAATGAAATTTCATTTGCTATACATAATGCTTTAAAAGATTATATTATGTTGCGTCGTTATCCTGCTTATTTAATATATATTGATATTCCTTTTGATATGCTTGATATCAATGTTCATCCAAACAAAACTGAAATTAAGTTTATTGAAACTAAAAGAATTATTGGAATCATTTATCATCTAATTAAAGATAATATCAAGGCTATGTTTAGTAATGTATCTGATATTTTTGATAATTCAAAAAACTTATTTGATAATAAGCATGAAAATATTGACTTATTAGAGTTTTCTAATTTTAAATTAGATGCTAATCAGCAGCAATTAAATGTTTCCAATTGTTTAAATTTAAGCATAAGTGAGCAATCTAATAGATTTGACATTGATTTAGATAAAATAAATATTCCTGCTATTAATGATTTTGTTTATGATAAAGATGGATTAAGGTTAGATAATGAAATTTTTACATTCAAGAATCTAGGTACAATTTTTAATACATATATAGTAATAGAAAAATCTAGTGTGCTTTATTTAATTGATTATCATGCAGCTCATGAGAGACTGCTATATAATAAATTTAAAGTAGAACTTGAAAAATTAACACCAGCCTCACAGCCGCTTTTGATTCCCTATGCCTTTAAGGATGACATTAATAATTATTCTATAGAAACATTAAAAAAATTGGGTTTTGATATTAAAAATAATAATATTTTTGCTGTTCCGTTAGTACTCTATGACATAGAATTAAGGATTTTTGTACGAGAAATGGCTAGCGAGGACATAAAAGCAAGAGATTTGACAGCTTTAGACTTTATTAAAGATAAGATTATTAGATCTGCTTGCAAAGCAGCTGTTAAAAGCGGTGATAGCTTGTCCTTAAGTGAGATTGAGGTCTTATTGAAAGATATGGCGCAAGAAGAAGAGCTGTGCTGCCCTCATGGGAGACCGGTGATTATAAAAATGACTAGGCGTGATATAGATAAATTGTTTAAGAGAATAGTTTGATGGGGAGAATATTATTATGATTTATTTTGATAATGCAAGCACCACAAAACCATTTAATAGTGTCATAGAGGAAATGAATTCTTTTAATAGTGAATATTTTTTTAATCCATCAGCTCTTTATAAAGAGGGGTTAGCGGTTAATAGGATTATTGACGGGGCAAGAGAGGTTGTGGCAAATAAATTAGGAGTAGCTAGTGAGGAGTTGTATTTTACTAGTTCAGCTACTGAAGCTAATAATTGGGCGCTTTTAAATGGTATAAAAAATAAAAAGGGGAATGTGGTTATTTCTCAAGGCGAGCATGCATCTATTTTTGAATGCGGCAATTTATTAAGGAGTAGGGGGATTGAGGTAAGATGGGTGACTTTAAAAAAAGATGGGACAATTGATTTGAATGACTTAGAGAACAAGGTTGATGAGTATACTGCTTTGTCGTCTATCATTCATGTAAGCAATGAAACAGGTGCGATTAATGATATAAAATTAGCATCTAATATAATTAAAAATAAAAACCCAAACACACTTTTTCATGCCGATGGAGCAGCAGCCTTTTGTAAAATCAGCAATTTTAACAATATTATGCGTGATATAAATCGTGTAAATTGGTTGGATTTTTATACTATTTCTGCTCATAAGGTGTGTGGGCCTAAGGGTATAGGTGCGCTGTATATCAATAAAAATAGAACTATTGCACCGTTGATTGTTGGCGGCGGGCAAGAACGTGGGCAAAGAAGCGGAACAGAAAACACTGCAGCAATAATAGGTTTTGCGCAAGCAGTTAAAGATTTTTCATTAACAAGCAGCAATATGATTAAAGAGATTCATGATTATTTAAAAAATTCTCTGATGAAATGTGGTTGGATGCATAATGGTTCAGAAATCAATACAGGTTATATTCTATCTTTATCCAATCCTAAAATCAAAGCTGAAATTTTGATGAGATTATTAAGTGAGGAAGGTGTATTGATAGGTTTAGGTTCTGCATGTGCAAATAAACTATCGCAAAATAGAGTATTAAGTGCGTTGGGGGCGACAAAAACTCAAATTGAAGGGAGCATTAGGCTTAGTTTTTGTCCGACAAATACCATTGATGAAGCAAAGATAGCTTTAAGTAAAATAATTAAATTGCAAAAAATATTAGAAGGAAAATTAATAAAATGAGTAAAGAAAGAGTTATTTTAATTAGATATGGCGAGTTGTTTTTAAAGGGAGCCAACAGAGGTTTTTTTGAGAAAATGCTTAAAGATGATATTAGACAAAAATTGAAAAATCTTAAGTGTGAATTAAAGCCTATGCGTGGTAGATATATGATTACAAGTGAAAACGAGTACGATTTTAATTCTGCTTTTTATGCTTTGCATAAAGTTTTTGGAATCTCATCTTTTTCAGTTGCTTATAAATGTGTGTCAAATTTAGAAGAAATAAAAAATGTGGCTTTGCAGCTTATGTGTGATAAAGTAGGAACTTTTAAGGTAGAGACTAATCGTGCGGATAAAAAATTTGCTTTAAATTCTATTGAGGTTAATCGTGAAATTGGTGGGTATTTATTAGAAAATAATGACAACTTAATAGTTGATATTCATAACCCCAAGATTGCTTTGAATATTGACATAAGAGAAGACGGGCACACATTTTTATTTAATGACACTATAAAGGGGGCTGGGGGAATGCCTTTAGGGTCAGCAGGCAAAGGGCTGCTATTGTTGAGTGGAGGTATTGACAGCCCTGTTGCTGGATATCTAATGGCAAAAAGAGGCTTAAACTTAAATGCTATTCATTTTCATTCTTATCCTTATACAAATGAAAAAGCATTAGAAAAAGTGTATGCTTTAGCAAAAAAATTGGTTGCATATACAAATCAATTAAATGTTGTTAATATAAAGATAACAGCTATTCAAGAAGCAATAAACAAGCATTGTGATAGTGATTATGCAATAACATTGCTGCGCATAATTATGATGAAAATTAGTGAGATTATCGCAAAAAATAGGGGGGCAGGCTGTATAATTAATGGAGAAAGTTTAGCGCAAGTTGCATCCCAAACTTTAGAGAGTTTGCAGGTAACTAATAATGAGGTTACTTTGCCAGTATTTAGACCATTAATAGGCTTTGACAAGCAGGAAATAATTGATATTGCTAAAAAAATTGACACATTTAATGTATCAATTCAACCTCATGAGGATTGTTGCACGGTGTTTTTGCCAGAGCGCCCTGTGACTAAACCAAGTATTTATAAAGCGGCTAAAGAATTGAGAAAGATTAAAGATTTAGATGATTTAATAAAAGAGGCAATAGAAAATCAGGAATTATTGATGTTTTAAGTGCAGTTTAGGCTTACATAACATATTGATGGTGTTATTTTGAATAATGGGCAAATATTGTTTGCTTTAAAACTGACAGAATGTATCAAGTATTTGTTTGTTATTAGGGCAAATCAAACAATTTTAATGGTCATTTATAATTCCTTCTAGTCTAAGCAATGTTTCTTTTTTATCTAATCCTCCTGCAAAACCAGTCATTGCTCCTTTTGCTCCAACTACTCTGTGGCATGGGACTATAATTGAAATTGGATTTTTACCAACACACCCGCCGCCAATACTTCTTGCTGATGCTTTTTTAAAATTAGTATTCTCTCTTAGGGATTTTGCTATACATCCATATGTAATTGTCTTTCCATATGGAATTTTACTTAATTCTTCCCAGACAGCCATTTGACAAGCAGTTCCTTTTATGAAATTAATTTTTAAATTAAAATTTGGCTTTTTTCCTTCAAAATAGATTTCTAACCATTTGATTATTTCATTAGCAATATTAGATTGACAGCTTGGATTATCTAATTTTTCCATATTTTCTAAATTATATCCAGCACAGAAATGTTTTTGCCCATTAAACCAAAGACCATTAATTGCTTCTTTATCTATAATAATAGTAATTGTTCCTAGTGGGCTTTCCCATTCAAAATATTGATTTTCCATATATATTTACTCCAAATTAGATTTATACTTAAATAGTTTACATAACTTTTACAAAAAAGTCAAGTTTAACTCTTGCTTTTTTTTCATTTACATGTTAAAATTCATCTATGAGGAAAACAAAAATTGTATGTACACTGGGGACAGCTACGGATAATTTAGCTGCAATTAAAAAACTTATTGGTGCAGGAATGAATATTGCAAGGATAAACATGTCGCATGGCACGCATGAGAGTCAAGCGATTAAGATTGGATATTTAAAAGCGGCTAGAGAAGAATTAAATGCATCAGTAGCATTGATGGCTGATACAAAGGGTCCTGAGATAAGAGTCAAAAATTTTACTGGCGGTTCTGTTGAATTAAAAACAGGACAAGTTTTTTCATTTTTTGCCAATGAGATTGAAGGTAACGAAAAAGGTGTGAGTGTGGGTTATGACAAGCTTTGTGATCACTTAAAAGAGGGTGATGTGATTTTAGCGGATGATGGTAATATTGGGTTTAAAGTTGTCAAAGTCAAGAAAAATGAAATCGTAACAAATGTGACTAATGGCGGCAAATTATCTAACAGAAAATCACTTAATTTTCCTGGGATTGATATTGATATGGAGTTTTTATCTGAGGCAGATAAAGCTGATATAAGATTTTCTGTTGAGCATGGAGCTGATGCAATTGCACTTAGTTTTGTTAGGTGCAAAGAGGATGTTGAAACGGTTAAAAAGTATTTAAAGAGTCTAAAAGGTGAAGAGATGCTGATTATTAGCAAGATTGAAAATAGGCGTGGCGTGCTTAATATGGATGAAATAATTGAAGTATCTGATGGAATTATGATAGCTAGGGGTGATATGGGTGTTGAGATTCCTTTTGAAGAATTGCCTGATATTCAAAAGAAAATGATTAAAAAATGTACTGCGGCAGGTAAATTTGTAATCACAGCAACGCAAATGCTTGAGAGTATGATTCATAATCCTAGACCAACTAGGGCTGAAGTTTCTGATGTGGCAAATGCTGTTTATGATGGGACTTCTTGTGCGATGTTATCTGGAGAGACTGCTGTGGGTAAATATGCAATTGAGGTTGTTGATACTATGTGCAGAATTATTGAGGCGGCAGAGAAAAATATTGATCATAAAAAGAGATTTAGGGAAATTACTTTAGGGGATGTTGGAATATCTGGATCGGTGGCACATTGTGCGGTTGCGGCGGCGCATAGTTTGGATGCTAAAGCGGTTGTGGCGGCAAGCCAAAGCGGGGCAACTGCAAAAAGGTTGTCTAGTTTTAAACCATTTGTACCAATTATATGCGGAACAACAAACAAAACCGCATACTATCAGTTGGCATTTAATTGGGGCGTTTTGCCTGTATTTGTAAATAAAGATAGAGTAAATGAGTTCTTTTTGCATGCGGCAGAGTTTGCATTAAAAACTGATTTGGTTAAGAAAAATGATTTAGTTATTATTGTTGCGGGGATTCCTCATGGCATAGGAAAAACAAATATAATGAAGGTTCATGAAATTTAATATGTTATATGTGATAGAATATATTAAAATAGCGAGGTCTTGATATGAAAAAAATAATATTTGCAAGCAACAATGTTTCTAAAATAAAAGAAGTTAAAAATATTTTGGGGCATAAATTTGAGATTGTGTCTATGGGTGAAGCTGGATTGAATTTAAATATTCAAGAGACTGGAACAACATTTGAAGAGAATGCGATTATTAAGGCAAAAGCTGTTTATGATATTTTAAAAGTTCCTGTTATTGCAGATGATAGTGGATTATCTGTAGATTATTTAAATGGGGAGCCAGGTGTAAATACTGCAATGTATTACAAATATGGTGATGATAGGGGAAATAATCAAAAGCTAATCAATAATCTTAAAAGTGTATATAATAGAGATGCTAAATTTATTTGTGTAATTGCGTATATAGATGAGAATGGTGAATTATACATAACCAAAGCTGATGCTAGGGGTAAAATTTTACATGAAGAATGCGGAACAAATGGTTTTGCATATGACTCAATTTTTTATTCGCTTGAATTGGGTAAATCATTTGGAGAGGCTAGTGAGCAAGAGAAAAATATGGTTTCTCATAGGGCAAAAGCGATAGAAAAGCTATACAGGAGAGTATTATGTGTGATAGAACATGTTTGAAAATTGAGGAAATTGATAATTTTATTGAAAGCATCCAAAAAAAAAGTACGGATTTATTTAGTTGCTTTGAAAAAATTGCTTTGCATAATCAGCAAAAAGTGCTTGCTGCATTTAGGCAAAATAAAATTGCATTAAGGCATTTTAGTGGAAGCAGTGGTTATGCATATGATGATATTGGACGAGAGGCTTTGTCAAAAGTTTTTGCGCATACTTTTAATAAGGAGAGTGCTATTGTCAGTCCTCTTTTTGGTAGTGGAACACACACAATTGCTGTTGCACTTTTTGGTTTAACTAGACCAAATGATACGATTTTGTCAATTAGCGGAAAAGTTTATGACACTTTGCAAAAGGTTATAAAAGGTAATTGTGGATCGCTTAATGAATACGGCATTAAGTTTGAAAGTGTTAATTTGACTGAACAAACTGAATTTGATTTTGATAAAATAAAAAATTCAATAAATAAATATAATCCTAGTATTGTTTATATTCAAAGAGCAAAGGGGTATGAATGGAGAAAGGCGTTAACTGTTGGTCAAATAAATGAGGTAGCAAAGTTTATCAAAAAAATAACAGATGCATCTATAATTGTGGATAATTGCTATGGTGAATTTACTGAGTTTGAAGAGCCTGATGTAAATTTAATTATGGGTTCATTAATAAAAAACCCTGGTGGAGGCTTTGCTCTTACGGGTGGTTATATAGCAGGGGATAGAAACCTAATTGAAAAGATTGGGTCAAGATATTCTGCACCAGGTTTAGGTTTTGATATCGGTGCAAATCCATATGGATATCAATATTACTTTCAAGGATTTTTCATGGCGCCACATGTGGTGTTGCAGGCGATGAAGGCAGCAGCTTTATTTTCTGAAGTTTTTTCAACACTTGGATATAAAACATTGGGTGCTATATCTACAGATGAAATTTCTAAATCGCAAAAACCCTTAACTCAATCAGACATAACTTGTGCAATTAAGTTTAATTCCGCTGAAGAATTGATAAAATTTTGTCAATCTATTCAAGCAGTGTCACCGGTAGATTCTCATGTGGTGCCTGTTCCGTCACCTATGCCTGGGTATAAAAATGAGGTAATTATGGCTTCGGGAAGTTTTGTTCAAGGATCATCAATAGAGTTGTCAGCAGATGCTCCTATAAGAGAGCCATATATTGCATATTTTCAAGGTGGATTAACTTATGAACATGCGAAAATTGCTTTAAAAGAAGTGCTTTTAAACATATTAAAATAGGTTTTGAGATTATTTTGACAAGTTCTATCACGTATAATTTGTTATAAATAAGCAAAAATCAATTTTCAACAATCTTTCAATCATCATCTCTTAACTTAACAGTTCTTGCTGCATTCTTTCTGATTTCATCACTAATTGCTGCATAATGCTTTTTGGTTGTGTTTACATCTTTATGACCTAAAACATCTGCTACAACATAAATGTCTTGTGTATTTTTATATAATTCTGTACCAAAAGTGCTTCTCAATTTATGAGGAGTAATTTTTTTGGCTGTAACCAAGCTAGAATATTTTTTGACCATATTTTGAGCGGCCCTTACCGTAATCCTTGTCCCTTGAAGCGATAAAAACAAAGCGTATTTTTTATCGTATCCGTAGTCGATTAATTTTAATCCAAATACCGTTTTGTTTACGATTTCTTTTCTTAAATAATTTAGATAATTTTTTAATGCAAGTGCAATTTCATCAGTAAAATAAAGTGTTGAATTGCTGCCGCCCTTTCTTGTGACATTAAAACTATTAGATTCAAAATGAATGTCCTCTACATTAAGTCCGATTAACTCTGATATTCTTATACCAGTACCTAGAAAAAGAGTAACAATCGCACTATCTCTAATTTTTAATTTATGATGAAGTTGATTTTGTTTGTTAGAAAAACCATCAACTAAATCTCCATCAATTTTATCTAAAAGATTAGCAACCTCATTAGGTTCTAATCTGATAATTCCTTTTTCATTAATCTTTGGCATATCTACTTTGGCTGCAACATTTTTTTCAATTTTATCTTTTTTGAAATAATACTTAAAAAATGACCTTATGGCAGACAATTTGCGCTCTTTTCCAGCTGCGGTTGCTTTCAAATTTTTTCCATTAAACTTATAATTAGATAGATGTTCTAAAAATAACTCAATATCAAATGCTGAAATATTTTCTAAATCCTTCAATTCAATGTTTAAAACATTTTTTTTTAATGTTTCTTTAGATAAAAAATCAAAAAAAATTCTTAAATCATATGCATAATTTAATCTAGTTAATGCAGAAGTTTTTAAAGATACACCTACAAAAAATTCATTGACAAATTTAGGAAGTTGTTTAATAATTTCCTTTTGCCTTTCTATATTTTTTGCATCTCTATCCAAAAAATAATTACTCATTAACTTTAATTATATACCAATTTAAGCACCTAAGTCTATCTTTTTTTATCTAAAATTTTAAATTATTATTTTTTTACTTTTCTAAGATATTTCAACATATATTATTGATTTTAATATAAAAAATTGACTTTATAACATTAAATGCTTGACAATTTTTATGAGATTTTGTAAAATATTGTCATGTTTTATTCTCAAAGCGTATTAAAATGTAAAAAGAAACTTATTAAAAAGCGAGTTAAACGTTTTCGTTTATGTATAAATGTTTTTAAAAAATATAAAATTGATTTGCGTAATATTTTTTTTCCTCAGTTAGACCCTTTGATTGACAAATTTTTAGCCGAGGAAGATTGTACTTATGATCCGCCACTAAAATTTATTAGACCTGACGCTGATGATGAGGTATTCCAAATTTATTTTCCCTTTAGAGCAAAGGAGCATTTTAAACGTGCTATAGAAAGCGGGCGAGTACTTCCTGTTCCTAATTTCATTTTAGCTTTCCATAAAAAATATGATTATTTAAGCTATAAAATGTGTATAATTTGGAATAAATATTTTCCGAATGATGTTATTCAAAATATGAATGTAATATGCAAACTATTAAGGGGTGTACCTGTACACAAGGTTTTGAAAAAGCGTTATGAGCTAACATTAACAACAACAAGACTTGATTTGGTGGTGGAATCATTAAGAGTAAAACAATTACAAAAATTGAACTTGCTATAAAGATAATTTTATGTGCAGCATTAATAATTTCACTTGTAATAGCTGGATGGCTAAATTTTTTACGTTCTCTTAATTTTGAAGGGACGTACTTTAATTTTGATGTGTTTATTGAGAGACGAGAAGCTGTGTTGCGGGGGAGAGATGCTGTTATTTTTGAGCCGAAAATTGATGGGTTTAAATTAGTGGGAAGAGAAAGTTTTTTAAAAAATATAGATTTTTTAAAAAGATATTTTGGGTTAATAGATAGGGAAATTATTTTTGAAGAAAACGATAAATATGGAATTAAGGATATTTTAAGTGGGGAGTTATTGATTAAACCTAAATATGAGCGGTTGAGTTTTAATAGAGGTATTGCAGTGGGTGAGTTGAGTGAGAATTTCTATTTGTATTATAATGGTGAGTTGTTGGGTGTGAGTGATAGACGGGTGAGTATTTGGGATGTATATGGATTTGTTTTTCAGGATGGATATTTTTTTGATGTTAGGGTTAAGGATTTTTGCTTTAATAAACCGCTTGTTGTGGATAATGATTTTATATTAGTGTCCCCAATGGATGAATTTTATGATATTATGCTGGTTGCAAAAGCTGTTGGATTTGATATGTTGTTTGGGTTTAAATGTTTTAAGTATGGTCTGCTTGTTGAGCCTAAATTTATAAGATTGGCTCCGCTTAATAATGGAGTCTCTATGGGGATTACTCAAAAGGGAATTCGTTATTTTTTGGAGATATGCAATAAAAACGAAAGACATATTTTAGAGCATAGAGTAGTGCAAAACGATATAGAGATTTTTAAGTTTAATGATTGTGGCTATGCAGTTTTTTGGTGTGAAGATATAAAAATGTATGGTGTTATTAATCGAGATTTTAACATTGTAATTAGAGCTGTTTTTGAAAATATTTATACAAGAATTTTAGATAATAAATTTTTACTCTGCTTAAAAACCAATGCGTTTTTTGATTTTGAATTGGTTAAATTGAGTGATAGTTTTTGTCAGATTTTTATATGTTATGAATATTATATCATATATAATATGGGATTATTTTTCTTAAAAGATGTAAATTTAAATTCCGTCATGTTGCAAGTGAATGACAATGAATATATAAGGGAATTTGACTTTATTATGTATGTGAACGGGCGAATTATGGTTTTATATAATGATTATTTATGGATATTTGAAAAGATTTAATTTTTTGATTATTCTAATTAATCAAAATAAATAACATATAAACAACTTCCTAAAAGCAAAATATTTTTGGTGTTCAAGGTTTGTTGGTATGCAACTTGGGAGTTTAGAATCTTCTTCAGCAATGCGTTATTTGTAATTATTGCAACAAGATATTTTTATCTTGCAGAAGAAAAATTAAAAAAAGAGCGTAAAAAAATGAACAACAATTTAAAGATTTTTAAAATGTTTTTACTGCAGTCGGCACTAAGTTTTTTGATATTTTTGTAGAATTTATCTGATTGGTTTGTTGTCAGGATTTTGCTACAGAACTAATGGACAGTGTTATAATGGTGACATTACATCACTTCGCAAAAGCTGTCTTTTGCGAAGTGATGTATCATAGGAATGTGGCTTGTGCATGGTATCACTTTCTCACCCCTTTTCTATCTGTGCTGCGTGTGTATAATCGCAGACTATCCCCATGACTAACTGTAT
>WRAF01000019.1 GCA_009780325.1 Bacillota bacterium | reverse complement strand
GCCCGTGCTATGAGGTCTTCGCGGGCTTGCGCCTTGCGGCACTTCGGCATCTTGCATTTGCGCACTTTTTGTTGATGCTAGCAGCCTTCCTTCACATCGATATTTCCTAGTGCATTAAAAAGCGAACCGAAGTCCGCTTTGTGGGTTGTTAATTCTTATATTTACTCAAATTCGTAAGTTTCGATTTTTCTTGGGAATTGGTCGTCGCACATGGTTACTAATTCTAAACTGTTGATTAGTCCGTCTTCTTCCCATAACAGTATGTCCGCTAGCATGCCGTTTACCTTTGCCATAAATTTTCCCATTGGCCGTTTCGCTGTCTTTGGTATTCGCAATTCCTTATCGGCAATTTCAAAGTTTGTGTAAAGTCCTACTCCTGTGAAATCTCGGCTGGTTACGGTTGCACTCTTGTATTGTCTTGTGAGAATTTCAACCAATGCTGGATCTTCGCTTGCGACCATCTTTTCCATGATGTCGTTCTCGAATTGCAAAAACTTGTCGTTGACGATTACCAATGCGAATAATTTGTCCGCCATCTCTTCTAATATCTTCATGAAAGCTTCTTCATTATCATACCAAAACTTGTCAGGTGCGTATAACTCGTAGCCGGGTTCTCCAACCATCTCTGCTGTTTCAAATTCATCTTTTTTGAAATCAGCATAGGCTTTCATGTGGTTTTTGTATAGGTCGGTCGGCAAGTATTCCTTGATGATTGCGTGCATCTTATCGTGCTTCCAATCTTTCTTATTCATGAAAAATTGCTGGTATCCGCCATTGTTCACTTCGGATTGAATCCAAAACAAATAATAGACTGCCTTTTCGTAATTCGGTAAATCGGTGTTAGCTGCACCGTAATTGTTGGCTCCGTTCCACTTGTCGTTGTTACAACACCAATCTACAAACCTATTCCAACTACAATCAACCGCTGGTTGCTTTGCTTGCTTTTTCTTCTTCTTTCTGAATAATCCAAACATATTCTGTCCCCTTCTAAAAACCACATTCCTTGACATACCCATCAAGCAGTTCGTTGTGTCCTTTATGACCTTTGCCTGCCTTTTTTCGGTATTCGTTGAATGTCACTTTCGCTTTGTCCATCTGCCCTAGTGCACCATAAATGAAACTGGATTCTAGTTTCCAAAGTCCGCTGTGCAGCATCACTTTGCTGTATTTGTGATGATTCTCTAACACCTTCTCACGAGACTTCATGTCGTCAAAAAACTTCATTGCTCCGTTGTTGAATGCACTTGTTATTTCTGCTATGACTTCTTCCGCCGTCTTTTCCTTTTGGTATCTCTTATCGTGCGGAAACCAATAAAGTTGGTCGCTTGCGTCGCCTATGTCTATGCAAAACATCAAGTCGTGACCGAACAATTCTTTTGTTTCACTCACTACTCTTAGTGCCTCGCTGCAGTCGTGGCTTTTGTAAAAACTTGCACCACTCTCCGATGAATCCAAATTTCTTCTTGTCGCCTCTGGTACTCTTATCGCTAAGTCAACTATCAGCATTGTTGGTTCGCCTTGGTATTTCTTATAACGACGGAAATCAACTACTTGGGTCAGTCCGTCTTCGGTCTTGCGGTTGTAGGTATTTCCCTTGCGTAAAAAGCCAGCTTCTTTCAAAACTGCATCGCCTATCGCTTTTTGGACTTCAGTTATCATGTTTTTTGTTTTCTCTGAAGTCTCTTTGCCTGTCATCACAACCTTTGGTTCTATTTTCTTCTTTTTGAACAACCCAAACATGCCTCCATTCTACCATAAATTCACCCCAAACGCTACTTCTGGCATGGTGGTTTTCAAGCTTTTTTCAAAGTATATCAAATATAATCGTCACTCACTAAGTCGCACCAGCGGTAAGCACCGCCTCGACTCTAGGCTTCGCCAACTTGATGTTGCCAGCTGGGTCGGTTCGCACGAAAACACTGTCCGCCATGGACAATCTTGCCTTCCAGTGTGAGTTTCATTAGTTCCTTGGTTCGGCAGACTCATGTCTTTGAACCTTTTCTCAAACCCTATCACAGCAAACCCCATCTTTTCAAAGTGTTAGCCAAATATATGCCGCCTTAAGAATCTCATTTTAAATCAACCCTTCTCTATACATAAATCCAGTTTTTTGCGTACATATAAAAACCAACCATTAAAAAAAGTACACTAAACTTCTATAATTCAGTGTACTTTTCTCAATTTTTATTTTACAGCTCTATAATCTATCACCCGCCATTATTATTCTTTCTTTTTCTTTCTCATCATAACCACTGTCAACACTCCAGCCAATACAACAAGTATAATCAAGCCTGCCGGCCAAATATCACTAAATCCAATAGTACCGCATGCAGGACAAGTTGGACCAGTATCAACAGCCGTCCATCTTGCAGTTAAAGTAATATTGCCAGTAATAGCAGTACTAAAGTTAAACTCAGTGTTTCCAACAAACCAGCCGTCAAATGTATATCCGTCTCTAGTTGGATTAGTTGGTCTTGTTGCTGTTTGACCACTCTCAATAGTTTGATTAGTCACCGAACTTCCGCCAGCTGAATTGAAAGTAACTACAAATTCTTCTACTTCCACCGCCACTGGTGTCCACTCAGCAAAGAAAGTCATATCCTGTACAATAGGAGTATTAAAGTCAAAATCTTGGCCCATAAATGTCCATCTAACAAAATTATAGCCTTCTTTAGTCACTGGCGCTATGTTAGTAATCACATTTCCTGCAAATATACGCATTGGCGCAAATGCTTGCACACCAGATTCAATCATAAACCTAACAGTAGGCGCTCCGTCAATTATTGCAACTGCATTATCAACATGCCTAAAGTATTCAAATAAGTATCCAGCTAAATGTGCTCTTCCTGCAACTAAATTGTTGAATGCTGTTCTTGCATCTGCAAACCTAGTTCTATCTGCAATTGTCATTTCATCTAAAGAAGGCAGCGCTGCAAACATTGCTAAGAAATTAGTCGCATGGCGATTTACCTCAATCTGCATTGCATTATCAAAACCAGTTACAAACTCTGCATAATGCGGCCTAGTTGACATAAGCTGATTTAACACTGGAACTACTGCATTTATAGCCGCTAAGTGACTTGCATTTGATGGATTAAAATCTGCTGCAGATGGCAATGCATTAACAAGTGCATTAAGGTCTTGCGGAGCTTGGTTGCCTACCACTATATTTGCAACAAACATTGGTCCAACAATTGCTACCGCTTGGTCCAATCTATTTTGCACTGCTGTCGGAACAAATGCCAACTGATGCATTCTTGCCGGCTGAGTACGAATACTATGCAATGTTCCTCTTAATGATTCAACAAGCACCTCATCATTATGCCCTTCATTATCCAATACCAGGTTGTCTAAATCCAATGCATTAACTTGATTAATAAGATTTAAAGTGCTGGTTTCTCTTACATAAGCTAACAATGTTTCATTTGCAAAATAATGAGTATAAATAAAGCTGCTAAAACCTTGTGCATTCCTTGGACGCTCTATAGTCAAACCAAAGCAAGTACCTGTTAATCTTGATACTCTAGGGTCACTTACTGCCCCGACAAAGAAATCCCTAGATGTGCGTGGTGAAATAGGATTATAGATAAATCTAGTATAATCAAGCCTAATAACATCACCTACGTTAGGTGCTGTAGTGCTTCTGATTAACGAACTCTCACCAGGAGTAAAATATCCAAAGAAGTTTGCATATACCGCCCAAATATGTGGATTTATATCAGTTTGTCTTGTCGCTGGAGGAGGAGTATCATCGCTGCCTATATTGATAACAAGATTGATTGAATCATATTGAATAAACGATGATTCTAATCTCGGCGCATTAAACGACATAAATCTATAAGTATGGATTTGTGTGCCAAAGAAAGCCCTATCACCGATTGCTAATAATGTTGAAGGCAACACAATAAGCCTTAGTGCTTGATTATTGATAAACGCTTGATCATCAATTCTAACTACATTTTCAGGAATAGCCCAACTTGTTCTTGTATTTGCAGTTGGATATGCAACTAGCTCTATAGCATTATTTAAACTGTGGTTTGGCAGATGTCTAAACAGTACGCTTTCTCTAACATGATAAATATCATTAGGACCAGTCATCATAAAGCCAGTTATATTTGTGTTTGCAAATACCGCAGTACCTAGTCCTGTAAATGTAGGATCTGAATAAATACCTGTTCTTAAATACAATATACCATTAATGAAAACCACATCCCTTGCGTGTCTAGTTGTCGGAGAATAACCCATGTGCCAATTATCAGGAATATCATTTTCATCAATAATAGGCGCAACACCTAAATTGCTGCCGATTCCAAATATACCTGATAGTGCCTCATTATTCATAAGTGCTCTGTTGCCCATTGCACGGATAGCAGGCATACTAAGTGTACCTGTGCCTTGATGCGCTGCCCTAGTATTCATAAAGCTTTCAGCACCTAGCATTTCTAGATAATTTAATGAACCTACATTCATTGCTCTATCTTGATTAAAGAATGCACCGTTGCCGATTATCTCTATATTAGGAATCTCAAGACTAGTCAAGCCGCCTGATGTAGTAGTCGTTGCTCTAGCGTTTAATCTAAATGCATTGTTGCCTATATCTATTGCATTAGGCAATACTACGCTTGTTAACGATCTAGCATTTAAGAAAGCATTATTGCCCACGCTTAAGATATGACTATTTTCAAATGTACCCGCTATTCCGCTGTTTGCAAATGCTCTGTTGCCAATGTGGGTAATATTTGCATTCAAACCATGAACTGCACTTAAATTTGCTGTGCCTTCAAATGCACTTAATGCAATTGAATTAGGATTATCATTTGAACCAAACGCCGCACCAAAAGTGAACTCTCTTAAAGCAGAATTCATAAACGCTGAACTATCCATTCTTACAAGATTAGGGAAAGAAATATTTTGGATAGCAGTGCCTCTAAACGCTGCCGAATGGATATGCAAGACTGCACCAGGGTGCTCAAATGTAATATTAGCTAAATTTGATGCCCCGTCAAACATGTTAGCAGGTATATAAGATCTGTTGCCTTCAATTGTTATACTTGTGATAGTTTGATTGCTTGCAAACATTCCTCTAGACAAATCTACTGTTGCCGGAATAGTAATTTGAGTGATATTTGCATTTGCAAAAGCAAACGGACTAATAGATACAACATTATTAGGGAAAACAAAGTTAGTGAATGGTCTATTAGGCGCAACCATAACAAACTCATATTCAGCATCAAGCACAATGCGTCTTAATAATACTCCGTTTTCTTCTATAAATGATACATTTTGATTATGCACATCAATACTAGTGATACGTCCTGGTCTATTTCTAGTCTCAAATGCGCTATGAATATTTAAGTTTTCTATTGGATTACCATTTCTATCTAAGCCAAAATCCTCTCTAAGCTTAATTGCAGTAACATCAAAGTCAACAAACGCATTTGCACCTAAATATTCTAGTCCGTTTGGAAGATAAAATTCTTCTAACAACCAAAATCCTACAAATGCATTTGATTCAATCCTTCTAACCATTACATCTTCAGCAAAATACAATTCTTCAACTGAGTTAACATAAATTTGCAATGTATTTTGCGGACCACCCCACCATGAACCAAAGTGAGTGATAAACGCCTCTCTTTGAATTGCTTCAACACTTGCAGGCATCCAGTTAGATTGCACACCATATCCAGCATCACCATCACTTAAAATATTTCCATTAGCATCTTGATATCTTCCTGTAAATCTGATGCTTTCTGCTGCCCAGGTCCTGTCAAATGCGTCAGTTTGAATAACTATATCCCTAGCAGTAAACTCAAAGCTTGGGATGCGGAACACTGCAGCAAACGCAAGTTCTGGAATTCTAGGAGTAGGAATAACTACAGGCGTATTAATACCCGATTGAGCAAAAATACCTCTGCCTAAATATGTGTTTGGTCCAATGACCACCGATACTTCATTTAACAATGGTTGCCATGCAGCTACAGAACCTGCGTGTCTGCCCTCTCTTAGAGTGAATGTACCCATACCTCTGCCTGCGCTTCTGCCCATGTTAACAAAAACAAAATGATTCATAGCTCTAGCATTAGTCAAATCAACAAATTTTAAGTTGTCTGCTGACGCAAATGCGTGATTAGCAAAAGTGATTATTTTGTTCATGTCAAATGCACCTGGCACTAATTGACCGCCATTGACAGGGTTTCCTTCCCATCTAAAATAGAAAGTATCTGATGGATCCGTGATGTTTCCATGCTCATCATGTGCAGGACCATCAACACTATGCCATCTCCAATCTCCATGATTAATTGCACCTGCTTGTGTCCAGGTTGCATCAACTGCACGACGAGGCGTGACTCTGCCATCATCGACATAAAAGATGCTGTCCCTAACAATAATCCCTGGTCTAAATTCTACTCTTTCACCTAGAGGATTATTTTCAAAACTATAAATCCAGTGGCTGCCTCTTACTCCAAGCAGTACTTGATTTTGGAATGACGCCTGACCAACAGATATAGGCGCTCTGATTCTAGAAAAATCAATATTAACCAAAGATGTTGTTGTGCCATACAATCTTGTATTTTCTGCAGCAAAAGCAAAATTGCCGATTTCCTGCAATGTAGAAGGAAGAATTACTTCTCTTAAATTAGGCATATAAGCAAATGCAGCACCTCTTATTGTTATGATACCAATATAGTCAGCATCAACATAGTTTCTTGCTGATGTACCTGCAAACCTTTCAGGGAAAATAACTCTAGTGATATAAGGGTGGCTGTTAAAAGTACCAAAGCCGATATGTCTTATGCCTATGTTTGAAGGGATTATAAGCGTACCAAATTCATGTATGTCATAGATGACACCGTCAGCGTTTCTATGCTCATCAGTAAACCTATGAACATTGCATCCATTATATTCTATCAGTACTCCGTTTTCGACAACAAACTCTGGTCTAACAATAACTTGCATAAAGCCCATTAAAACTGTACCAGGGAATCTAATAGTCACTTGAATACTTGTTGCAGTACGGTTAATTTGGTTTGGAATATAAGTACCTGGGTCAATATCATCATTGCTAAAACCTAATGCCATTAATTCTCTTATTGTGCCTCTGGTATAATGCTCAGTTTCAGCAATGCCGTATCTGCCAAATGGTGTGAAAGTACCTCTAGCGCCAATAACTGTTGCACTTAAAGGATTATCTTCATTCATAAATACTTCTACAACACCTGGTACTGATGATTCCCATGTGATAATAGGCACACCATTATATTCTCTTAATTCTCCATCAGCATCAAACATATTAGGAAGGCTGGTAAACCAAGGAAGTGCACTAATTTCAACCTCAACCTCTTGACCTGCATTAAGTGTTGTTATTCTATTATTGTTAAAACGCTGCTCAGTAAACTCTAAATTATTTGTTGATGCAAGCGACAACCCAAAATTACCGCTAGGTGAAGAAATCAATCCAAAATTATACTCTTCTTGAGCAGATAAAACTCTAACCGGCAAATCAAATCTATAATTTATATTAAGCGCAGGATTTAATAAAGCTTGTTCTCTTAACGCAACCGACCCCACAGTAATTGTTGCAACACCTGGCGCTCTTGAGAAAATTTGTCCGTCCCAGTTTACATCAACGATATTTCTATTTGATGATTCCCAAAAAACATCTTCTCTCCAGAAGTTTTCATTTGCAACCAAAGCATATCTAAGAGGAATATTTTGATGACGCCTAACCGTTATGCCCTCATCAGAGAACAATCTATACTGACTTTGTGTCATATAAGCACCTGTTTGATCAAAAATATGATCACCATTGTTATCAAGCACGTATATTTCTTCTCTAGGGCGCACAGTAGAATGGCTAGTGAAAAGTCTTAAAGTTTCATTGCTGTCTCTATGGTTTAATGTAGTATATTGTCCTATATCTGCTAACCCAATATCACCCGCAGCAGTCATTAATGAGAATAAATCTAATTCATAGAAAGATGAATTAAATGAAAAATCATAAATCCTTGTCGACATTCTAAAATCATTTTGACTAAGTTCTTCCCACATTGCCTCTGACAAGCTATATGTTATTCTTGTGACAGCATTTCTTCCGGTAGTCAATGGTCTCATTCCAACTTCATTCCAAATGCTGTCAAATCTATTAGCTCCTTTATTAAAGATTTGCATTGTTTTACCCATTAAATAATGATCAGACTGTATATAAAGATCTAAGAATCTATTGAAAGTGTGCGTAGCAGTCCTAGCATACCTAACAGTAGCATCTACCAAAGTCGGGGCTGTTGAATTTATAGTAAAATCAAAGCCAAACTCATTATTAGCATTAGTAAACTCCCAACCTTCTGGTCCATCAACATGATTATACTCACCAGCATATTGCAAGAATGCTCTTAATTCAAATCTATATGCACCGCCATTTCTTGCCCCCATTTGCTGCATATCTAAATCTATAATAGGACCTAATCTACGCCTTGCATTTATAACTGTTCCGCTATATACTTGCACGCCCGTATCTTGATTTAATACTCTAAAATCTACTCTTCTTGCATTTCTAATAAATCCGCCAACGAAAGCAATTTGATGCATACCATTATGCCCTAGTGATAAAGATGTCCTAGACTCTGTTGCTAATGGTATTTCACTATCAAATTGTCTAGGGTTATTGAATAAGAAAGAACCTAGCGGAATACTAAAAATATTATCATCTTCAACATATCTGCCAAAAGCTTGAGTTGGCATTGTCATTTGATTTCTTAGTCTGTCATGTGGAGGAATTTCCATTCTTTCATATCTATCAATCTCATAAATGCTATGCTCAAAAATAGGAGCATCCGTCCAATCTCCAAAGAAAGCCAAATAAGGCACAGATAAATCAACACCGTCTTCATAAAGGTCTCCGTTATCATCAACAGCATACAATCTGATAAATCCTTCAATATAAATACCATTAGGGAAAGTGTCATTTATCCACTCTCTTTCTGTCATACCTGTTTCAGGATTAACTATATTATCATCTAATTCTATTCTAACTGCAATAGTTATTCTATCGCCTGCAGCAACTTCAATATTGCCGCCGTTTGCTAAAATAGCGCCATTTTGTCCGCCCAATCTAAACACTACACCGTTTGCCATAGTATTATAAAGCATCGTAGCACGTTCTGCAATAATATCAAATTGAGGATGCAATGCCAATGTCTCAGTGAAAACTTGTGCAGTAGGTCTAAATGTCAATGGAGTATCTCCCCTGTTGACTATATCAAACTCTAAGTTATAAACACCCGTCCTTTGCGGGTCATCAAACAAGTTGATAGCTGCTCTTGCCCCAAAAACTTGATTGCCGTTTTCAGTCATTCTTGGTCTATAAGATGCTGTTGCAGCATCATTATGTGACCAGCTTAATCTATTGCCTTGACTATCTCTTCTCCATTCAATTTCTTCAAATTCAGGAACCTCAATCCACGCATCGCTTCTTAACATGTTTCTGATATTAGCAAGCCCTGCACCAACTCGTCTTGGGCTGTATGGATCACCGTGCTCATTTAATGGCATGATTGCAGTCGATTGCATCATACGATAAATATGCACTTGCACTAAATTAGGACATGGACGAGTATTTGACTCATTCATAAGTCCAAATCGTCTTGCATTCGGATAATTATTTGGATAAGGAAGATCTCCAGGATTTGTCAAAAACTGCCTATAAACAAGCGCTAAGCCAGCTACATTTGGCGCAGCCATTGATGTGCCTGAATTTCTGTCATATCTTTGACCTGGGTGCGCCGATAAAATTTGTCCGCCATGACCAGTTATATCCGGGCTTAATCTTAAATCAGGAGTAACACCCCAGCTAGTAAAGCCTGACATAAACGGTCCGCCTTGAAAATCAGGATGTACAATAATATACCCTTCATTATATGCCCTTAACGGAGCATGCGCATCAAGTGAAATAGAAGACGCTGGAATAGTCACATGTTCTTCAACGCTCATTCTGATAGTACCAGCTAAATGATTGTGAATAATCGCACCCATCGCACCAGCTGCCTGAGCATTTTCAAGCTTTTCAGTAAATGTATTCATACCCCTTTCAATCAATGCTATGCTTCCTGCAAAGTTTCTTCCCATAAAGTCAGCACCAAATCCTAATCCTGCTCTAATAAAAGGAATCCTTAACTCACCAGTATCTAAATCTAAATATCTTGCAATATTTGTCCTAAGCACAGCACCCAATGCAGTATTAGGCGCATATGCTCTCCACCATGAATTTGCATCTGATACAGTTAAAGCACCCCAGCCGTCAGTTTGCGGCACACCTTGATCATCTGCACCCCATGCCATACCGTTTATATCTAAACCATTTGGATTAGTGCCGCCAAAGAAAACACCCGGCGTACCTGCATTAGGGTTAGGGATACGGAATCCCGCTTCATCCAAATTAAATAGCGTAGACTCCCATCTTGCTCTTAAATCTGCAGTAAAATCAAGCTGATCACCATTAGGACGGCCAACTTCAGTAAAATATGCAACACCTACTTCTTGAGCAGGAGATGAAAGCATCATATAAGGAGCTTTAATACCCTCCATTGATGCAACAGCAAATGATTCAATTAAAGATGCAGGAGTACCTGATGCTCCTGAATCAGGACTTGATGCTAGGTTTGTACCAAAGTGTCCGCCTGTCATTGCCGTAGCTGAGTTTCCATTTGCCACAATTAAAGAAATACCTAGTCTGTCTGCTTGACGATAAACATGTTGCGCAAAATCATCATCATCAAAATCAGTAGAACCAAAAACTGCACCAAGTGATAAGTTGATTGCATCTACACCTAAAATAGCCGAATCATGAACAGCCGCTAAAATAGATACATCAGGAGTACGACCAAAGTCAGAGAAAACTTTCATGTTGACAATTTGTGCTTTTGGAGTAACGCCTCTTACTGCTAAAATGTTTCTGCCAAACTGGTCAAGCATTATACGCCCTGGTCTTTCTTCATCTAAAACATATCTAAACCTTAGTTCTCTGTTAAGAGCAGGATTATCAGTATTATATGTTGTATTGCTTTCAAAATTCGGATCATAACTCACACCATTTTCATCTACTCTGTAACTGTTAGGAGTGTTGCCTACTATGATACCTGATACATGAGTACCATGCGCATTGTCAATTGCAGTGTTTACATGATGTGACATATCTACATAGTCAAAAACAAACGGTACTTTATGATTTCTGTAAGTATGTAAAGGAGTAAGATTTGACAATTGAACAGCACTTGCAAACAAGTTGTTAAAATCAATATCAGCACCTCTTATATTTAAGCGGCCCGTATTAGGATTGATTGTCATTGCAAGTCTGTCTACATCAATAATATAATCGTTTGCAGTATTGCACCAAATGTGCGGCAAGTTTGAAGTAGAAAACATGTGATGGTCATAATCTAGTCCAGAGTCAATTACAGAAACAATCATGCCCTCGCCCTGCATTACTTCACCGTCAATTTCAGGAATCCTAAAAATACCTGTCGGATCTAATAATCCGTCAAGTGCGTCTACATTATCAACAACAGGAGGTCTTGCCGCATTTGTCCTTTGCGCTTCTAAAAGCTCTACATATGAATGCACCATAGTACCTGTTGCCCCAGCACGCATAACAGCATTATCGGCAATATGCCTGTCTCTATAATATATAGTCATAGCAAACGCATTGATAAGTGAAGTAAAAGAGAAAGTCATTTCAGAATCAACTGAAACTGCCGCACGATTAAATATTTCTCTTTGACGGCGCTGCATGTTTTCTCTAGCAGTCCTTGCTGTACGTGTACCCAAAAACTGCTGAAAGGTCAATGACCCATCAGTAGCAAGATATATGTCAACCAAGCACTCATCATGCACGCTTACCATAAACTGCACTCTGTCACTGTCATTAAATGTATGTATTTCTTGCTGCAGCTCTAAAACGTCATCACTTAAGTTTGACATTAGGTCAGGATCAACACCGCCCTCAGAACGATTCAATACCCATGGTCTTTCATTTGCGTCGGCAACACCGCCATCACGGTCAAGTCCAGGCAGGCCAATAAACCCGCTTGCAACCGCCGTGATACCCATAATAGCAACAAATGCTATCACAAGGTATGCCGCCATGCGCTTTTTAAAGCTTTTAAACTTCATTTTAATCTCCCTCCAGAAATTAGTTTGATGAATTTTTTGATTTTTTTGTTTTTATATATAGTATAAGCAAATTTTAGTAATTTTGCTCATTTAACTATCAAATTAAACTATGTTTTGTTTGTTAATGCCTAATAAAACTATCCACTCTGCCAAATATTAAATTGCTTAAATTGGACTGATTTACTGTTATGTGTAAGGACCTAATCGGCAAGTGCGGAGCAAATATATTGCCTTGCCACACACTAAAGAATTGATGCCATACTAAGTTGTGACCCGTATCCGATGCCCTTATTTCAAAAGCCATCCCAGTAAACCTTATATGCACAAAACTTGCCCATATTGTCCTGTTAAACTGCTGCCACTCTGACGCATTTGTCCTAAACACTGTTTGTGTCCCATTGCCTGTGATTGAAATCGTCCTTGTCGTCCCATTAGTAAAATTAATTTGAATATCAAGTATATTATTATTGCCACGCAAATGCAACTCATGATTCATAGACAACGATGTTTGCGGCTGTATTGTGTATGTTCCAGCCCTAAGTTCCATCATGTTGCTGTCGCTGGCAATAACTGTAACATTTAATAGACTTTCAACAAGCGTAATACGGCTTGCATAACCGTGCCCAGAATTCCCAGTATTTGAAGCAAAATTCATCCCTATCAAAAACAATCTGCCTCCGCCGCCATCAAAATATACAGGACCGCCGCTATCACCACCTCTGCCTCCATTTGAAAAACTGAATGCATTATGGATAAAATAATCTTGACCACCCTCTTCAAACGATGCACCTGTAAATCTAGATCTTATGACACCTGCCGTATCCCCTGTTGCACGCCCAAATCTTCTAACTGGAGCACCTTGTATTATTAAATGCTCTCCGCCCCGTCGTATATTGGTATAATCATTTATTGCATTTGCGGTAGCAGTCCAATTGCCTTGATGTTCAAAAGGCACAAAAGCCGCATCAACTGTATTTGTCAGATTTCTCAAAGGACTAAGAAAATAATTACTTGCTCTACCGATTCTAGTTCCTACTGCACCAATAGACCCTCTATATAAAACTCTACTTCTCACTCCATGAGCCGTAGTAAGAATCCCAAGTTGTCTTGTTTCATTGCACCTTGCATTTGCAGTGGTGGTCATCATATTGAGTCCAGCTGTACTTATATTTGATCCGCCATAAATTGTTCTTGAAGTTGGTACTATTCTTCTTTCAGCATCAACTTCAAAATTCAACGCAGTACTGCTATATAGTCCTTTATCTATCAAATAATCAATTATTAAATCAATATCGTTTTCATTTATCAATTCGATAGTTACATGGTTTAATTTTTCATCAATTAATATTTTTTGTATACTATAATTGTTTCCTATATCCCAAACAAAGTTTTTAATATTTTTCAAATGATTTAATGAATATTGTTTATTTCTATAAACAACCTGCCCGTCATAATTTGAATTCAACTGTCTAACTTGTCTATCATTTGTTACAATGCCAACATTCAGCATGCCATACTCATCAATAAAAATCCCTGCAAAATCATCATTATATTCAACTGTATCTTGTTCAATTATTGCTTCACAGTTGTCCATTGCACTATTATTTAAAGAATTATCATTAATCACTTTATTTCTAAACTGGCTAAGTACATCTTGTGCTATTTCAATACTTCTATTAGCATTTTCATGAAACTGCAACACCCCATCCTCTAAATCTATAATCTCTGCATAAGCATGTCTAAATGCTAAATTTGCAGGAATAATTAAAACAAATACAACAATTGATATCAACATAACGATTAATTTCTTTTTCATCTTAATCATTCTCCCTAATCAAATTAATTCTTATTGGTTCACTATACACAACAACCCTCTCATTAAAATTTCTCCCTACATCAAAAAACACCACAAATCTATTCACGGAATAATTTTCCCCATGCCATATAGTCCACTCATATATGTACATGCTGCTTGACTCAATTATAACAGAATCTCTCTCTATAATAAAAGCATGCCTATTTGGTCTAAACCATAAATCTAATGATATAACAATATTTGAACAACTTCGACCCACAGAAACAAAAGAAAGATCTTGCGGATAAGGCACCATGCCCATTGCAATACTACCTGTTCGTCCAACTCTTGCCAAAACATCCCGTCCACTCATATTCTCTAATCTAACACTAAGCTCAACCGTATCACCAATCCTCACTTCTGTCTTGCTTGCCTCAAATGTCAAAATAAAATCACCTTCTTGAAAAATATAGTCGTCACCACCACATGCTGCCAAAGAAGAAGGAATAATTAAAACAAATACAATAATTGATGTCAACATAACGATTAATTTCTTTTTCATCTTAATCATTCTCCCTAATCAAATTAATTCTCATTGGTTCACTCGCTAACATAATAAATTCACCATCAATATAAAACATCGCCACTGTAAACGCATTAATATATTTTGACTCGCATTCGTTGTTTAAACAAAATCTTTCCTCATCAATCCTAATACTTTTATTTGATTTTATAATCTCATTTTTTTCAATCATCATTCTTCGCCGTCTTCTAAACATGTTTAAATCAATAATAACACAAGCAGGTCCGCCTATTGCATAACCACTAATCTCTCCAAATTTCTCATAACACAATACCCCAAACAATATATCCTCTCTATCAAAACGCCCGAAAAAAACATGCTGCACTCTTATATCCCTCCCACTCACATTCTCTAATCTCACGCTAAACTCCACAGTATCCCCAATCCTCACTTCAGTTTTATTAACCTCCACAGTCAACACAAAATCCCCTTCATTAAACTCATATCCGCTGCAAGCAAATAAACTAAAAGCAGAAAACAACATAACAAATCCAACTATGATGCAAATTAATCTCTTTCTCAATTTAAGCGCCTCCTTAGCCGAATTTTATTGCCTGCCTCTTTTCTTCTTAAACATAACCACCGCCGTCACTACTCCACTCATAAACGTCACCGCCAGTCCTGTCATCACAGCATCTCCCCAGCCAATTGCACCACACGCAGCACAATTGCTTTCCCTTTGCCATCTTGCATATAAAACAATATCTCTTTCAATAATGGTGTTTTCATCAAACCGCCTATTAAATCCATCATCAAGATACCAGCCTAAAAATCTATATCCGTCTCTTTGATAAGTATCAAACTCTATCCTGTCACCCTCATATACATAAACTATAATCGCCCCGTCATTAGCCACTCCCTCATTTGGGAACAACACTTTTCTTACTCTGAATCTATTTAACTCTGGCAGCAATTCATGTCTAGCATATAAATTAAAATCACTGTCCACTTCAAAGCCTAAAAACTCAAACTCAAACCCACTGTCTAAATACCAGCCTTTAAACGCATAACCTGATATGTATGGCCTTATTATATCTGTCAAGTTAAGCATGTCGCCTCTGTCAATGATAATTGTCTCTAATACTTGACCACCTACAATTAAAGTGACTGCGTGGCTAGACGGCGGAGGCGCTTCAAACTGAGCAACAAGATTAATATCCACAAAATAAATAGGTGTGTCTATTAATGAAATAATGTTTCCGTTTAATGCCCACCCTATAAATGGGGTGTCTGCGCTTGGGTCGGCTGGAATTAAGCTAGGATTCAGCCTATCAAAACTGTTGCCGCTAAAACTTGCAATTGTTTGTCCATTAACCACAAATGAAATAGTCCTATCTTTATCCTCTATTCTGTTGTCAAAGTAGGTTGTATATATCCAGTTATTAAACTCTATGCCTTTTTGTGTCCTAAGTGTCATTGCCCTTAAACCAGGCAGCCTATCACGGTGAAAATCAAAACGATTGTTAAAATGCCAATATGGATTGTTGTCTGTGCTGTATCTATCATACAGCACCTCTAATAAAGGCGGAGTATCGCCTTCAAATGTGAAATTTAATAAATCTCTTGTCCCTCTAAATGCATCAGACCCAATACGCTTAACACTTTCAGGAAAAATAACCTCTGTTAAATGCTGTGCATTTATAAATGCAGATTGATTTATTCTTGTTGTGCCTTGTTTTATCCTTAAAATGCCTTGAAGATTGCTGCTGTCTGTGCCCATAAGCATATAACCGCTATAAATAGGGCGATAAATCCCCCCATTATATGCAAAATCCGCCGAAAATGGTGAAACTGTTTCACTCATCAGGCACATAGGCACAATATTACACGCTACATTATATCCTAAATCAAAATCGTTGTCAAGTGTTTTTGCAAAATTATTTTGAGAAAAAATACTACTCATGGTGGCTTTTTGTATGTTTTCTATAGAATAAGTTGTTCCGTTTCTTGCAAAATCCTCTACATAGATATATAATCTGCCGCCATTTAAATCATCTAGCATACTTTGGCTAATCTGCACCCTTGTTGTCACAGCCTGCCCTTTATAAAACGAAATGATGGGGGTGCCAAAATCGGCTAAAGACACTAGCTCTCCACCTTGTCTTCTGTATAATCTTATCACTCTTGCAAAATGGTTATCAAATGTACATACATCTAGATAAAGATTTGCACCCTCAGACACACTTTGCACATTTAAAACTATCGGAGCTTCAAAATCTATATACACAGGAAAAGACTCTAGCACCTTAGTCTGCATATCTCCAAAATCCAATGCTCCTTTTATGTTTAATTGCAAAATAGTGTTGCTGTTTAGCGTGTTAATATTGTTTCTAAGCTGCCAAGGAGCCACACCAACAGGCAACCCAAAAGGCAGCATCCCGTATCTATGGTATGTTTTTGTTATATTTAATAAATCATCATCTATTCGATTAGAGAAAATTTGTGTGCCCATAATAGGATCAACCAACTCTACATAATAATCTAAAATGTTTCTTAATGTTGTTGCCCTAAAAGTATTTATGCTCATCGCATGGTCAAATGCATCCGTATAACCGATTGCTATATATTCTCTATTAGGCATCAGCCTTCTTTGTATATACGCTGGTTGAGATTCGAAAAAATCAGGAGCCATATCATGAGTCATATACCCACCCATAAACTGAATCGGAGTATTTTGATTAAACCTTGCCCATAATCCTAAATCGTCACTAGACATATTTTGTGCCTGCCTTGTATCCCAATCATATGCCGTTGCATCAAAAGCCGGAGCAGCCGTCCAATCACCAAAAAATCCTAAATAAGGAATACTAATATTTTGCGTATCACCATTGTATTGATAGACACTGTCTGCCAAAATAAAGCCTTCTACAAAAAAACCATTTTCAAATATATTAATTAAATTCTTTGCTTGGTCTGTCAAATTAACAAGTGCTTTAACAGTCACACTGCTATTAGCAGGCACAACCACCCTATTAATATCTTGTTGATTTGAAGTAGAAAATACAAAGTTTGCATCTAATAAAACAGGACGCAATTCCATCATGTATCCAAACTCAGAATATGAATAAGCTGATGTCTGCACTGTCATATCAAGATTATAGCTTCTAGCCGAGTCAGTCAAATTTTGAATGATAAACTGCATTTCAAATATACCCGTCATATCAGGGTCATGACCTAGTTCTAGTTTTGACGGACCATCAGGGTATGCATATATTATCGATCTATGATTAATAGCAGAAACAATATCAGCAAAGCCCGACCCTTGACGCCGAGGCGTAAAATGAATTCCTTCTATGTTTATCATAGCTTTTGCCGTACTCATGAGTAGTCTATTAATAAATATGCCTATCTCTTGGTCAGATTTATGGTTATAGTTTGGATTGGCTCTAATTGATTGCAATAACGTTAATGCCCCGCCTGCCACATTAGGAGATGACATGCTAGTGCCCGTTTGCCAGCTAAACCCTGTTGCACCTTGCCCCCACGCACTTCTGACACTAAGACCTGGACCTGATATATCTGGTTTCAAACTTAAATTCGGACCTGGTCCAAAGCTGCTAGACCCAGCAAAAGCTGTCCCTTGAATAGATGCATTTGCTACGCTCATGACTCCAAACAATGATGAAGGCGAAGCAATCATGCCCGTATCAGGATTAGAACTAAGCGTCCCCCTCGCATAATTATTATGTCCAGAAAAATAACTGTTGCCTGCAGAAAAATAAAAATTAACACCTTGTTCTATTGCTCTATTTATTATTAAATCACCTTGATTTGAAGTAGAAAATCCTGACGCCGCACCAATAGATACATTGATTATGTCAGCGCCAATAATCACCGCATCCTCCATAGCTGCATAAACCGCCGACATAGGAATATTTCTTTCATCTGTTTGCACTTTCATGGCTAAAATTTGCGCATAAGGGGCCACTCCTCTAAAGGCAGCAGAATGTCCCGCAGCAATGCCTGCAACATGTGTGCCGTGATTAGATACATCCGGAGTCCATGCACCCACTCTATTGTGAGTATAGTCAAAATCAAAAGGAATCTTTCGTGACCTAAAAAGATTGTGGATATTAGTGAAAGGAATATTTCTTGTTGCGTGCAATTGAGTATAAATTTCTGGAGTAATAAACGATATGTCGCTAAAGCGAGCCATAGGCGGGTCATTTTGAAAAACACTATGATTTGGAGATACTCCGCTGTCAATTATAGCAATAACCATGCCTTGACCTTGATAATTTAAGTTTGACATATCATATATTCCATTTGCTGTCAAAACTATGTTTGTATTATCAAAGTTTCTTTCATTTGGCAAGCGTCCGTCATTATATTGCTCATAACCATACCCACCATCATATCCATTGCTATATCCATACTTATAATCAGTGTGCAATTCGGCAAAATACACAGATGAAATACCCAAGACATAAGGCAGACTATAAATAGTTTCCAAATGCTGATATTCAACTTCAATATTTAATCCATTAAATAAAACAGAATACTCAAAGACTATATTGCCGCCTAATCTTAAAATTTGACTTTTAAAAAATGCTCTTATATTTTTTGCTTGCTGCAATTTTTGAGTGTTGTCAGTTTCTAAACTAGCTGCGCCCTCTAAATAAACAACCAAGCTTATAATATCAAATGGATTTTTTTGCGGAATTATATTTTTGTCTTCCATTCCATAATCTATCGGTCTAGGCACTATTGTTTCATGTCTTAAAATCAAATTCTCATACTGATTTGGCACGGCAAAAACTAGGGTATAGCTGTTTAATATAGGCAGCAGCATACTCAAACTTAATAATATAACAAAAAATTTTCTTTTCATATTTTATGCCCTCTTCTAAAAAAAGTCTTGTTACCTCCTTTTAGCAAAACCAAGAGGCAACAAGACTTTTTTATTGATTTATATTTAAACTATTTTCAAAATTTTGAAATTAGTTTATGAATTATGCCGCATCTTCTTCCCATCTATCCTCTAAATCATTTACCCATTCTACAAAATTATTATAAAGTGCCAATAAATTTGCATCAATCGTACCAGTCAATGCTGCTCTTGTTGCTCTTAATCTAACAATACCAAGATCACCCAAAATTCTGTCAACAGCTGCTTGTGATCCAAAGATATAATACTCATAAATATAAAACTCCATTATCACAAGCGCAATTGCAAACTCAGTCATTGCATGCCCTTCACCAAAATTTTCATCAAAGAAAGTTTCAAGTATGAAATTATGCTCAAATACAGGCTGCCATGGCACACTTAAATTGTTGTTTGCAAAGAAAATATATGTTTCTTCAACACTTAAATTATTTATCATTAGCATAATATTTGCCACACTAGCAAGTGGAATTTGGTCAAGAGTATAGTTTACCCAATCAACAGGAGTCGCAGTGCCGCTAAATTCATACGCATAATCCGCCCACACTAAATCAAACATAGCATAATACACTGCCCACAAGTCTTCTGTCATGCGTCCCCTAGAACCCAGCGGCGACAATACACCTGTGATAGAGCTTCTTCCTGCTTGAACATTGTTTATTAAAGCAGATGCCCAGAAAGTCACCATAGTAGCACGAGGCTGCAAAGGATGATCAGCCGCCCACATCCATCTAGGCTGATGAATATTATGATTAAAATATGCTTCTAAAACACTATCCGGCGCATTATTTAAAATATACTGATGCAAGTGTCTAATTCTAGCATAACTAGCAAAAAATGCGATTCTAGCTATTCTGCCTCTATGTCTATATGCTTCTGGTGCATTTTGAGCTGCCATGCTGTTTCTATGCTGCGCTTCTGCTAAAGCATCCAAATATACTGTCAACCTTTCTAAAATATTTTGCCAATAAGCGTCGTGTACCGGATTAAATTCATCTGCCGCAATTCTGACACTTAATTCTCTTAAATCAAGAATCCTATCAAAGAAAAAGCCTAAATGCTGATGGAATAATGTCCTTGCCGCAGATGTAAGACCAGCTTCAAAAGCAACAACATTTGTATCAACAAAATCAATAAATACTTGTCTTTCTATAACCAGTTGAGTTGCAAACATATTATATTCTATTGCACTTAGCATGTTTTGCAATAACAGCATTACAACAATATTAGGTCCGCTAAAAATCGTATTATAGTGTCCAAACAAAAATTCAGAAAAATAATTTAATTCATTCCACATTACTCTATCTAAAGATAACCCATCATCTGATACATTATGGTGCAAAAACTCATCTTCTCCCCATCTATTCAAAACAGTAAAGAAAGTATATTGATATTGTGCCGGCAAGTAGATTAGTTCTCTTAAAAAATTCTCCGTATCAATTGCAAATTGCGGAATAGCTGTACTTAGCGGATCAAATATCCAACCGTCTCTGTCTCTTTCTTGCGCCTCTTGCTCTGTTGTCACCCTTCCATAATTAAGTATCCACTCAAAATAAATATCCATGAAGTTATTTAAATACTCATTTTGATAATGTCCTTGCATTAAGATAATTGTCAATGGCCAATCAGAAGGAAGAGAAAACGCTGAAGCTTGCGTACCTTGACCTATATTAAATAATCCCACAAACTGACCATATGCAACATAGTTTATTAATTGCCCTAGTGCCATATGAAGAGGAGGTCTAGGCAGCACTGGCCCGCCTTCAATTTGATTCGGATGCTCTATAGTCAATCCTGTATTAATCAATGGAAAATCATGAAATGCTTCTATATAAAACCAATGCGTAGTTTCTAATAAATCATTTGCTGCTCTAATAAATTCTCTTTGCAGCGCATAGAAAACAGTGATATCATGCTCTTGAACAGTTGAAAATAACCTTTGCCTATTAAAATAAATAAACAATAAATCGCCCAATGAACGCACTCTAGTAAACGCCTGAGGAATAAATATATTTTCCATAATTGTCAACCACTGTCCATCATCATCTATACGATAGAAAACATAAATCATCGCATCAGCAATCTGAGGATTCCATTGATTAAGTATACTAAAAACATTTCTAGCCATACCCATCGTTTTATCCTCAATAAAATCTCTAGCTTGATTTGCCGCCGCAACTGCTGCAGGAGCCATTGCATCATCTGCATTATATAATCTTATTCCTCTAAACATTTCATAGATTTCTATTGCATATACAAACATATCCACAAACTGAATCATATCAGACCCGCCTGCATTATTAAACCACTGCACTAAATTTGTCAATCTCGCACTAATAGGTGTACCTTGCCACAAAATATTAAACTGTGTCAACAACACCAAATCATCCATTGCTTCAACAAACAAACTCATTGCTTCTATCCACGCATCAATATCATCTCTTGTGCCTTCTATACTCACGCTTGGCACATTGCCTGTCAATATAACTCTATCTGATGCTAATTCAAAGTTTGCGTTTGCTTGGTTATAGCTATTAACAAAGGCAATTAAAACAAGGTTATTGAAATTAGCTTCATGAATACCTGCCATGTTTGAGTTAAGTTCTGTTATAAATAAATCAATAGCACCAATCGCCCTGTCTCTTTGCTCACGAGTTGCATTAATTGGATTAACAGCAGCCAATTCTTGCCCAGCAGTATTAATATACAACACTACATTTTTATCAATACGCACAGTCATGATAGAAGTAGCACCTCTATAGTAAATAACTATAACAACTGCAGTGCCAATCTGCATATTATCAAAAATCATGGTGATTTCAGCTTCATCTATAAAGTTAACCATTCTTTCAACACCATTTGCATAATTAATACGCACCACAACATTGCTCAAACCAATAAGCTCTTCATTTTGAAGCATAGGAGGGAATGAAGTATTATAAGGATTGTCTATACCTGCTTGAATTCTTAAAGGAGTATATCCGCCCCTAATCTCAACATTAACACTATAGGTTAATCCTTCAAAGCTAAATGTCACTTGTTGATTAAGAGTTTCAACTGCCGCATTAAAACCAGTATAAGTGAATCTATAATCAAGAGGCCAATCTTGCGTAGTGCCATTATCAAAAGTGACAATTGCTCTTGCGATACCTCTGTCAAATTCTAATGCGCCTAAAGCTTGTACCTGCCTATAATTTTCTACTGCAAATGAAACCGGTACAGCCTCTAAAACTTCTATATAAAAATGTGCAGTTGCAACACCTTGCGTTAGGTTAACACTTACATTAATGCGTTGTTGCGTTGCCGGCGCAGAAGAATTGAATCCTGTGATTGACACTCTATTATCGTTTAATCTGATTCTTTCTGTCGTATTGTTGGCAAAAGTGACCACAATATAACCGTCACGACTAAGAGTATCATTTATAAAGTATGTACTTCTGTGACCCTCAACAGCGGCACTTTGTATGGTTAACGCCTGTATATTGACATGAAAAGTATAAGTATGCCCTTGATAATTGGCAGTTACAGGAACAAGACGCACCGTTGCCGAGTCAAAACCAGTAAAAGAAACATCCGCATCCGAAAAAGGTACATTTCTTGTTGTATCGTTGTCATAAGCAACAACAACATAGCCTCGTGTCCTATCAAATGCCTCACCTTGCAAATAAAGAGTCTCGTGACCCTCCACATTAATGCCTGTTATTATTGGATCAGGATCTTCACATGCCGCCATAGCAAAAACGGACACCGCTAATGCCATCACAATAATAAGTAACAAACTTATTTTTTTCATTTTAATTTTCTCCCTCTGCTTATGTATATAATATTATTTGCAAAAACAATAGATATAATTACACAAGTGGTTTATTATATCATTTTAATCAAATTCTTGTCAAGTTATTTTGATAAAATTTTTTGAATTATTTTGATAAAATTTTTTATTAAAAATTCACAATATATAGGTAAAATCAGTTGACATGCTACTATATCTGGTGTTAGACTGTCTTTCCTGTTAATTAACAGCCTAGACTTAAATGTTTTTGGTTATTTTTTCAAAAAAAGTAACAAGGAGTCTAACCATGTATAAAGTAATTAAAAGAGACGGAAAAACTACCAATTTTGACATTGCTAAAATTTCAGACGCTATTGAAAAAGCTTTTGTTGCATCAAACAAAATTTTTCATAAAACAGTCATTGATATGCTTGCTTTAAATGTCACTGCCGATTTTGAACAAAAAATCAAAGGCGAAAAAATTGCTGTTGAAGATATTCAAGACAGTGTTGAATCTGTATTGTCAAAAGCAGGCTATGCGGATATTGCAAAATCGTATATATTATACAGAAAGCAGCGTGAAAAAATACGTGCCTTAAAATCTACAAATCTTGATTATAAAGAGATTGTAGACAGCTATGTTAAATTGACAGACTGGAGAGTAAAAGAAAATTCTACTGTCACATATTCTGTGGGCGGCTTAATCTTAAATAACTCCGGGGCAATCACAGCAAACTATTGGCTTAGTGAAATTTATGATGCCGAGGTTGCTGATGCTCATAAAAACGCAGATATTCATATTCATGATTTGTCTATGCTGACAGGATATTGCGCCGGATGGAGTTTAAGACAGCTAGTACAAGAAGGTTTGGGCGGAATCCCTGGCAAGATTACTTCTTCACCTGCTTCGCACCTGGCAACACTATGCAACCAAATGGTCAACTTTTTAGGAATCATGCAAAATGAGTGGGCGGGCGCTCAAGCCTTTTCATCTTTTGATACATATTTAGCGCCGTTTGTTAAAGTAGACAATCTATCATATAGAGAAATCAAAAAATGTTTAGAATCATTTATTTTTGGCGTAAACACTCCGTCAAGATGGGGCACTCAAGCACCGTTTTCTAATATTACATTAGATTGGACTGTGCCGCCTGATTTAGCCAATGTTCCCGCAATCGTAGGCGGCAAAAACATGGATTTTACTTATGGCGACTGCAAAGCTGAAATGGACATGATTAATAAAGCATTTATTGAAATTATGATTGACGGAGACGCAAACGGACGTGGTTTTCAATATCCTATCCCCACTTATTCTATCACAAAAGATTTTGATTGGTCTGAAACAGAAAATAACAAAATGCTGTTTGAGATGACAGCAAAATATGGAACCCCTTATTTTTCTAATTATATCAATAGTGATATGGAGCCAAGTGATGTCAGAAGCATGTGCTGCAGACTTAGATTAGATTTAAGGGAATTAAGAAAGAAGTCAGGCGGATTTTTTGGAGCAGGAGAAAGCACAGGCAGTATCGGAGTAGTGACTATCAACATGCCAAGATTAGCATATTTATCTAAAGATGAAGATGAATTTTTTGCTAGATTAAATAGGATGATGGATATATCTGCAAGAAGTTTAGACTCAAAGCGCAAAGTCATAGCAAGACTTATGGAAGAAGGATTGTACCCATATACAAAAAGATATTTAGGCGGCTTTGGAAATCATTTTTCTACAATTGGATTAGTGGGCATGAATGAAGCATGTTTAAATGCGGCATGGATTAAAAAAGATTTAACAGATAAAACAGCTCAAGGATTTTCTAAAAAGACACTTAATCATATGAGAGAAAGATTAAGCGATTATCAAGAAAAATATGAAGACTTGTTTAATTTAGAGGCTACGCCTGCTGAATCCACCTCATTTAGGTTGGCAAAACATGATATATCAAGATATCCTGATATTAAAACGGCTGGAAGCAAGGGGGATACTCCTTATTATACAAATTCTTCTCATTTGCCAGTAGGATTCTCTGACGATGTATTTAGTGCTTTAGATATTCAGGATGAATTGCAAACACTGTACACAAGCGGGACAGTTTTCCATACATTTTTAGGTGAAAAATTATCAGACTGGAAAGCAGCAGCAACAATAATTAAGTCTATTGCAGAAAACTATACACTGCCATACTATACTCTATCACCCACCTATTCAATTTGTCCTAAACATGGATATTTATCTGGAGAACTATATTCTTGCCCATCGTGCAAAACTAAAACAGAAACTTATTCAAGAATCACAGGCTATTATAGACCAGTGCAAAACTGGAACGATGGAAAAAGCCAAGAGTTTAAACATAGATTGATTTATAGCGCAAAGAAAGCATGTGCAAAAAAGACAGTCAAGAAAAAAGCATAATTTAAGGAGATATTTAATTTATGAAAAAAGTTGTAAAAAGTTTGTTTTTAGTAATAATCGCTTTTGCATTGTTCTCAGGATTTTTTAGCATAGGCAAAACTGCCATAGCCGCCGACAATACTTCTCAACAAGAAGTTTGGCCAAACATATTGGTTACGCACCAAGGTTCAGACAACATTGGCAGTGTACTAACAAGCATGGATATTCCTTGGACTCTTTTGCCGTATAATTATGATAGAGAAACAATATTAGAATATATCAAAACATACGATATTTTGTTTATAAATTGCGGCACTAGTATAGAAGGCGCATTAATAAAAGCTTTTGTAGAGCAAGGCGGACTGGTGTATGCGTCCGACCATGCCTTAACTTCTATACACAATGCATTTCCCAAACGCACAGATTTAGAATTCATTAAGTTAAATCGTCAAACAACAACAGGATATATTGTAGATGAAGGACTAAGACTAAGCGCTGATATCGGATATGAAATTGAAATTAACTTTGATTTAAGTGATTGGTATTTGGTTATCTCACCCCTTGAAGATGATGTCACAGTACACATTGAAGGAGCAGTCAGCCAAAAAGACGGCATCTTTCCTTTTACATTTTCATTTCCATACGGAAATAACAACGGAAGAGTATTTTATACCTCTTTTCATCAAAGCGCCAACAACACTGATGACATGCAAGAAATTTTAAAAACTTTGGTGCTTAGAATAAGCCGAAACAACAACATAACTCATATGCAAAACTGGGCAGCAACAAGCGGCTATGATGTATTTATCCCCATTTTTGGAATTCTTGATGCCGAGCAAACCTCAAGTTCGTTTACATTTGAAATTGAGGGCAATGATTTTGCCATCATGAATGACACATCTATGGGCAGCTTTTCAATAACTCTAACAGCACCAAACGGAAACATTTATACAAACTTTAAGGACGGACAATTTGTGTATGGTGTGGCTTCTAATAAAACTGAACAGCTGTCCGTTAAACAATTAAATTATCTATATGATTATGACACCAACAGCAATAATGAAACAATAGTTTATAGCTTTAGGGCTTTGGGACTTACTGTTTCTAATCCTTATACCTATGATAACTTATGGAGCTTTACAATCACTTCACACTCTGAATACAGAAACTCATTTGTTGCAGGAATTGGAATCTCTACACAAGGATCAGGAGGCAGATTAGATCGTTTAGGCTCTGGCGGCGGTGCAGGACCCAACAATAATAACGGATTTTCAGTATGGCTACTGATTTTATTAATCACTGGAGGTATTGCCATAGTTGCTGCAACTATTGTATTTGTCATAATTAAACGAAGAAAAAGTGCTTAAAAGAGTAAAGAAGAGATCCTTACAGGACAACAAAATTTAAGAAGCTGTATACATGAATTTAAAAATAGAAATTACTCCGCTAAATCTAAAATATATCATGCTGTAATGACCGCACTAAGAAGCATTCGCAAAGGATTACCACCTAAAGGTGTCGTGCCAATAGGAGTAAAGAAACGCTGTTTAATAGCAGACATAGTTTTAGATTTAAGCAGAGTAGTGATTACATATATTTGTCCATTATAATCTTTTGTCATGCCATAAGCATCTCTTCTTTATAAAAAAACAATTATCACATCATCTACATCATCACAAACAGCCTTTATGGCTTTGTTTTGTATTGCGGAACTACTGGAGGTTGCCATTATTCTCACCCCCCGCCCCCGCAATGATTATCTTTACCTCATCTGTTTTTTCATACTCCTTTAAATAACAAAAGTGTCCTTTAGAGATATAAGCCCGTACTATGGGGTCCTTCGCGGACCTAGCGCCTTACGGCTACTGGATGCGTTGTTTATCTCACTTTTTTTTGTTGATGCAAACAACTATTCAAGAATCGTGTTCCGCTAAGTATATTTCCTAGCGCATAAAAAAGATGCCTCTTTATAGCATCTTTTTTATTTTTTCGCTTAAAATTCAAAAAAACTTTAAAAAAGCACACAAAATCGTTTGACATAGTATACTATGTAATATATAGTATTATGTATAAAGCAATATTGTGCATGACATTATAGTTTGCTTTATTAATAAATAAAGGAGGCTAAAGAATTCATATGGACATACAAATTAAAAAAGGATTGCTGGATGTTTGCGTACTAAGGGCATTGACAAAAGAAGAAAGCTATGGATACAAAATAATTCAAGACCTTGCCCCGTATGTTGATATATCTGAGTCCACACTCTATCCCGTCCTAAAACGATTAGAAAGTGCCGCTCATGTCACGACATGGACTAAAGAACAAAACGGGCGATTGAGAAGATATTATATGATTACGCAGGCAGGTACCGATCACCTAATGGATTTTAGAAAAAACTCACACTCAATCCTAAAAATCATTGACTATATAACAAACGGAGGTTTAAGAGCATGACAAAATTTGAATGGGAATTAGAGTTAGCTAAAAACTTAAAAAGACTCCCAGCATCAGAATCATCTAAAATATTAGATTATTATAATGAGTTATTTCTAGATAAAATTGATGCTGGATTAAATGAAAAAGAAATTATAAAATCATTTGGAAATCCTTTTGATGTAGCCTATAAAATAGTATACGGCTTTGAAGAAAACATAAAAGAACCCCTAGCCCACAATACGCCTTTAGATAATTTAGACACTATAGTGACACAAAATGATAATCTTGTATTAGACCAAGAACTACCGGCAGCATCTGATGCTATTGACACTATTATTACCCCCGTCACTTTGACCGTTGCTCCTATAGTCTATGCCCCCGCAATCAACACAAAAAAGAGAAAGAGTACGGGAGGCGTCATTGCAAGACTTATCTTCTTTATCCCCTTCTTTGCAATTTTTATTACACTTTGGACTATAGTTATCACTTTCATTGCAAGCGGCGTCGGCATGTCTATCGGCGGTCTTGCCAGCGCAGTGTTTAGCTTAATTCACATCGGCACATACAGCACAGCAGCCTATGCCTCAATCGGTTTAGGTCTTGCCGCAAGCGGAATAGGACTATTGCTATTGGTATTTATTAGACCCATTACAAAAGGGACAGTGCGTTTAACACAAAAATATTTTTATATCGGAAAACATAAAACAGCAAAAAGGGACGGTGAAAAATTATGAAAAAATTCAAAAAACTATTTCTAGCAATGACTATCATTGGGATTATATTTGTTTTGCTGGGCGGAACGATATTTACTATTACGCTAGCAAATAATGATTGGAATATAGCAAACCTTGATAGTGAAAAACTAACTGCAGTATATTTTTTAGATCAACACGACAGAGTTTTTGATGAAATTGAATTCACTGGCAATTGGCGCTATACTATCAAAATGGGAGAGACTTTTAGAGTAGACTATTTTAATTCAAACCTGTCTGATATCACCATTTCACAAACTAGAAACGATAGAGGAAACTATACATTTAGTTTTTATGAGGATAGACCCATATTTTCTAATGCAATGCTTTTAGGAATGAACGGCATAAAAAGAACTCAAAGCATGATTTATATCACCGTCACTCAAAGTATATTTGCCTGCTTTAATGGCGCAAGCTCTAGAATAAATGCAAATGGAATTGATTTTAATGAATTTAACCTAAGAGGCTCTTCTTCTAGAATTAACATAAAAAACTCTTGTTTAAGCGGTGACATGACAATAACGGGCTCTTCAATTAATATTGAGTTTGATAATGTAAAATCTAGCCAAGCAATCAAACTTGACGGATCAAGCACAGAATTAAACTTGTCAAATAGTCAAGTTGATACCATCACTAGCCGCGGTTCTTCTACAAGATTTAACTTTTCTTATAGCCAAATTCGCTATATAAACATTGACGGAGCATCATCAAGGATAACCGCCAGCTACTCGCACATGCACACATTAAGAGTAACCGGAGCATCTTTTAGAGCAACTTTAAATCTTTATGGAGTTACAGAAAATCTATCAGCATTAAACATAAACGGAGCAAATCGCAGAGTAAACATAGACGGAATAAGCGGAGCAGGTCAAGGTTTTAAAAGATTTTATATAAACGGAGCAAGCGCACGCCTTAACATAACTATGCTTGGCGGTACAAGTGCTTTTGCCTCATAAAAAAGGTGTCCTTCAGACACTTCGGGCGACTTGCAGTGTCGCCCCTTTTTTGAGTTCGTGTATTCTCAAACATATGGGGTTTTTCCTATACTATAAAACAAGAACAAAAATGTCCTTAAGTATATAAGGTCATACCAGGAAGTATTCGTGACCTTGCGCTCCTAAAGGTCATACCAAAGACTACAAATTTTGAACAAATGGAAAATACTGATGAAAATCCTTCTGAATAATTTCCACACAAAAGCCTCATTATTGCTTGACAATGATGAGGCTTTTGTATTACATTTGCAAATAGTTGTTTGTTGAACTGTAGTCAAAAAAGTGGATAAGAATTTGTGAACAAAGAATCCCAGCATTATTATTATTGTATCGCAATATATAATCCTCTTGAGTGGATTTGATAATACAGAACATTTTTTAATAAGGATGAGATCCTTAGCAGGATGACAAAATTAAAAATTGTTCACTAAATGTAAAAAACTTATACCGCTTAAACCTAATTTTATTTTATGTCATTCTGTAACCCCGTACCAAGATATCTTCGTGGGTCTAGCATGCCTAAAGAATCTCATCATTATTTCTTTGTGTCGCAATATATAACCATCTTAACGATATTTATTTAGGTTGTATTTTTTTAATTTCGCTTGAATCTTAAATGCTAGACATCTCAAAAATAAATTATTTTTCCTAGACAAAAAAAATGAGAGTATATACTCTCATTTTTTTAATGATATTCTTTATGCCCATATAGCTGTTGCTCTGATATCTTGATCAGCAATAAACACACGCACCATGCTCATAACTTGACTGCTTATATTTATACCCGCAATTGTCCTATTGATGATAAAGATATCACCATTTGCAGTTCTTGCTAAAAACTGTCCCGATGACATTTGTGCCAAATAGCTTTGCGATGTTGTTACATTTACTGCACCAATATTAATAGTAGGAATAATAGGGTTATCCACTGTGCCTAGTACTCTTATAGTTGAACCGCTTTGAATTAAATATCTAGCAAATGCATAAACATCATCAAACTCCTCATATTGCAATGCGCCATATTCAGCCTCAGGAAGCTGCTCATACCATGGCGGAGCATTTGTTGCTCTTACCTTTCTCAATGACCAACCATTAAACACTCTGTTTGGAGTATTGTTAGCACCCATAAATGAATTTGCTGTTAAAACAACATATGCACCATAACCCGGCTCATCTCTATAGAAATTTGCTGCACTTTGCCCAACAGGCAATAATCCTGCATTTGCCCAACCTACTGTTTCACTAAAGTATGTGCTTGTTGCTGTATTTCCCGGTCTAGCAGGTGCAAACACATATACTCTTGCGCTTGATTCTCTGGTTTCTACATAAATTGATACCCTGACTCTTTCAAACAATGCAAACAGTTTATCTGGTTCTATTTCAGTTCTAAATCTGTATACAAAAGCCGCCGCATCAGATACTCTAACATAACGCACACCATCAATATATTCATACCCTAAAGCTTGACTTAGTCTTGTATGTTCTGGATTATTTATCGGGTCATATACTTGCATCCAGCCCCTAAAAGCAAAACCATTTACACCTGATGGCACCGCACTTAAAATAGTAGTATGCCTTGGTCTGCCGTCTACTGTACCTGGCTCATCGTCTACACTGGTTATAGTATATAGTCCTACAGTAATTGTACCTGCATTACCTTGACCATGCCTGCCTTCAACAATAAGCATAGATACTTCAACTGACGGGTCATCATCCGCTGTTATTATGTCATGATTAACTTCATATCTTCTCCAATCTGCATTCCCTATATTTTGCTCTCTAACATAAATAAATTCACCTGCTGCATTTAAAAGATATTCACCCTCTGCATTTGTTGCTCTGATATATCTTCCGCTAAATGGAGCTCTTTCACGCACATGAACCAATCTTGGAAATAATTCAAAAGACTCTTGACCCATAGTAAACTCAGGGTGCGGTTCAGCATGATAAATTCTTACTCTGCCTTCTTGTCTTATTTCAGGTGCCTCAAAAAATGCCCTGTTGCCTATTCTTCTAAGAGGGCTGACCCCGTCACCAAAAATTCCGCTAGAATTAGTAAAATCAATATGAGAAAGATTGTCAAGACCAAAGAATGCATTGTCATGTATTTCATGAATATTTTCACCAATAGCAAGCCTAGAAATTTGCGATGTTGCAAAAGCACCTGGTCCGATAATAGATACATTAGCAAGACCTGGGTTATGTGTAGCTGGATTATGTGTAACGGTTTCAAATGTATTAGTATCAAATGCCACAGCAACATGCCCCAAATATTGTATAAGAGTATCACCTATTATTGCAAAATTGGTTCTGTTTCCATCATAATATCTAATATTTAAATCAAACATAAAGTCATGATAATTGCCTTGAGCCCAATTACCGCTATTAAATGCTGACCTAATATTGCCTTGAGCATCTAATAAATTATTTACATACAGTTTTAAAACATTGTCAATTGTACTAAACGAATTTGTGCCTATATTTAAACTTTCTGAATTAATTATAGCATATCTTAATCTTGGTGTGCTATAAAATGCTCTGTCACCAACGCTTATAAGAGAACTTGAAAACTCAACTGATGTTAAACTTGACGCCCTTGTAAACGCATCGTCTCCGATTTGCAATATGCGTCCTTCATTAGGAATATTATTCTCTTGATCAGTACTAGTTACTCCGCCAAAGGTAATCGATGCTAAAGCACCCGTACCAGCAAAAGCTGATTCACCAATAAATCTAGTTGCGCCAAAGTGCACAGTATTTAATGCTGATACATTTGCAAAAGCACTGTTTGCTATACCCACCACTAATCTTAAATCAAACTGATTAATTAAAGCACCTACTCTTCTGTTCATTCTTAAATCAACGACTGTATAAGGAAAAGGCTCATTTGTAATAACTTCTTGTGGAGGCAGCGGTGCAGGAGCTGGTACCAAGCCAATATGAACACCATCTATTAACCACATCCCCGTCGCCTCTCTAAAATCATAATGGTCTCCAATTAACCTAAGCCTAGCATTTGATGCCACCCTAGCTTCAATAAATCTCATGTTTTCAGCGCCATAAAAAGCATTAGCACCTACCCATGTTAATTCATGCACATCAACTAATACTCTTGTCGCCAGGCTGTCTCTTGCAAATGCACCCTCTGCAATAGCAGTAATATTTAATGCATCCAAATTTTGCACTGCTCTAACACTGTCTCTCAATTCAACCACTCCGTCTGCCGCATGACCATATAAGAATTGAATAAGCACTCTTTCAGGTTTAGTTTGATTAGGATTTAATGGGCTTATCACTTGATTTCCGGTTTCTAAAATTGCCACACCGTCTTGTACAATGTTCCTTGAAAAAACTTGACCATTCCATTGAGGGCTAATTTCTGCCCATCTGCCGCCTTGATATTGGTTGACCTGTCTATCACCTCTAACATAGAATTTTGGTATTCCTTGTGCTATTGTGAAAACCCCTGCTCCTAACGCAATATTAGGCTCAACATTTAAAAACACAAACCTAAGATTTGTTGCACCTGAAAAGGCTGCTTCGCCCAAGCTTTGGATAGTTTCAGGCAATTCTAAACTAATAATAGAAATTGTATTTTGAAAAGCCCTAACACCAATAGTTTTTAAAATAGTATCTTGCGGAAAATTAACATATCTAAGCAATCTAGTGTTTTCAAAAGCCGCTGTACCAATATGCTCTACACTAGCTGGCAAGTCTAATCTAGTTAAGGCTGTGCCCCTAAAAGCAAATGCTTCTATCTCTCTTAAATTAGAACCAAATCTAAAAGCATTAAAATTTATGTTGCCATCCACTATTCCAAACGGTACGCTTGTCATATAATTAGATAAGGCAAGCTGATTTATACTTGTATGCCTAAAAGCATTTGCACCAATTCTTGTCAAATTATCAGACAAACGATTGTTAACTCTAGTTGCTCCAGCACCATAAAATTCACTTGTTAATGTGCTCACGCTAGAAAACTCAAATGCCCCTTCACCAATTGTCCTAATTGTATCAAATGCATTGTCGCCGCTAGCTTCCCATAGATTTATATTTGTTAGCCCCGTACCTCTAAAAGCAAAGTGACCAATTGCGCTAAATCCCCTAAAATCAAATGATGTCAAACCTCTTTGTCTCATCGGAACAAACGGAATTCCAGGCCCTCCGTCAGAAGCAGGCGGAGGAGCAGGCGCTACTGCAGTTATGGTAATAGCAAAAGCATGGCTTGGTATAACAGGATTAGCAGTATGTGATAAAGTAAATGACCTAAGCGATCTTGTATTTTTAAATGCTGCGTCACCCACCACTAGCGGTCTTGTGCGATTTCTGTTTAGTACTTGTTCTTGAGTCATGTCTTCAGTTATGTCAGCAAAATGAACATGCTGTAAATCCAACGCTCTTTCAAATGCTGATACACCGATGTTTTTTATATCGCCATGCAATGTTATTTCTCTTAGCCTATGACCCAATATCACATTATCATCATGATGAGCAGTTGCCCTTGCGACATTCATAAAAGCACGGTTTGCAATTGACAAAATAGGAAGATTATTGTGATATGTCGCATCAAAATGCCCATTAGAAGGAATATCATTTGCATTAACGTTCATCAGTTCATAGCCTTGCTGTCTATCAATAGTGATAGGTCTAAACCATGTTTCAATCTCATATTGGTCACGGCGAAACAACCTAAATCCATCTGCAAAAACCCATCTGTTGTTGATGCGTCTAAAATTAAGATATCTTGTTGCACTCACTGCCATTTGCCCTTGCGGATTTGTCCTGATTTCATGATGCCAATATCTTGCTGGAATAATTTCATATGCAGTTTCATCTGTCCTAATAATAGGAGGATCAAATAAAAAGACTACTCTTAACTGAATAACATTAAGATCATTGATTATTATTTCATATGTATAATCTATTATTGACCTAGCAATTTGCCTTTCAACATAAAAATCAATACCTAAGTCAATATCATAACGTCTGTTGCCATATTCATCAAGCCTAAAAGACTGTTCTCTAGCCTCTTGCGCACCAATAGGCTCACTAGCACTAGGGTCAGGCAGTATGTTTCTGTTCCAAACTTCTTCAAATGCCTCTGAATCCCTGTTTAAAGCATTAAACTGACTCACGCCATCTCTATATCTATTTAAGGCATTGTCAAATTCATCTGTGCCCCTTGCTTCAAAAGCAGACACAAAGTTTCTTACATTACCTCTTTGCAGCGCATTTAAATAATTCTCTAATACCCTAATACCAGGATTTCTTGTTGCCGCTGTCGTAATCGCAACAGTTGAAACAATTATTGCCACAACAAGCACTAATGCGCCAAGTGAAAAAGCCCATTTAGGTATTTTAAATTTCTTTTTAGGCGCTGCTTTAGGGGCGGTGTTTGGTTGTTGGTTTTCCATTTTGACCTCCAAAAAAGTCATGTTTTTAAGTAGATATGTATAGTATTAGCAATTATAGTGACAAGTATTGTAACATACCGTTTTTTTTGTGTCAATTGATTTTGCCTAAGAATTTTGCATATAATGAAAAAAGATTACACCCCCAAAAGCGCCCTAAGCGACAAATGCAGCGCAGGGCGCACAGCAAAATTATTAGTAGGCAGCCCTGCCCAATCTATACCTGTTCCTTCCCATACTGTCACCTGCCAGTTCACACTTAACCCTGACCTCATGCGCAGCCATGCTCTGTCACTATTTCCGTTTGTATCAAATCCTCTCAACTCCAACGGCACATTCCACCCATTTATCCCTAGCTCCTGCCATGACGGTATCCATATCCTATCCTCCGCATTCGCCCCGTCGCTTGTCACACCTTGCCTTAATATATTATCCCCGGCTATCTGATGTATCGGCGCAAAGTCCTCTTTTAGCCTGCTTCTTAATAAACTGTTTCTATACTCCTCTACTCGGTGATTGTTTCCGTTTTCCGGCAATAGCGCACCATGGAACTGGCTGTTTCTATACGCTCCTGCCGCCCACAATGTGATGCGGTCGGCGCTTGCGTCTGTGTGCGCTATACGAAAATAGAGACGGGACAGCAATAATGTGTGTCCTGTCCCTATGTCCGGGAAGAGGCGGAATTGCGCGGTGCGGTTGGTTTGTGCGATGGCTGTTTGCAG
>WRAF01000018.1 GCA_009780325.1 Bacillota bacterium | reverse complement strand
TTTCGGTTAGCCTAGGGTCATACACCTCACAACTACTCGCTCCAAACATTACAAAAGAAAACAGCATCACCAACGCCATTCCTAAAACAATAATTCTTCTACGCATAAAAATTACCTCCCATTACCATAATATTACCAAAATATGGAAAAATTGTCAAGTATTTATACAAAAAAGTTGTGTAGATGGTGTCAATATATTTATTATTTTAGAGTATATAAGTTGTGTGATAATTTTCCAAAAAATATAAAAAAAACTGTTTGCAAATTTTTCTTTTGCAGACAGCCTCTTTTATTTTAAATTATTTAACAATTTATTAGCTATCTTCAACACATCCACTACACTTATATATCATAACATACCTTAAGGTGCTGAATACTCATATGCTGACCTATTGCTTATAAAATCAAATATAATTCTATTTTTCACCATTAATTTATAACGAATTTTTCTATCCAAACTTTCGTATATTGTTCTATTCATTTTGCCATTAATAGGTGCCATAAGAGGCAAGCCTTTTTTGTCATCTAACACCTCTATTTCTAATCGTTTTTTACCCTGTTTGACATATAAACCTTTTGCATCTAAATGTTTAACTTTTGCACCTAAGTATGATGCAAAGCGATATTCTTTATCCTTATAATTTACTATGCATATTGTACCCATAAATTGTAATCCCAAATATGGAATGCGTGCAGCAGAAGAAAAAAGGGATATGCCTTGTGTTTCATTATTGCATTGTGACCAAAAATATTTTTGCGGAAACGAGCATCCTCTATCGCCTTCTATATAGCCAATCCCATCATTAAAATTGTATATTTTGCCATTTAGCACAATTTGTCCCTCAAGTGAATGTTTCATGCTAATAACATAATGTTTGCACTCCATTTTCGGTAAAAATTTTAACGGTCCCATAGCATCATATCTTATTTTAGAAAAAATACCAAAAGCTATATGACCCTTCACTTTTAAATCAGTAGTATCTATATCCAAAAATAAACCATCTTCATTAGCAAAGCTTTTATATAACCTAACCTCAAATGTTTTTCTTTTAAATAAATCATCTTCAAATTTATTCGGATAAGCAACTGCATATGTTTTATCTTGTGTTATAATTTGAATAAATGATGATTTATCGTCTTTATAAACATGTCGCCCAAAAATAATTGCCATGCTATCTTTTTGCCCCGTCAATTTTGCATAAAAGCCCTCAAAATATTTCATATATTAATTATTGCCCGTCATTTTATTTTTTATGCACCTCAATACACTTTGTTGAAGGTCCATCAAGCAAATTTCCGTCATTATCATATCTAGAACCATGACACGGACATTCATAAACATTTTCAATGCTATTAAATCTTAAGCCGCAGCCAATATGACCGCATCGTTTTTTACCTTGAAATAATCCTTTTATAAGTGAACCTGCCGCTATTAGCGCATGCGGCAAGAAACTGCCAAAATTTTTTGAACAATACGGGCGGTGAGTACTATAAACCTTGAAATATTCATCCTTTTTATTTGCAATGGCATTAGCAACTATGCGAGAACATATCATAGCATTCAGTACACCCCACTCATTAAAGCCTGTTATTATAAATGTGTTAGTATGCTTTTTAGATAAGCTTCCAGCAAATGGAACTTTATCATAAGTAACCGAATCCATCGCCGACCATGCATAATTAATTTCATTTTCATCAACAGCAAAATATTTTTTTGCAGCAATTTTAAGTTTATCATAATAATTAACATCTTTTTTATGCCTGCCCGCACGGTGATCAAACCCGCCAAGTATTATATATTCTCCATAAGAACGCATATATAAAGATTCATCACCAGAACCAGTATATGTGCCATCCAATGGATCAGCTTTAAAGGCAATTACATATGATTTTGCTTGATACATTTTAAAGTAATAAACTTCACTTAAAGTAGGTGGAAATCGGGTTGCAATTACTATTTTATTTGCTTTTATCTTATGTCCGCTTTGTGATATAAGCAAGCCTTTATCTAATATAAAATCAACTATTCGAGTATTTTCATAAATGTCAAAATTAAAAGGAATACCATCCAAAAATTTCAGCAAATTAAATTGGGCTTGGTCTTCCATTTTGATAGCAGGTCCAAACCTAGTATCCGTCCATACTGCATCATTATCCAAATTTTGTAAGTTAATAAATTCCTTTTGCAATTTTTTTATGCTCTTTTCATCAGAAGCATAAAGATATGCCGGCTTTATTTCAAAATCACATTCAATATTATTTTCAGCAATTATTTGTTTATATAGTTCCAATGCCTCTTTATGTGCCCTTATATAATCACCAGCAAAATTATTTTTCTTAGACAAATCTTTATACATCGGACTTTGAAGTGCCGTAAGCACAGCTGTAGATTTAGCAGTAGTAGCACCAGCTATCCGTCGTGCCTCAAAAACTGTAGACTTTATACCCATTAAACTAAGGTGGTAAGCACAAAGCAATCCAGCGATGCCACCACCAATTATAGCAACATCAACATCTATATCAGAATCAAGTGTATGATATGTACTAAAACCTTTAAAATCATTTTCAAAAATACTTTTCATACAAATAGTATTAGTAATTTCAATTATTTTAATGATTAAAATCTTGTAAAGCTATATAAAATATCTATAACTCTAAAAAAATTCAATTGTAACTACTTAGCAGCATTAGCAAATTCCGATTTTTTATCATAAAACAAATAAAATTAAAAACAATCACCACAGGAAAAATCCCAAATGCAGTGATTGCTTAAGTTAACTGTCTATTATCAAACATACAATTTTGAATAAAAAAATAATTATTATTTGAAAATTACTTATTGAATATTGTCTATAAAGGTATAATCTGACTCAAAACAGCCCGCCATAGCAAGGCGGGGCACCGCACGACGAAGTTGCGGCTATTTTATTAAAGTGCCTATTTTTTCACCCATTGCAGCTTTAATTAGGCTATTTTCCACATCTAAACCAAAGGCAATGATGGGCATCTGGTTTTCTAGACACATAGTGACTGCAGTAAAATCCATTACATTTAGCCCCTTTTTGACTACATCCATGTATGAAATTTGGTCAAATTTAACAGCTTTTTTGTTTGTCTTAGGATCAGAACAATACACCCCATCAATATTTTTTGCCATCAATAACACATCAGCTTTGATTTCAGTAGCTCTAAGTGCTGCACCTGAGTCTGTAGAAAAGTATGGATTACCTGTTCCGCAGGCAAAAATTACAATACGCCCTGTTTCTAGATGTTTTAATGCACGCCTAATTATAAATGGCTCTGCAATTTTATTGATAGTGATTGCTGTCTGCACTCTTGTAGGAATTCCATTTTTCTCAATGGCATCTTGCAATGCTAAAGCATTCATAATGGTAGCAAGCATCCCCATATAATCCGCCGTAATCCTATCCATGCCTTTGCCTTGCCCTGTGCGCCCACGCCAAAAATTGCCGCCGCCCACGACTACGGCAATCTCCATGCCTTTTTTGTGCAGTGTAACTAATTGTGACACTACCTTTTCAATCATCGCTGGATTAAGACCGCTTACATCATCTCCTGACAGTGCCTCACCGCTAATTTTCAATAAAATCCGTTTATACATATTTTTTCTCTCTCCTTTTGTTTATTTAATTGGATATGGTTTCATACTCAAATTGAAAGTCAATTAATCCAAAATTTTGAATGCCATTAAATCTAGCATTTATAATACCATCTATAAAAGTAAAATACACCCTATATGAATCTTGCTGTGCAGTATAAACATTGCCTGTTCTATTAAAGGGAAGCATTAAAGTTATTATGGATAATGAAAAAGGATGACCATCGCCTACAGTAAAATTAAATACATTTGTTGCATAATGAATTAAGAAACTGCTGTCAGAAATACTAACAAATAAAGCACTTCTTGGGTTTGGCATTTCCGTTGGTGGAAGACCACAATTAATTATAGGTAGTCTTGGTGTATTATTTTGCCACCATTGCACCCATACTGCTCTGCCTTCATTAGTCAACCGAAATATCCCCTCTTGTGATTGCTCACTTTGGACAGTTTGATCAAAGAAAACAACATCAGGCTCATTGCTGCATCCAGCAAATATTGTAAAAGAGAATAGTATGATGAATATTGCTGCAATTAGCTTTTTCATGGTTTTAGACCTCCAATGATTTATATAAAGAGACATTATTAAACTAAATTATTCATCCTGTAATAATCTCACTTTAACTATAAAAAAGAGAGAATTATAAAAAACTCTCTCTTTAATCTTAAAATCCTATTTAGATAATTTTGCAACTTCTTCTGCTAAATTGTCCACTTTTTTCTCTAAGCCTTCACCCATTGTGAATCTGGTGAATCTTGCAATACTCAAATTGATTCCAAGCGATTTTGATTGCTCTTGCAATAAAACTGTAATAGTTTTTGACGGGTCTTTAGCAAAATCTTGATGAATTAAGCAAATTTCTTTTAAGTATTTAGAAATTCTGCCCTCAATCATTTTTTCAATAACATTACCAGGCTTGCCTTTTGCTTTTGGATCATTAACAATTTGTGCTTTTAAAATGCCTTTTTCATACTCTATTTCACTGCTAGGTACAGCACTCTCATCAATATATTTAGGGTCAAAAGCAGCAATGTGCATAGAAATATCTTTTGCCATGCCTTTAATCACTGGCAATGCTTTTTTGTCCACCTTTTTATCACAAGCAATGTCAATTAATACCCCGATTTTACCGCCCATGTGGATGTAACTTTCAATAACACCGCTTTTGTTAGTCATATAACTAAAGCGTCTAAAGCTAAGTTTTTCACCAATCTTTGCTGTCCCTTGAATCACTAAATCATTAATCGTAGATTTTTTATCATCCACAAATGTTTGAGCCAATGCAGTTTCAACATCTTTAGGATTATTCATTGCTATATGTTTAGCAATTTTGTTTGACAATAACAAAAACTCATCGCTTCTTGAAACGAAATCCGACTCTGAATTAACTTCAGCCAACGCCCCAATAGTACTGTCATCACTAACAAACGCCGCTACCACACCTTCAGATGCAACCCTATCTCCTTTGCCGCCTGCAATCGAAATTCCTCTTTCTCTTAAAAATTCAGTAGCCTTTGCCATATCACCGCCGCACTCTGTCAGCGCCTTCTTGCAATCCATCATGCCTGCCCCTGTTTGCTCTCTTAAGGCAGCAACATCTTTTGCCGTAAATGCCATTATTCTTGTCCTCCTTCTTGATTTTGTGCAGTAATTTCTTCAGTTTGAGTATTATTTTCTAAAGCCTCTGCTCTCATTTTTTCTTCTAATTCACGCCTTTTAGCAATGCCTTCTTCACCCTCTCTAGCCTCAATGACAGCATCAGCCATAGCCGACACTATCAATTTAATTGCTCTTATCGCATCATCATTTCCTGGGATAACATAATCAACTTCATCAGGGTCACAGTTTGTATCTACAATACCCACAATAGGAATATTAAGCGCCCTAGCCTCTGCCACTGCAATATGCTCTTTTTTAGGATCTACTACAAACAATACTCCCGGCAGATGATGCATGTCTTTTACGCCGCCAAGATTATTTTCTAGTTTATCTCGTTCTTTTTTTAAGCCAATTACCTCTTTTTTAGGCAAACTTGCAAATTCATTAAGCTTTTCCATTTGGTTTAGCTTGTTTAATCTGTTTACCCTGCTTCTCATAGTAGAAAAGTTTGTAAGCATTCCGCCTAACCAGCGATTGTTGACATAATACATGCCGCATTTTTCTGCTTCAGACTTAACTGCCTCTTGAGCTTGCTTTTTTGTACCAACAAATAATATAGTTTTGCCCTTTTCAGCTTGCTTTTTGATAAAAGCATAAGCATCATCAACTAAGTCTACAGTTTTTTCTAAGTTAATGATATAAATATCATTCCTAGAGGTATATATATACCTTTTCATTTTTGGGTTCCATTTTTTTGTCGGATGCCCAAAGTGAACACCAGCTTCTAAAAGCTGTTTCATTGAGATAACATTTTCTTTTGACATTTTATTTTTCTCCATTTGGATAGGTAGTATAGACTTACAAATCCTTAAATCCTCCCTGATTAGACGGAGCATTAAAAAATTTTACTCCGCTGAAAAAATAATAATCAGGTGCGAAATTAACACAATGAACATTTTAACATATTTGAATGAGTAAATGCAAATATTTTATTAGGCAATTTAGAAATTTTTTACAGATTCTTTTTAAGATACTACATGAATCTGCCCATTGCTATTATTATATACTGTGACATAAGCAATTGGAGCAGTAATCTTAAATAATACTCCGTTTATTAAGGTAGAACAATTAGTTATAATTCTAAAGCGATTATATCCTTGAGGCAATCTAAATTCAGTCAAAGAAATAGCCTCTATCCCACCAAAGGAAATGGCTTCAAAGCCATATTTTTTACAATATAAATACACCGTACGCAACAAATTATTTTGACATATTGTCCAAATAAGTATATTGTTATTAAGCGGACTCATTCTAAAATCTCTGGGCGTCAAAATCTGATTATTGACAATACTGCTTATTGTCACATCAAGAAAGGCAGGTTTTGCCTCTATGGGAATAGCAGTACCTGCGCAATAACAAATTCCAGTTGCAACTACTTTGACAGTATTTGTCCCCAAAGTTAAGCCAAAGTTGTGAATAATTATTCTGCCATTAGTAGTGATTAGATTTGTTGACACAAAATCACTGCTTCCACCTCGCATAATATAAATTCTTTGTGTATTCACTCGTCCTGATTGACAATTTGTTCGCCGAGTATCAAATTGCAGAAAAATCTGACAATGCTGATGAAAATTGTATACAGATTCTAAAAAACATTTATAGCTATCACAATCACATCTGACAATATAGCTGCAGCAATAACTGCCAGACACATATCTTACATCTCTAACTACATAACGATAATTAGTTATGTTTATAAAATATACTCTGTCAATTTTTGCAAGAATATATACATATGTTATTGCATCACCACCAGCAACATTGCCACAATGAGTAAAATCTAATCTATTTACATTAAAGCCACATTATGCCCTCTAGGCGGTGAAACATCAACTACAACCAAAACTTCTGTGCTTTGCGTTGTCCTATAATTCATAGTCACATCCTGCAATTCATAAGTCAAAGCAAAGTTATCGCAATGCATACCTTGTGCCACCGCTGACGGCTCTATTAAATGCACTCTATGAACACAACGACATTCTTCTTCCTCTACATCGTCATGTTCAACCACAAAATCCCACGCTTTCAAGATTCGTCTATCCTCGCTAATCTCGTTACCGTCCTCATCAATCGCCAGTCCGTCAAGCTGTTCAAGCCTAAACTTCGTTTTAGGCGGAAACGGCTTTTTTGATTCAAGCGGCATACTCTCTAAAACTACTTGCCCGCTATTAAGCGTTTCGTCTAGTCTATCCTCTGTAAATAATGGTTGTGCTATATGGCTAGAATAATCGGTGCTTTTTGCTCCGTTTTCCCACAAATAAAATTTGTATTCATATCTCATTATCTAACCCTCCCAGTATGAACGCTAAAATTAGCCCTTGCAAGCATGGTAGCTTGACTGTTGTTCTCTATAAACATTTCATGCCTAAATTGCCTATGCCTATCCGCTTGCCTAAAACCAATGCCTATGCCTGCGGATATACCGCCGACAACAGCCCCAATGACTGCGCCCTTTGGACCAAATATCGCACCCGCCGCCGCTCCGCTTGCAATGCCGCTTCCGACATTCAAAACATCGCTGACAACTTCCATTCGTCTATTAACCATTGCTTGATAGTTACTATCGCCGTGGCGTCTGCCAATATCGCTAACATGAAAATTAAGCCATTGCCGCCCTACTTGCTTTGCAAGCCCTATGCCTGCATTTATAGCAAACATTGTGGACGGGCTAGTGGCTTTTCTTATGCCGTTTTTAATTGTGCGGTTATAGTTGAGAACCTTATATAATTTGCTCTCCCTGTTCCTGCCGCCTCTCCAGTCGTTGCTATATTGCGGAACAGTCAAAATGCACTAAGTACAAATAAAATTAATACAGAACAAGGCATAAAACAGTATCAAAATGTATAAAAACAGCTGTTCAAAACGAATTAGCTGTTTTTTTGTGTCTTAATATTCTATTTTAACTTCTCTACATTATCTCAATAATACCCTCGCTATACTCATGGCAATAACAATCGCCTATGTATCGTCCGTATTTTTCAAAGTCAAAAAAGTCTTGCAACCTATCGCTTAACCCTCTTTCCTCGCAAGCATCAAACATCTCTCTGCCATAGTCTGCCCAGTTAAATCCTTTATAAAGGTTTATGCCATCGTCCCAATAATAACCATTTGAATCAACTAGGCTTTCAAAATCACTCCATGAATAGATTTCTAAATAAGCCAGCATAACATCATGTTTGTGACTGCATTCTAAAACTCCCGACTCTTTAAGAGTGTTAAAAAGTCTTTGCGGACTCATATAGTCCCATGATGCACAATTTGAGGGCAAGCCTTCAATATCTTGGATAAACAATTCCTCATCTATTCCATCAAGGTCAAAACCTTGTTTTTTGAGTTCCAAGACAATACTGTCCCAGTCATCAAAATCATGTAGGTCTAACCAATTTGAGCCTAATGCTTTTTCATTGCATTCGTTGTAACTGCCCCATGAGCCAATGATAACAGTTAGTTGATGTGTGTTTTGTGTTTCCATTTTTTTGAATACACTCCTTGTAAAAAATTTTGATTTCCCTAAACGCTAGGCTTATTTTACTCCCTAATTCTTGAGAAAAAAATTACTCTTTCTCGGAGAGAGGGAGTGGAGGGGAAAATCACTTTTTCCCGTCGGTCGGTCGTGTTTGGGGTTGATATTTACAAAGCATAGGCTGCTAGGGCAAGTCAAAAAAGTTTCAGTGAAGCCAAAAAATTTTTTTACTTGCCCTAGCAGCCTATGCTACTCCCCAATAACCCCAAACACAACTGATTGACAGGGAAAAGATTAAATAGTCATTAAAAAATCCATTCAAAAAAATATTCAATATTAAAAGTTAATTTTCAATATAACTATAAAAATATTTGACTAAAATCATGAAATATGTTACATGAAAAGTAAGTAACTTATATAGAATTGATTATATATAATTTTTATATTTTTCAAAAAGGAGTTGCATATGAAAAAAGTTTATGAATTTAGTGCTGGTCGTGTTGGAAATGGCATAGTTGATTTAGCGAACGGCAACATGACTTTCACGCATCAAACAACGGATGCAGATTCAAATGTTTTGTCCGTTGCTTTATCTCATGTCTATCAAAGTAATTTGACCAACCTTGATAGTTCTTTTGGTCGTGGCTGGAAATTAAATCTGCATCAAAACCTGCAAAGCAAAGACTCTAATAATACACACTATGTTTATACTGATGGTAGTGGCATAAAGCATGACTTAAAAGAAAGATATTTTATAAGACAAGGCATTGAGAAAGTTTATCAGAATATAACTCGCAAGGACATAAGAATTGACCAATATGGTCGTTTATGGTTGATTGAAAAACCCGAACAAGAAGTTTTTGCTGAAATTGTTTCAAACAACGGCTTAATTTTACAGTTGCGTCCCGATGGTTTTTGTGGGAGTAAGAAAATTGAAACAAGGCATGAAGAACTTGTTAGAATTGAAAGTGAAATTAAGTCAACCCGCAGACATGTTTATGATTTAGAAGAATCAATTGAGCAAAATGCTAATTTTGAAACTCCTATCAATATCGGAAATATAAGTTTTAATTCGTTGAGTGAATTGCAGTTGCACATCCAGTCAGAAGGCTTGAGAATAGAAAGGCAGTCTATTACAGACTTTAACGCAAATGTCAATCAACAAAATGAACTTATGCAAAGACAAGCAGACTTGCGGCATGAGAATATGAAAGGAATGGGGCGTGTTTGGAGTATTATTTCTGATCCTGATTTGTCAGGCGACAACATCACTACAAATTTCACATTTACAAATAGAAGAGACAACAGATGGACATTCACAAATAACACAAATGCACGCATGATGGAATCTATGCAAGCAAGAATTCAATTTATGAGTGGTCAAGTGTCGGGAGCAGATGTGAATCAAGCTAGCAGGTCAAGAGGCATGTATATCTATCAACAAAAATTTCAAGAAACCTGTGAACGCATTCAGCAAGACATTCAAAGATTATCTACAAACATTGAAAACAGAAACTGGAATAACCAGCAAAGAACAACGGAAGAGCGAGCTGCTTTAATATCTTTTCAAACAGAACTACAGAGGATAAGAAACAATTTTGAAAAGGCTCGTCTTGAACTTATGCTTTCTAGGTGGAATAAAGATTTAATTGAAGCACGCTCACAATTATCCCAGCTTGAACATATTCACAAACACCTTATAACTCATCTCCCTGTAAACTATATAATCGCCGATAAAATCTTAGGGTTTAACGAAGTAGGCAACCTTATCGCTATATTTGATAACTACGATAATCATGTGGCTATAATTTATCAAGATGGACAAATATCAAGAGTTATTGACGCCGAAGATAGAGAAATTACATTTGATTATATAAATAACCGCCTTGACTGCATAAAAGATTTTGAAGAAAGAAAAACCTATTTTAGATATGATTCAAATAGTCGTCTGATAGCGATTGAATATCAAAACGGTGAAAGTTCGACATTTAATTATGATGCAATCGGCAGATTATCAAGAGCACTAGCTCCTTCTGCTATTGGCTCTGGAGTTGCATATGATATGTTTAACAGGGTTGAGAGTATTTTTGATGTGACTAGATTAAGCCAAATTGACAGTCAAGCAGTTCATGGTAGACAAGAGCAAACAGAACCTAATGTTAATTTTTCATATAGCGTTTCACAAAGGACAACAAGACTGACAATCCCCAAAACAAATGAACGAATCACCTACTTTTTTAATGCGGATAACGAATTATTGCACGAGTATATTCAAGGTGCTTTTGAACAAAGGCTTATCACAGTTTTAGAAAACGATAATCATGAAATCATGATAAGTGAACGATTAAACCTTACTTCTAACCTATCTCAAATTCAATCGAGGCATATTGGTTGGATAAATAATCCCAATACTTTACCCGCTGCCTTTCAAGAGGGCTTATATTGGCAGGTTGCTGAACTAAACAATGAAGGAAATCCTGTTCACAAGCGATACAGCCAAAAAGCACACCCTACTAAGAGGAATATCCGTCAAGATTTAGTAGAGAATTTTGAATATAAAAATTTTACAGACAACAGACAACCATTGCTTATAAAACAAGAATCTATTACGACTACAACAAATCAACCAAACAGAACAAGCACAATAGAATATTTTTATAACAAGCAAAGTGATATAATCCGCACAGTTTCAGAGCCAATCGGAATGATTGAGAAAATCGGCTACACTAACAACGGGATTGTGATTAGTTCTGCTGTCTATCATAAATCCAACCCAAGTAAGCAAATTATCCACAAGGAAGAAGTTGCCGAAAACGGTCAAGTCCTCTCCTCTTTTGATGATATCGGACAACATAGAACGACTTTTGACTATATTGCAAACACTAATAAAATAAACCACACTACTGACCCACGAGGAAATACAACAGTTTTTGGTCACGATTTTTCAATAGGTCATATAAACAGTCTTTCAAGTGTTGCAAATGGTGAATTTAATGGCACTACATACGATTTCACAGCAGATTTTTTGACAGGGTTAGAGAGCGGCAACACCAAAATAAACTACACTTATGAGCGATGGGGACGCAAAAGCGGTATTAAGTTAAACGATATTGCCTATGTTTCTTATTCTTATTCAACCGAAACCCGTGACCACTACAACGGCATGAACCAAATTGAGTGTGATGTTGTGACTGCGGAGTATGCAAACGAAGAAATATATAGGTCATATGCGGACAAATTCGGGCGACTTATTTCTGTTCGTTATGCACTAAAAGGCTCTAATGAATCAGAGGTAATCTTAAAAAACTATTATGAACTTGACGAAAACAATGCAGACTTTGGTCGATTGAGAAAAACTCTTGATTTTAACACACCGCAAACAACTGAATTTACATACGATAGGGACGGCAATGTGATAGAGCAAAAAAGCATGGGACATTTTGCGGGTAGTGATGAAATCCCTGCTCAACTGCTCTCTATCAAGCAACAATTTGACATTGACGATAATTTGATGAATTTTGGATTATGTAGTTGATAAACGCAAGCAGTCTTACAAATTCCAATACGAGAATGAGGAGTTGACTGCCGTTGATATAGCCAAATTCGGAAGGCAGAATATCACAACCGATAATCTAGGACGATTAGAAAAAACAGAAATTGCAGGCACTGTCAATGATTTTAGCTATTACCATCATGATAGTCATGCAACAGGACTTATAAACACCCACACTCAAAAGATTGGGGATGATAAGACTAGAAAACGCTATGTCTATGACGGGAATTCAAACATAACAGAGATTAAAGACGGATTTAATCGCCCGATTGTAAAGTATGAATACGATGAGTTAAACCGCCTTGTTCGTGAGGGCAATGCAGAGTTTGGTTATGACAACAACGGCAATATTTTATTTAAGAAAACTGGTGATGATATTACCGCTTATGAATATGACGGCAACAGATTGATTTCCCGTACCCTTTCCAATGGAGATAGGGAGAGATTTGAATATGATGTTTTAGGAAATCCCACTCTATATCGTGGGAATAATTTGTCATGGTCGAACTTACGCAACCTTGATAAAATAACTTTTAGCGGACAAGAAATTGACTTCAAATATAATGCCGCAGGCTTGCGTGTCAAAAAAGAATACGAAAAGCAGGTTGACGGCGAGGACACTCTGTTTGAAAGCTACTACCACTGGGCAAACGACAGGCTTGTGAGTGAAACTAGGGTAACAACAACCAACTCCCACGAAGAAGCCATAGGCAACGATATTGACCCAACAGGCACAAACACTCACAACCTAATTATTGATACCACAACAAATACTTTGGATTTTATGTACGGAGTAGACGGCATAGTCGGATTCAAACTAAACGGCAAAATTAACTACTTCTACGCAAAAAATATTCAAGACGATGTTGAGAAAATAATTGACTCAAAAGGTAAAGTAGTGGCGGAATATAGCTATGACGCTTGGGGTAACCACACCATAGAGCTAGACATTGACGGCATAGCCACCCTAAACCCCATCCGCTATCGTTCATACTATTTTGATACTGAAACTAATTTATATTATCTAAAATCTAGGTATTATGATAGTGAAATTGGCAGATTCATCAACATTGACACTATCTCCATTTTAGATGAAACCAAAAATCAAATAAACGGCTTAAATCTCTATGCTTATTGCGGAAACAACCCAGTGATGAATGTTGATCCGAATGGAACATTATTTAGCCTTTTTATTGGTTTGCTTATAGCTTCTGCTGTGATAATTGCGACAACTACAGCAGTTGGCGCAATTCAAGGCGGGGTTCAAGCACATAGAAGTGGATATTGTTGGCGACAAGGTGCAAGAGATGGAGCATTAAATGGTTTGATGACAGGGGTGTCGTTATCAATGATGGTCGTGGGTGTTGCACTAACGATTACTGGAGTGGGCGGACCTGCTGGTTCTATGCTCTTTGGTGCGGGATTTTCTTCATTAATGGCAGGAAGTTCCAGTTACTCAAGCGGCGGTTCTTTCTTTGCTGGTTGGATAGGGGGACTTGTAAGCGGAGCATTAAGTGGCAGCCCCGTACCTATTTTGGGTCCCGCAGCTGGGGCATTTTTTGGAACGCTGATTACTGATCGCATAAATGGAAATCCTGTTGATTTGGAGAGAGCTATAATTCGTGCAGTAGTTGCTGGTGTAGTTGATATAGTTCCCGGATTATCAATGCGTGCAATTGGCGGAGGAAACACAGCAGCAAGAATATTCTTTTTGATAAGAGGTTTTATTGCAGGCTTAATTACATCAGTTATTTAGTTAGGAGATTGAATGATTATGAAAAAAACATGGGTTTGGCGAAGAAACCCCACACCTTTTTGGGCATATTTAATGATAATTACGACATCTTTTTTAATATCATTTGTGCTGTTTCTGTTTCCTTATGCAGAACGAGATAGGCTGATAGTTTTAATTATAATGTTTTCGCTTTTGCCATTGTATGTCCCTATAATTATATTTTCTGTGAAGTGGTGGTTGCCAAAAATTCACTTTGATGAAGAGAAGATATGGAGAATTATAAAAGGTCAAAAATATGAATGGCGGTGGGATGAAATTACAAGTTGTCGACTTTATTGGTTTTCTATTAAAGATCCGCCTATAATGCTTGAGGAAATATTAGAAATTACAACAAAGTCAGATTATCCCAAGCTTTCATTTGCTATTGGTTATAAAAAAGGTAAATTTTTACAAGAAAACTGCCCAAGTGCGATTGTTAGAGCGAAATTTAATAAATAAAAATATAAATTTTTGTGTCTACTAATAGCACAATGGAGGAAAAAATATGAATATAAAAAGAATATTATTAACTTTATTGCTCGTAGTTTTGTTGACAATGCCTTTTGCATTTTTAAGTGCTTGCGACCAGCAATCAGGCTCTCATGGTACTACTCCGCCCAACAATTCTGTTCCATCACATTTGGCTAATATTCCTAAAAGAGTTTTTGCTATCAACACAGGCAGAGAGGGATTTACTTCATTTGTTGCTATTTGGAAGGATTTTGATAATGCGACAAGAATAACTCAAGCCGAATTTAATCAAATGTCAACAACATTTACAGATAGACAAATACCAGATTATCCGATTAGAAGAATGTATGAACAAAGGAGCGGCCAAAGACAAGCGTGGGTTAATGGAGCGATTAACGGGAATATAAATTATTTTGGTTTTCATAGAACTGGATTAAATACTTTTTATAGAGTACCCATTATTGAGGTGCAGGAACATTTTCAAACTGTAGCTGTGAATAATAATTCACTGACAATCACAGTGTTTGGGGTTGAGCCAGGTAGAGAAGATTATGACTATAATATGGAAGTTTATACAAGAACTTTCACTATCGGTAATATCAGCGAAAATCAGGTGACCCGAGTGTATAATGCTAACGGCAGTTTGCGAACCTTGACAGTTGGTGAGATAAGGATAGAATTTTTTGATTAACTTTGAAATCTTTTAACCAGCAGTGTATTAACTTACCTATACTTTTACAAAAATAAAATAATAACTGAGAAGGATAAGAATTTACTTATCCCCTTTCGAAGGAGTAAATATGAGTGAAAATAAAAACAGAAAGATTGTGACAGCCGCACAAGTTGCAAGAAAGAATTCCCGTGATGACAATAATCTTTCTTTCTCTCAAAGCGGCAGTAGTGCCATGCCCTTAGGCAGCGATACTGACCAGATTGTATTATCGGCAAACGATAGTGGAGAACCGATGTTGACTTATCCGGGTTCTAATGAGTCGATTCGTCTAACACAATCAACTTTAACAAATGAGCAAAGAACTGCTATCAATAGTGCGACAAGATTTGAAGAGAGAAATAATGCTGAAAGACCAACTAATGCAAGGACGGCTGTTTTAAGGAATGCAACAGGCGATCAAATATCTCCTGTTACCTCTGCGAGCACAGTTATATTAGAAAATGGCCGTTCAGTTCAAGAAAGATTCGGAAACAATTCAAGCACTAGCACCACGTTTGTAGTCGGTTTTACACCCGATTGTGATTTTGTTATATCGCCAAACGCAGTTTAATGCTCAGGTGCAAATTAACAATGCAATCCAAGCGTGTGCTGACACGGGTGGTGGCAAAGTTGTTTTGCGTGAAGGGATATATCGGTGCAATGAGCGAATTGTCGTGCAGACTGACAATATAACAATTTGCGGCATGGGTAATGGAACTGTAATAATGCCTAATGGCTTGTCAACTATTCGGTCGGGAAGGTTTAATGTGCAGGCTTCCAATGTTATAATTAGGGATTTACGAATGAATTTTGGACAAGCTAGTATTAGTGATACTTCTAGTTGCGGAATTATTTTTACTCCTATAGAGGATAAAGTTTTTCAAAATATATACATAGAAAATGTGACAATCTTTCACAATTCTCATTGTATAGTTTTTTGGAGAATAAATTCTCTTACTGAATGTGGGTACAAAGATGTAGTTTTTTCAAATTGCTACTTAGAAACAAGTGCGACTAATGCAGTAAGGTTTTGGGGCAATGTAGTTACTAATGTTGTTGAGTCAAAACAATTTACAGATAATATTTCTTTTGTTGGTTGTGTCATGAAAGGTGCAACATCAAATATTCCATTTTCACAACCTTTAGTTGAACCGTCTCTAGTTGGCACAAATATAGCTTTATTGAACAATAGATTTTATACAACAAGTGAAACACCCGGCATCATGGGTCGCTCACCTTTTACTCGTTTTATATGGATGGGCAATACAGAAAATGATGTGGAATTATGGAGTTTAACATCAGGATTATGGGAGCGGCAAATTGACATTTTTGAAAATATTGATGATATAGATGTTTTGCAATCTGAAATGAGAAGATATTCAAATGGAGATCTTGAATACATGACACGCTTAACAATCCCTGCAACTGCTAATCAATGGATTTTAACCCCACGATTTACATTGCCTGTTCCTTTTTTGTTAAACCCATTTGGAATATCACAAGTGACACAAGATGCTGCTATAGGAGCAAACGATGTTAAAACGCATCTTGTAAGTCTTACAAGAACTGGTTTTGCTGTAAGGTTATTTCGATCTACTACTGCTGCGACAATCGTAACGGTTATTCTTAAAGGGAGATGGAGGACTTAAAAATGAAAAAAGAAATAATTGAAAAAGAATTTATAGGCGAAGAGCCAAAAGATGATTTGGGGTTGACAGAACCTATTCAAAATGAGTTTATAGACGATAGTATAGTGTCTGAGCCAAAAATTGAAATTCCAAAATTTGTTGATAATTCAACAAAGATACCAGTTGAAACAGCCGCTTCATTCCATCAACCTATTTATGCAATGATGGTAGAATATGTACGCAAGCATAAAAAACAAATTATCCAAGAGGGTGATTATTTTATCATTGCTGACATACCAAAACAAACTGATGATCAATGTCTCTTATCCATGCTGTCACTGCTGTATGCGGATGAGAAAAGCCAATTTTAAAATAGATATAATATTTACAATCAGGGTAAAACTCATGCATATATGGCTCTAACCACCACGCTGTCCAATCGTCAGTTGGCTGGGCATTCGGTCCTCCGCCATAAGTATACTGAGGATTGTCAAAATGTTTATATCTAGGTGAAATAAATTCACCCCAATAATAATTAGGAACACCCCAATTTGAGGATATTTTTTGTAAAAACGGAACTCTGCTATTGGTAATTGGGTCATCTATAATTGGATTATCATTAAGATTAGTCCATCTTTGCATAAGTGTGACATTTCTATTAGGCATAGTGAAAACAAAACTTGATTCCCTAGTCAAAAAATCATCACCGTCAAACCAGCCATCAAAAATAAAAATTGCTGGCAAAAATGTATCAGAAACAACATAAACTGTTTGCCCTGTCCTCAATTGTCTTGTATTTAAATGGTTAGTATCACCATCCCAGCTTTCAAAATGGGTACGACTGTTAAAGATTGCACCATTAGTTGTTAGTTCAAACCTTTGTATATTTAGGTCACAAGCAGATAATATTATTACAGACGACAAAAACACCGCTATTGTCAAAGCTATTAAAATTAATCTTTTTTTCATAATACATCTCCTTAAACTTATGGTAACATATTATAGCAAAAAAAAAAGTATTTCATGTCAATCATTTAAAGTGAAATACTTTTAATTTTTTCAATGTGATTTTTTAACAACTAAATGACTGCAAGCCTTTTTATTTGCCTTTCTTAGACGGAGGTTTTTTCTCTTTTGATGCTGTCGAGTTAGTTTCTTTCTTCTTTGCAGATTTTTTCTCTTCTTTAACTTCATTTTTATCATTGCAACCGCACATGCAGTTTTCATCATCTTCTTTGCCGCAATCGTCACAAGGACAATCACCTAATTCATCAGCAACTGCTTTTAAATACTCTTCAAATACTTTCTCAGCTAACTCCTCATCCTCAACCGCTGTAATAATTTCAGCCCCCTCTTCTTCTCCTTTTTCAACTAAACAAACAATAACCTCATCCTCTTCAAAGTCTTCTACTTCATCAACTGGTTGCAGTAAAACATAAAGTTTATCCTCATACTCAATACCAGCAACCTCTGCAAAGTCAACAGAGTTTCCTTCTTCGTCAGTAAGAGTAACGATTTGCTCATCTTCAAATAATTCAACAGTTTCATTTTGTTTCATTTTTTTATCTCCTTTTGTTACCATTTTTTCAAAAAAGGTAAGCTAAAATTTTTTAATTTCTATCTATAAACTTCTGCAATATAATCTGTGCCGCAAGTGAATCCACTATATTCTTTCTTTTAGACCAGTGTACACCTGCCTCATCTAGTATATTATTTGCCTCTACTGACGACAGCCTCTCATCCACAAAAATGCTTTCAAATTTAGCACTTTTTTCTAAAGCCCACATAAATTCTCTTGATGCAGTAGCCGCTTCCCCTTCGCTTCCATCCATATTAATAGGTAGCCCCATCACCACAGTAGACACCACATTATCTTTAATTATACTTGTTATGTGTGATATATCCTGCATTAAATCCCGTCTTTGATATACTTGATATGGAGATGCAATTATTCTAAGTTCATCACTCATTGCTAATCCAATCCTTTTTTTGCCAAAATCTATTGCTAATACTCTCAAAATTTGCCACCTTTATTTAGTTTTATTTTATAATTATTGTGTAATACTATATTTAGTGTTTTTTAGCACAAGGAGGAAAAAAAATCATGAGATCATTTTGGGTAGGATTAGGGCTTGGCGCTGCAGCAGGAGCATATTTTTATAAGAATAACAAAACCTGCGAAAAGGTTTTTGACGATGTAGAAGATAAAGTAATGGACGGAGTAGATAAATGTAAAAACAACATAAAGAAAAAAAGAAAAGCAGAAGAGGGCATAGAATAATTAATTTATTATGATTTTAAAATCGCAAATTATTTATCATTAATTTTATTATTTTTATAATCTTCAATCGCTGCCACAATTGCCTCATGCGCTAGCACAGAGCAATGCAATTTTTGGCTAGGCAAGCCACCTAACTCATCAACCACATGCTGGTTGGTGACTTTTAGGGCATCTTCAATGGTCACACCCTTAATTAATCTAGTTGCAGTTGACGCTGTTGCTATGGCTGCCGCACACCCAAATGTTTTAAAACTTACATCAACAATTATATCATTTTCAATACGCAAAAACAATTTCATGATGTCTCCGCACGAAGCATTGCCTACAGTGCCTACACCATTAGGATTTTTTAATTCCCCCACATTTTGCGGATCAGAAAACTCTTTTATTACCTTTTCATTATACATAATTTACCTCTATACAAATTTACTATCACCCTTAACTTGTAAAAATAAAGGCGACATTTCTCTTAATTTATTTATTGTTTCTTTTAATTTATCTACTGCATAGTTTATGTGGTCCATTGTGTTGCCTATACCAAAAGAAAACCTAATTGACCCATGTGCAGACTCTATCGGCACACCTAAACTTAATAAAACATGCGATGGACTAAGTGATCCTGATGAACAGGCAGATCCTGATGAAACAGCAATTCCGTTTAAGTCCAACATCATTAAGATTGACTCACCCTCAACAAAATCAAAAACAAAATTCGCATTGTTATCCAATCTTCTATCTCTATCACCATTCAAATAGCAATGTTCTATCTCACATAATACCCTATCAATAAAAGTATTTCTTAATACCCTTATATGCTTAGAATTATCATCTAAGTTATTCAATGCCTCTTCTAAAGCCACACAGCAACCCACAATAGCCGCAACATTGCTAGTTCCTCCACGCATAGTACGCTCTTGCGAACCTCCATGAATCAGTTTATTGGGTCTAATCCCACCCTTTATATAAAGTGCTCCTATCCCCTTGGGACCATAAAACTTGTGCGCTGAAAGCGAAAGCATGTCCACATTTAAATCTTTAACATTGATAGCCATGCTGCCTATAGCCTGCACAGCATCGGTATGGAAAGGGATTTTATGCTTATTTGCAATTGCAGTTAATTCTTTAATAGGTTGAATAGTTCCTATTTCATTATTGGCAAACATAATGCTAATAAGTGCTGTGTCTTTTGTAATTGCTTTTTCTAAATCACTTGGTTTGACTATACCATTTTTATAGACAGGTAAATATGTGACTTTTATACCTTTTTGTTCTAATTCTTTTAATGGAGCCATTATTGATGGATGCTCTATGCTGGATGTAATAATATGTGTACCCTTATCTAAAAAACCTTTGATAGCCCAATTACAACTTTCTGTCCCGCCTGAACAAAAATAAATTTCATTAGTTTTTGCACCAATCAAAGAAGCAATTTTTGCTCTTGCCTCAGTGACAGCAAAAGCAGATTTCCTTCCTAAAACATGAAGTGAACTTGCATTTCCAAAATCATCCATAAAAAACGGAATCATACTTTCAAACGCCTTTTTAGATAATGGAGTAGTTGCCGCATGGTCAAAATATATTATCTTTTTTTGCTTGTCTATCATATTCCCCTTAATTTATTGTATAATTCTCTAGTAGATGCACTTGTTCTGTCATTAAATACTATCGCTCTATTTTCTGACCTTAATAAAAGTACGATAACATATCGAACTCTTAAATTTGCATGAAACTCGTATGTTTCAAATCCAATCGTCGGTATAGCATAAATATCTCCACCCGAAAAATGTCCGCTTGCGACACTCAAATTTGAAAATCCGCTTGTCATGCGCCCTCTTGTAAAATTAGTATGCAGTTGAATTTCATGCTCTCTAACCCAATCAAGGTCCATTTCAAGTGATGGTCTATCTGCTGAGCCAAAATAGTTTACATACACTACCAAATTACCATCGCCATTGATTTTTGCTATGGCATTCCCATTAAAAAATACAAATGATAATATACCTAAAACAAATAATAATGTCACCGATAACACTATGACTCTTTTAATGATTTTACTTTTTCTAGTTGACATCATTTTTATATAAAGGATATTTTTTAGTTAATGCTAAAACCTGCTTCTTTACACCATCAATTACATTATTTCTATCAGATATAACCTTAGCAATTAGGCTTCCTATTAACTTCATATCTTCTTCATTCATGCCTCTTGTAGTAACAGAAGGAGTGCCTAGTCTTAACCCGCTAGTTACAAAAGGAGATTGTGGGTCAAAAGGAATAGTATTTTTATTTGTAGTGATATTACATGCATCTAATAGGTGTTCTAATTCTTTTCCTGTAATGTTTTTATCTAAAAGATTTATTAAAACTAAATGATTATCTGTCCCATCTGACACGATTTTAATGCCGTTATCCTTTAAACTTTGACAAAGTGCTGCTGCATTTTTTAATACATTTTGTTGATAAATCTTAAAGCTTGGATCAAGTGCTTCTTTAAAAGCAATTGCTTTTGCAGCTATAACATGCTCTAATGGACCTCCTTGAAGTCCAGGAAAAATTGCTTTGTTGATTTTTATCCCCATTTCTTCAATGTCACTCAATATCAAACCGCCTCTAGGTCCACGCAAAGTTTTATGGGTAGTACTAGTCACAATGTGCGCATGAGGAAAAGGACTTGGATGAAGTCCAGCAACAATTTGACCTGCAATATGAGCGACATCCGCTAAAACAATAGCACCAACTTTATCAGCAATTTCTCTAAAGCGCTTAAAATCTATTCTCCTTGCATAAGCACTTGCTCCGCAAATAATCATCTTCGGTTTATGCTCTAATGCCAATTGTTCAACCACATCATAATCAATTAAACCGCTATCTTTATCTACTCCATAAGGAATAATCTTATAGTTCTTCCCAGAAAAATTGACTGGGCTGCCATGAGATAGATGCCCGCCATGAGATAGATCCATACTTAAAATAGTATCACCCACATTTATGCTTGCCACAAATGCTGCCAAGTTTGCACTTGCTCCGCTATGAGGTTGAACATTTGCATATACACAATTAAATAATTTTTTAGCACGCTCAATTGCCAACGTTTCAACAATATCAACATATTCACAGCCGCCATAATATCTTTTGCCAGGATATCCTTCTGCATATTTATTGGTTAAATGCGACCCTTGTGCCGCCATTACAGCAGGGCTGACAAAATTTTCAGAGGCAATTAACTCTAAATTGTCTCTTTGCCTGTTTAACTCTTGCTCCATAGCGGCATATACTTCTATATCGTTTGCCTTTATTGTTTTAAAATCTATCATAATATAAATAACTCCTTAAGTGTTTTTTCTGTAGTTATACCATCAGACTGGCTTTTTATTTTAAATTTTCCCGATTTAATCTCATCATCACCTATGACTATTACATTTTTAGCGTGCCCTCTTTCAGCAATTTTAAACTGAGATTTGACACTTTTGCTTGAATAATCCATATCGCAAGCAATACCTCTCTCTCTTAATTTTGCTGCTAAATCTATACAATAATCCAAAACACAATCATTTTGTGTAATTAAAAAATACTCTAATCTTGGCACATCAATCTTAATATCCATTGCTTTTAATAACATTATCAATCGCTCTAAACCTATTGCAAACCCCACACATGATACATTTTTTCCACCTAAACTCGCCACTAAATTATCATACCTGCCGCCGCCGCATATAGTCCCTTGCGCACCTAATGCATTTGTCACAAACTCAAAAACTGTCTTATTATAATAATCTAGTCCCCTAACAATCTTAGAATTGACTTCAAATTTAATCCCGCACTTTGTCAATATCTCTTTCAATTTTTCAAAATGTCCCTTGCATCCTTCGCACACGCACTCTAAAGTTGACGGAGCATTTTCTGCTATTATTTTACATTCTAGAACTTTGCAATCCAGCACTCTTAAAGGATTATTTTCAATACGTTCATCACATATTTTACACAGTTTTTTGCCCTTTAGATATTTTTTTAAAGCACTATTATAATTAGGTCTGCAATCATTACAGCCTATACTATTAATTTGAGGAACAACATCTTTTATGCCAATACTCTTCAAAAAATAATACGCTAAATTTATTGCCTCATAATCCATGTATGGCGAACCGTCACCATAAAACTCTAACCCAAACTGATGATGCTCTCTTAGTCGCCCAGCTTGAGGTCTTTCATACCTAAAGCATGGTGTAATATAGTATACTTTTAAAGGCAAGCCTGTCTGTTCTAAACTATTTTCAATAAAACTCCTAGCAACCGCCGCTGTCCCCTCTGGCTTTAATGTAATCGACCTATCGCCCTTATCTAAAAAGGTATACATCTCTTTTTTGACAATATCCGTCCCTTCTCCTACTCCACGCAAAAATAGTTCCGTATGCTCAAAAACAGGTGTACGGATTTCTTTAACATTAAATAAAGAAGTAATATCCCTTATTTTATTTTCAACATAATGCCATATATAGCTCTCGCTCGGCAATACATCTTTTGTACCTTTTGGAATGTTTATCATAGTCATTTCATTGTACAGCTAACAATGCACTGTACCTCTATTATAAAATATGTTTCTTAATATCTAACCACTTAACTTGCTTAGACAAATGATCTGTCACATACTTTTTGTTTACTTCAAGGTCAATCATAGGATGCTGACCTGTTGCATTAAAACTTATGTCCTCTAAAAGACTTTCAATAATAGTATGCAGTCGTCTTGCTCCTATGTCCTCTTTTGACTCGTTCTCACTCTGTGCAATTCTTGACATCTCTTCAATCGCATCTGCTTTAAATTTTAGATTTATATTATCTACTTTGAGTAGTGCCGCATATTGGCGTGTAACCGCATTTTCAGGCACAGTCAAAATCTTGACAAAATCTTCTTGTGATAAACTTTTTAATTCCACCCTAATTGGAAACCTGCCTTGCAATTCTGGAATCAAATCGTTTACATCTGCAATATGAAATGCGCCTGATGCAATAAATAAAATATAATCTGTTTTAATAGCGCCATGTTTTGTTTGAACTGTAGATCCTTCTACAATAGGAAGAATATCTCTTTGCACACCCTCTCTTGACACATCAGGCCCGCTGCCGTGTGACTTTGATGCAATTTTATCTATCTCATCAATAAAAATTATACCATCTTGCTCTGCACGACGAATTGCTTCAGCCGAAACTGTGTCATTGTCAATAAATTTTTCAGATTCTTCTAAAGTTAATGCTTCTATCGCCTGCTTGACTGTCATTTTGCGCTTTTTCTTAGGTTTTTTCATAAGACCGCCCATCATCTGCCCAATGTCCATACTCATACCTGACCCTGGCATTAATTCAACAGGTTTTGATACTGCCTCTAATTCTAACTCAATAATTTGATTGTCAAATTTACCCTTAGCAAAATCATCATCAATATTTTTTTTGATTACCTCTTCTGCCATTTCAGTATTCATTTTTTTCTTAGCCTGCAGCAGCCACTCTTTGACCCTTTTTTCAGCAATAGGATGCGCTTTAGAATAAACTTCCTCAAGTTTTTCATCTCTAACAAGACGCACAGCGATTTCTACTAAGTCCCTAATCATAGATTCAACATCACGCCCGACATAGCCCACCTCAGTAAATTTAGTAGCCTCTACTTTAATAAAAGGAGCTTTAACAAGTTTAGCAAGACGTCTAGCTATTTCTGTCTTACCTACACCAGTCGGACCTTTCATAATAATATTTTTAGGTGTTATATCATCTCGCATCTTAGCATCCAATTGTGCTCTGCGATACCTATTTCTAAGCGCAACAGCAACAGCACGCTTAGCATCATGCTGCCCTATAATATATCTATCTAATTCATTTACAATTTCTTGTGGTGTTAAATGCATTTTATATTTTCCCTTTAATTATTTTTTAACAAGATATAATTATCCTTAATTATACTTCCTCTACAACAATATTCCCATTAGTAAAACAACACAACTCTGCTGCTATATTCATAGCCTCAGTTGCAATTGTTTTAGCATCTGATTTTGGAGCTGTCTTTGCAATAGCCCTAGCCGCCGCCAAAGCATAGTTGCCGCCGCTTCCTATTGCTGCTATTCCATTTTCGGGCTCTATGACATCACCGCTGCCAGATACTACAAGCATAGCATCTTTATCAGCAACAATAAGCATGGCCTCTAATCTACGCAAAACTTTATCACCTCGCCATAATTGCGCTAACTCTACAGCACTACGCAACAAATTTCCCCCAAAACGATTAAGCATTTGTTCAAATTTTTCACACAATGTAAACGCATCAGCAACAGACCCAGCAAATCCAGCAATCACCTTGTCATCAAAAAGACGACGCACTTTAATTGCATTGGTTTTCATAACCACGCTTTGCCCCATAGTAACCTGCCCGTCACCTGCAATGACAGTTTTATTTCCTTTTTTTACCCCCACAATAGTGGTAGCATGCATTTCCATAATTAAAGCCCCCTTCTCACTTATACTAATATTCTAGCACTATAGTAAAATATTGGCAAGCGATTTAATGCTATTAGGGCGAATTTGCGAATTTATTTCACTGATAAAAATTTTTATTTCTTCTTCAATTTTTTTAGGAAAATAGGCATGCACAAAATGGTCACAATCAAGTTGTATATGTTTTGCTTTGAAAAATTTTGCCACAAAATTTTTGTGCAACTGCAATAGCTCATCAACACTCATTTTTGCACTTTTTGCCGCATCAATGAGATTAGACGAAAAAAATAATATCGGTGTATTTTTGGGATGTTCTTTATTTTCTATATATTTAGCATTATCGACCATCATTTTTATTTCATTAATCATATTTTTTGTCATAAAACGATGCATTAATACATTTAGATATGTTTCTTTATCTTCAGATTCAAGCAAATTAAAAGACGGCAATTTTTTTATCAATTTAGTTGCTCTTTTGTGTCCAATATTTACATTTGGAAACATTGAAAACAAAACAAAAGCCAACTTTGTAATTGTCGGAATACTGATAAAATTTACCATAACAGGCAGCGTCATATCTAAAGATATAATGGCTTTTATTTCATCTTTATAATTTTGTGCCCAATAAACAGCCTCTAACCCAGAATATGAATGAGCAACCAAGATATATGGAGCAGCAATATTTAATACTTTTAGCATCTTTTGATTGTCACTAACTAGCGTGCCTATATCTCTATTTTTGTTTGTAACATCACTCCAGCCATACCCAGCCTTCTCTAAAACTACTATTTTGAATTTATCCTCTAATAAAGACCAAAGCGGCTTAAAATCCAATATAGGACTAGGGACACCTTCTCCCGCCATGAAAATAAGCGTGTCCTCACCATGTCCCGTCACAAAAACACTATACTCATTCTCATCAATTGACACAAACTCACCCATAGCAGATTTTTTGAATTCTAAATTGTTTTTATATTTTTTACTCATCTAATTAACTTTAGTATTTGCCTTAAAGCATCTTTTTAATGCCCTCTAAAGCCCTATCAGAAAAAGCCTGTTTTCTTTTTATTTTATCTTTTATATCAATATGAGGAAACAATCCAAAGTTGGCATTCATGGGTTGAAAATTTTTGTTTGGGAGTGTTATATAGTTTGAAAGTGCTCCAGCCATTGTTATGTTAGGCAAAATGAATTGATTTTTTGTGTATCCATTTAATAACTTGTGATACATATTGATACTAGCAATCAGTCCGCTCATTATACTTTCAACATACCCTTCTACCCCAGACAACTGACCTGCCACAAAAATATTTGGATATGCTTTTAATGAAAATCCAGCATCAAGCACCTTTGGAGCATCAATAAATGCATTTTTATGCATAACACCATATCGCAAAAATTCCACATTTTTTAATGCTGGAATTATTCCAAAAACTCTTTTTTGTTCACCAAATGTCAAATTAGTTTGACAACCGACAAGATTGTACATGTTGCCTAAAGCATTTTCTTTTCTTAATTGCAACACCGCATATGGCCGGCTTCCATCTTTATTACGTAAGCCCACAGGCTTAAAAGGTCCAAATCTAAGCGACTCACCGCCTCTTGCTGCCATAATCTCAAGCGGCATACACCCTTCAAAAACATCCCCTTTTTCAAACTCTTTTTTAGTTGCCACTTTTGCTTGTGATAGTTCATGGATAAATGAATTATATTCTTCTTTATTTAATGGACAATTAATATAGTCGCCGTCTATACCGCCTTTATCATATCTATTTTGTATAAAAGTATGATTCATGTCAATAGATTCATACGAAACTATTGGAGCAGCGGCATCATAAAAGGCTAAAAAATTTCCTAGTTTTTGTTTAAAGCTTGATGCTAGCGGCTCTAATATTAAAGGACCGCATGCAATAATTGTTGGAGTGTCATCAAAATCACTCACAATCTCTGACACAAACTTTATATTAGGATTTTGTAATATTATATCAGATATATTCTTAGAAAATTGCTCTCTATCAACAGCCAAAGCACCGCCAGCACCCACTTTACACTTATCCGCTGTCTTGATTAAGAGGCTGTCCATGAGGCGCAATTCCTCTTTTAATAACCCGCTTGCAGTAGTTAAATCATTTGATTTTAATGAGTTTGAGCACACTAGTTCTGCAAAGTATTTTGATGAGTGAGCAGGCGAAAAATGAGCAGGCTTTGCATCATATAGCAAAACCTGTACTCCTCTTTTTGCTAGTTGATAAGCAGCCTCACAACCAGCTAAACCCGCCCCAATGATTTTGCATTTCATAAAAAATCACCTATTAAATGCTATACTGTAGTTTTAGTATTTTCCTCTATATTCACTATATCTTTCTTAAAATCACAACCTTTTATCCCACATACAAAAAACTCCCCGCTTTGCAATTTCTTATGCATCAAAAATCCATTACATTTATCACACTTGCCGTCAACTACTGGATGAGAACTTGTAAATTTGCACTCTGGATACCCACTGCACCCATAAAATATACTCCTTGCCCTCTTTTGAACAGTCATTTTTCCACAATCAGGACAAGCACCGCCTTCTACTACAGCTTTTTTCTCACCTGTGTTTAAAATATTTTTACACTTTGGAAATCCTGGACACGCCACAAAGTCACCAAACTTTCCCTTTCTTTTGACCATCATTTGCCCGCACTTATCACAAACAATATCTGTTACCTCTGCTTTTTGCCTCTCTGTTGGTTTACCTTCACTATCAATAGGACAAGAGTACTTGCAATTTGGATAACCGCTGCATGATAAAAATTTTCCAAATCTACTCATCTTATACATAAGCATCTGCCCGCACTCTGGGCAGTTATAATCACTTGGCTCAGGCTCTTGCTTGTCCTCGCCCACCTTTTTTAAATCTGCTTCAAAGCCCTTATAAAAATCTGCAATTACTGCCTGCCATTCTTTATTTCCATCCTCAATATCATCTAGCTTCTCTTCCATATCAGCAGTAAATTTTACATTCACAATATTCTCAAAATACTTAACTAGCCAATCGGTTACATCATATCCAAGTTGTGCCGCTTTAATATATTTGCCGTCTTTATTAACATATTGCCTAAAAAAAAGTGTTGCAATAGTAGGAGTATAAGTAGCTGGTCTGCCTATACCCTTATCCTCCATAGTCTTAACCAAACTTGCTTCTGTATAATATGCAGGTGGTTTAGTAAATTTTTGCTCATATTTATATTCAATAAATTTCAAGTTGTCACCCTTAGATATTTCAGGCAATTTAGCGGCATTTTCATCGCCTTCTTTTTCTTCTTCAAAGGCTTTATATACAGCAGTAAAACCAGGAAATAGCATGGTACGTCCATTTACTTTAAATCCGTGTATTCCATTTAAAATGTCTATAGTAAGTGAATCATATTTTGCAGGAGTCATTTGACTCGCTAAAAAACGATTATATATAAGAGTATATAATTTTAATTGATCTGGTTTTATTTTGCCCTTTAATGACTCTGGAGTACGATCTAATGAGATAGGACGGATAGCTTCATGCGCATCTTGGCTTCCCTTTTTTGACGCATAAAAGTTGGGCTTTTCTGGAGAGTAGTCTTTACCAAATTTTTGAGAAATAAAAGATAATGCTTCCTTTTGAGCATCGGGTGATACTCTAGTAGAATCTGTTCTAATGTATGTGACTAAAGCTACTTTGCCTTCGCCAGGGAGTTCTACGCCCTCATACAAAACTTGAGCTGCCGAAGAGGTTTGCTTTAAGTTCATACCTAATTTATTTAAAGCATCTTGCTGCATTGACGAAGTAATAAACGGAGGCGCAGGTTTTGAATACGTGATGGATTTTTTTACATCTTTAACTATATAGTCTTTTCCGTCCAATTGACTTTTTAGAGCTTCTACTTGTTCTGCATTTACCAGTTTAACTTTTGTCTCTTTATCATTTATAATTTCATAAGAATATACAGCCTTAAAATCAATATCATTTTTATTTAAAATAGATGCAAAATTCCAATATTCTTCAGGAATAAATGCTGCTATCTCTCTATCTCTATCTACTATCAATTTTAATGTAGCTGACTGCACACGCCCAGCAGATAGTTTTCCTCCTGCCACACGACGATTTAAGTAAGGTGACACCTTATAGCCCACAAGACGATCTAATACACGTCTAGCTTGCTGTGCATCTACTAGATCCATGTTGATTGGTCTAGGACTAACCAATGCCGCATTAACAGCTTTCTTAGAAATTTCATTAAACACAATGCGTGCTTTTTTATCTTGAGGAATACCTAACAAGTGCGCCACATGCCAAGAAATCGCCTCACCTTCTCTATCTGGGTCAGTAGCTAAAAGAACTTCAGATGCTTTGTTAGCTAAATTCTGCATATTAGAAATAATATCCAACTTATCTTCTAAGGGCTTATAACTAGGTGCAAAATTATTCTTGATATCTACACTCATAGGCTTAGGAGGTAAATCCCTAATATGTCCTTTTGTAGCAAAAACTCTATATCCGTCACCCAGATATTTTTCAATCGTTTCTTTTTTTCCAGCACCTTCGATAATAATTAGCTTCATATAGTTTATCCTTTAGTTTCATTTTTCAACACTTAATATAGGCACTTTTTGGTCTGATTTTGCCCTAAATAACATAAAGTCAAGCACTTTTTAGCCTTTTTTAACATTTTATCCCATTTTCTATCACCCCTAAATCGGGGGACAAAACGGGGACAAAATGCCTATTTTTAATGCTTTTTTACAATTTGGGGAACATTCGGGAGACAAAGAACTATAGTGTTTTTGGTGTTAAATTTGAAGCAAATCACTCGATTATCTTACCGCCATCTCCCCAGCCAGCCCATATAGCACTTGATCACATATCCCAAAATTTTACCATTTTAAAACAACTAATGCAACTAAAAAAATAGTCACTTTTAAAAATTCTAAAACTAGTTTTTTTGATGCATTTGAGAACATTGTCGAATACAAAAGCTTGAACGACCAAAAAGGAGAGACAGCGCTGCAAGCCACCAGAACCGCCAATGGCGGCTTTTTTACATTATTCGTTTTGTCCATTTATAGCAAAAAAAACTCTTGCAAGTTTTAAAGATTTGCAAGAGGCAATTTTAAGGAGCATTTTACCACTTCTTGATCATTACTCTTTGATGTTTTGTATTGATTTATAAACTTTTGTAAAAAGAATTAGACAAACAGTGTTAAATATGATTGTAAAAATTCCTAGCGGGTGCTGCATGAATACTATTAAGTTGCCTAAAAACCTACTTTGCCATGCCATTTGTCCTACAAAATTATCTTGTGTTATTAATTCTGGGTCTGGGTTTGGATTTGTTCGCCTGTTCATACCTTGCGTTCTTAAAAGCCTTGCACTATCTACACCAACAACCTCAACGACTTGATGAACTACAACCACAGATCGAGTACGCCCATTCATAGCAACATCTACTCTAAAGGCAATGACATCGCCCATTTGAACATCACTAAAACTTGTACTTTTTATAGCAACAAGGTCGTGAGCTTTTAAAAAAGGTTCCATACTTTGCGTTGTTGATATTGTATATAGTGCAAAGCCGAAATGTTTTACCTGTCTATGCGGGGCAATAAATTGTAATGATACAATTGCTATTAGGCAAAGGCAAAGCGGAACAAATGCTATCCACCCCATTATTCTTAATGCCCTCTTTGCCATAATTCACCTTATATGTTCCTTGTGAACGAAATCGCTAAAGTTACTACTTGCCCCGAAATTCTTTCTTGATAATCATCTATCCATGCCGCACGCTCAACAGGGTCAGTTGGCACTGTCATAGATATGGCTATTGCAAATTCTATCGGTGATGTTGTGTCGGTCATTATAAGTTGATTAGTGTCGCCAGTTGTACCACTAAAACTAAAATCAAAAAAGCTTGTCACATCTGTAGGGGTTGCCGAGGCATTGGTTGCCGTGATAGAAATAGTGTATGTTTCTGTATATCCAACCGGCAGACTTTGCGTTGCAGTGAAGAGCATCGGCAAACTTATGATAGAACCTACCCCCGAATAGGTAGCATTTGTTGGGACAAGATTTGTTATTTCTGTTGCAAAAAGTGCGGTGTTAAAACGGTTTCCTGCAATGTTTGTTTCGTCACGCCATGTCCCTCTGCCTTCTACTAAAAGCCATTGGCCTGTTATAATTTCAGACATATCACCACCGCCCATGTTAAATTGAGGGTTGTTATCTGGGTTTGTTATAGCCCACCATGTGGCAAATGCTGTTGTTGTTGTAATCAACATTGCAAGTGCCAACAATGCAAGCGATATCTTTTTTTTGTGTTTGATTTTTTTCATTTATTTTCGCCTCTATACAATTATTGATATAATTTATTATGAACTACTTCAGCTAATAATATGTGTATGTTTTGCAAGATACTAATGCAAGTGATTTCTATGGTGCTTCCCACTGCGGAAAATCTATGGTGGCAAGGTTTGTATGAGTGGCAGACGAAACCCACGGTAATGCAAAGTTTTGCATCAATGTCAAAATGCGTGTTCGTTCGGCGGCACTTGCTAGTCCTGTTCCACTTCCAGCAAAATCTCGCAATGTATCCATCCTTCCTGCATTCATAGCATCTAGCAAAGTTAAACCCCGCCTATCTGCCCCAGCCTCATTTAGTGTTGCTGCTATTGATAACACAAAATCCTCATTAAATACACCATGTCGCCGTCTGTTGGAATTTGCCCCTTCATTGACCAACCGTGCCCCGCCACTAATACCATAATAGTCGCTTAAGCGTGGTCTATTTGCAAGTGTGGTGCTGCTTGCATTGCCGTGAATTTGTGATATATGAGATGCATGCCCCAAAATATTACCTGCATTAAAAACATTTACAATCCATAAGGTGTCAGCTCCGTCTTGCCTGCCCACTATCCCGCCTGTGGGGGAGGTTGTGGCAGTTGCGGCATGCCCACTGATATTGCCTGCATTATAGCTGTTTATTATGGTGGAATTAGAATTTGCCCCAACGGCAAAAAAGCCTACTATTCCTCCCGTTGCCCGTATAAAAGTTGCCGACGAAGCACCCGTGCCTGTTTGGCTAATTTCGCCATAGTTAATCATGTTAGATAAAACTGTGGGCTGAGCCACATTACCAAATATACCGCCTAATCTAATTGAACCAGCCCCAGCTGCAGTTGCAGCTCCACTAGAAGCAACCGTTATATTGCCATAATTTATAAGATTCCAAAATTGTCGAAGCGTACCCCCTGACGGCGACCAAACATGCCCCGCTATGCCGCCCACTCTAGCCCCAACCGCACCACTGCCACCGCCGCCGCCGCCCGTAATGTTGTATATGTTGCCATAGTTGCGTGCGTCGTGCAGCAAAGACCCGCCCTTAGATTCGCCCGCTATACCACCAATGCGCACATTACTATTTGCAAAATTATATATATTGCCATGATTTATGACATACCTAACAGTTGGGCGAAAGGCGGGCTGACTGTCGTCACCGCTTACGCCCACAACGCCGCCTATCCACGGGCTTGCAGCGGCGCTTATTCTTTGCCCATTTATAGAAACATCGCTTGTTATATGCTCTACTATCGCATTTTGCATAACCGCACCTACGGCACTGCCTATCCTAAAATTACCTATAACATTCCATGGAACACCATAAAATTCTACATCTCCCCTTAAACTAAAATTTCTAACAGTGGCATTACCCTCTATCCAACCAAACAAACCAAACGCCAAGTGAGAGGTGTCTACATTTACAACACTTCTAATTTCGTTTGATAATGTAATAATCATGCCGCCGCCGTCAAAGTGCCCTTCAAATGCTCGCCCTAATCCGCCTATTGCTGTCCACTCTCTGTGATGTGGATACCTAAAATTTAGATTGCGTGTTAATTTAAAATGCAACCCCGCTAGCCTAAGTGAAGCACCAGCGCCTGTGCCTGTTGCTGTATAGCCATCGCCTGCAAAGCTAATGCCATGATTAACCAAGCGTGCAAATCCTGCCATTTGATATTCGTTTGATATTAAAAATGGTTCTTCTAAAGTACCTAAAACACCAATGTTGTTAGTATACCAATCTATGCACCAAAACCTATCTACACCTAAAGTATCACTAGGTGTACCTGTTTGCCAGTTGCCATCAATCGGATTTGTGTCGCCTTCTAGCAGCCAAGCTTTATTTATTGCACCGCTAAAATCAATAGCTATATTTTGTTGGCTTGCAGTCCACCATGTAGCGGCAAAATTTGACAAAGCTAAAAAAATAAAAATTGTCGGCATCATAATAAATAGCAATCTTAAATTTTTCATAGGCTCACCACTTTAAGAATATGCGGATTTTTTATATGAAACATCATTAATAAAAGTATGCGACAATGATCTTAAAAGTATGTAATTTTTGAGGATAAGGACAACAAGAATTTGTGTGTGAATGGACTTGGTTGAAAGAAAAAATTTGAGCAACTGAAGTAAAAACCTATACTATATCACACATAACATAGGTTTTTGAAAAAATCCATCCTTCGATTATAATAATCAAACTATAGACTAATCATACACTTTTGTCAACATATAGAGTTTATAAAAAATTGATTAATATTGGTTGAAGTAATTAAAGCTGATAAAAGACTGCTTTTGTGAACTGTAGACACACTTAGCTTGAGTTAATATTTAAAAAATATAAATCTGGAATTAACTTATAAGACAAATTAGATTTATTAAAACATTGTAAAAGGTATCTACATAAAAGCCCCATCACTTGGATGGGGCTTTTATGTAGGAATTACTTAAGAGGGGGGGGGTATCTATTCCAAAAAACTCTTTAATTTTTTGCCTTGGCTCTTCTGGAATTTTGTCAAGATGGGGAATTATCATAGCATGAATTTTTTTATCTTTTTTGCCTATGCAGATATTATTGTTAAGATTGTCATAGGGATTGTCGTAAATTTATTTTTTAGTTAGAATTAAATAGTTTTCAAATCTTTGACTTCTATTAAACGAAAAATAATTTTGATAATCCTCTGTAAGATTATAACCAGCAATAATTTTATCATCTAAAAAGATACTTGCTTCTTTAATATCACTCCAATCAATCGACTTTTTAATTGTTCGTATAAAAAATACCATCATGCCTTTTTCATCAGTAATAAAAAAACCAAAAATTAAATCTCGTCTCACATAAAATAACACGATTGGAAAAATCATGAATAGTGCAGTAAATAATACAGTTGTAACAGACCATAGGCAGAAATTATATAAGTACACCTATATATATTACTGAAAGTGGTATTAAAGATAACAATAATAGACTTTTGCCTAAATATAGTTTGTGTAATGCGTGTAATTTATGTTTTATTTACCGCCCCATATATGCGTAGAATTATACCATTTAGTTAAACTCTTTTGATGCAGCATTCATAAGTGATGAACGCATAGTAATTTTTTTAATTGGCATTTTATCTTTTAATAACTCATAAAAAAGTTCACAAAGGTTTTCACAAGTAGAAACTTTTTTAGTAACAACTATCCTATATTCTGGATACGACCAAGCTAAAGGATGGTCAATTTTTTTAAGCGGAATACAGTGCTTAGGATCATTGATAATCCCTTCTTTCTTGCTTACTGCTAAAATTGCATCAAGCATCGGATCACCTTCTTGAAATAATGAAGCATGATGAAAGTGATCAAGGACTTCCCACGTTTTTTTGACACCATCTTTACAAGAATGTGCAAAACCTGTAACTGGGTCTACTATGTTTTCTAATTCAATTGTCAAAAGACCAGAATGTCCATGCAAATGCTTTGCTTCTCTTGGCCAATTCATGAATCTATGAGCGTATTGAAAATCTAATGTTATAATTGAGGTATATTTCTCATTTTTCATAATTTAAAATTTCTCCTTTTTTAATAAAATTTAATTGGCATTAACTATGCTATTTAGAATTGCTTCAGCCGCACACAGCTACTTCTTCAAAATGCTCACTGCCTACGCCGCATACTGGACATACATCAGGCGGAGCTTCGCCTTCATGAATATAGTCACATGGAACACATCTATATTTTTTCACAATAATTTTACCTCCTTATTAAAGATTGATTTATATTCAGACGCTATAACAGTGCCGAAAATACAATTAATACAACTGCTCCGAGCATTGCAATAGCAGCTAATAGCTTTTTATTTTTAACATATTCATATGCAGTAGGCAGCATTTCTGATAATACAATATAAATCATAGCACCTGCGGCAAATGCAAACGCAAATGCTAACAGCCAATCAATCGTTCCTATATAATAACCTAGTATAGCACCTAAAACTGTAGGAACAGCTGCTAAAAAGCATAAAGTTATGATTTTTATGCCATTTGTACCCCCAGCTTTAAGCGGAACTGCTATTGCATGCCCCTCAGGAATATAATGAATCATTAAAACTATACC
>WRAF01000017.1 GCA_009780325.1 Bacillota bacterium | reverse complement strand
TCGATGTGAAGGAAGGCTGCTAGCATCAACAAAAAGTGCGCAAATGCAAGATGCCGAAGTGCCGCAAGGCGCAAGCCCGCGAAGACCTCATAGCACGGGCTTATGTGCCCTAAGGGCACTTTTTGTTCTAGTATAGGAAAAAACGTCTGCGTGAAAAGGATAGCTAACTCAAAAAAGCCGAACCTCTAAGTGAGGGAAGTGGGCTTTAGCACACCTTTTTTTATATTTTAAGAAAAACTAGTGATATTAAAGGAAAAACTAGCTCAAAAAAACTGCTCAAAACAAGGGTAGATTTTGGGATTAGGAGAATAGGAAGAGATGCTTTAGTAATACTGGACTCAAAGTGTGTGCATGGTGTGACAAAAAATAAAGGAAAAATCTTTACGGGATGATAAAATTGAATTAGCAGGGCGGGTAAAAAATTTAAGGAGCGGGATGCTTTAAGGCATGACAAGATTAGATTAAAGCGGAGCAGTTTTTGTGTTTAGTGAATAGTTTTAATTTTTTGTCATACCGTAAGTATCTCTCCTTATAAAAATATATTTTGCATTATGACAATCACTCAAGAGGTTTTCGTGAGTTCAGCATGCTAAATAATCTCATTACTAATTAAGAATCTTGCATTGCTTGCTATCTGCCTCTACTAATATTTGATTGAAAAAATCTTGTAATTTTATTTTCTCTGCTATTAAGAAATTTTGTAAGGATGGGTTTTGAGCATTAATTTCTTTTTTATTCATAAAATAAAAATTCCCGCATACAAATAAAGTACTAGGAGGATTTTATTACTCATGAAAAAAACAAAAAAGAAAAATACCAGCTATTCATTAGAAATGTTTAAAGCTATCATCATTGCTTTAATTATTTCACTTGTGCTTATTTTAATTTTTGCTGCTATTATAGTTTCTACTAATATTCCCACTACAACAATGCCTATCATAATTCAAATAATAAAAGGTATAAGCATTTTGGCTGCGGCTATTATTGTTTTTAGGCTGCCTAAAAATGGTTGGATAAGGGGAATCATTTTTGGTATTCTTTATACAATGATTACTTTTGTTGTGTTTTCACTTATGGATTCAGAAGGCTTTAGATTTACTCTATCTTTATTAAATGATATTGCGTTTGGAGCAATAACAGGTCTAGTATGCGGAATTATTTGTGTGAATTTAAGAAAATCTAAACATGAAGTGATTTAATTATTTTTTGTTGTTCTGCATCGGTAAAATTAAACATTGATAAGTGCTGTGCTGGCATTGATAATTCTATAGCGTGACTTTAAATAGTTTATTTTGCTTGTCATGAATAATGCTCTCTAAAATTACATGTATAGATGTGATAAAAAAGCTGCAAAAAGAATTTCTTAAATCACAATTACATATTAAATAATTTATCTTTCTTTTCTAGAGTTGTTGAATTATATTTAACAACTCTAGTCTTTTATGCTCTAGGAAAAATTTCCTAGAGAGAAAGTTGCTATGACAAAAAAGGGGCGTCAATGCAAGACGTCCGAAGTGTCCGAAGGATACTTTTTTATTTGATTATATGAAAGTTGTATTGAAATTGACATTCAAAACGCTTGATTTTTTTTTAATTATCTATTAAAATATTTTAAAGGAGATAATTAAATGAAACATATCAAAAAGGCTATTGAAACAGTTATTAATAATGATAGACATTCAGGTTGTGGGGAATGTCAAACCTCTTGTCAATCTGCATGCAAAACAAGTTGTACAGTGGGCAATCAAGAATGTTTAAAAGAAATTAGGATAAACAATAAAGAGATTAAGCAAGATTAAAATGGTACACACTTTTTCATGTCTTTATAAAGATTTTGCTATTGATGTTGAAAGCGGTTCTTGCTTTGAGATAGATAGTTTAACAAAAGCATTGATAGAGCAAAAAAATTCCCTAGATATAGGGGATTTTTTGGCGTCTTATGCTAAAGCGCAAATTGATGAAGCTAAATTAGAAATTGATGAGTTTATTAAAAGAGGATCATTATTTTCTGAATCGAATTTTAATTTTGAAAGTACTCCTATAGATCAAGTTAAGGCGTTATGTGTTAATATTTCTCATAAATGCAATTTAGCATGCAGTTATTGTTTTGCAGGCGGAGGCGACTATCACTCAAAAGAAACTACTTCAAAAAATATGTCGCTTGCAACAGCTAAAGCTTGCATAGATTTTTTAATTAAAAATAGTGGCAATAGGTACAATTTAGAGATAGATTTTTTTGGTGGTGAACCATTATTAAATTATCAGACAATTAAAGATGCGGTTGCTTATGGAAGAGAGCAAGAAAAGCTATACAATAAAAATTTTAAATTTACTGTCACTACAAATGCTTTAAACTTAACTGAAGAGATGATTGATTATTTTAATAAAGAGATGCATAATGTTGTGATTAGTATTGACGGACGGGAAAATATTCATAATAAAGCAAGACCTGATTTAAAAGGTGGCGTGACATTTTCTAAAGTAGTAAAAAATGCACTTGTCCTTAAGAAAAAAAGACAAACCAGTTATTATATAAGAGGCACTTTTACTGCTAACAACTTAGATTTTTCTAAAGATGTAATTGCATTAGCTGATTTAGGATTTGATCAAATCTCTCTAGAGCCAGTAGTCTTGCCAGATAACCACCCACTAGCTATAAAAGAAGAGCATTTGCCTATATTATTAAATCAATATGAGATATTGGCGGCAGAGTATCAAAAAAGAAAAGGGACAGACAAAGCATTTAATTTCTTTCATTTTAATATTGATTTAAAAGGCGGACCGTGTTTAAAAAAGAGATTGAGCGGCTGTGGTGTGGGCGGAGAATATTTGTGTGTGTCAGTGGATGGCAGCATATATCCATGTCATAGGTTTGACGGGATGAAAGAATATAGGATGGGAGATATAGAGTCTGGTATTAAAAATAAAGAAATATCTTATTATTTTCAAAAGAGCAATCTATTAACAAAGCCGCATTGCAATAATTGTTTTGCAAAATATTTTTGCAGCGGCGGCTGCAATGCAAACAATTTAGAATTTGGCGGAAACATAAATGCAGCGCATAAAATATCATGTGAGTTAATGAAAAAAAGGATAGAGTGTGCAATTGCACTTAAAGTAATTTGCAGTTAAGTTTAGAATTATTGATAAATATATTTGATGATAGGTAGTTTATCATTATAAAAACTTTCTAAATTACTATTGATTTTATTTGACTTGATGCGGCAACTGTTATATAATAAACTGTCAATTTGCTAATTTTTGTAATTTTTGCAGTAATATTTTTTTTAATTTTGGCAATAATTGCTTTATACAAGAACAACAAACGAGGACATAATGAAAAAACGAAGAAGCATAATCCAGCTAGTCATAATAGGTGCATTTTTAATAACTGCCTTTATTTTTAGCTTTGTGCCAATGAGGTTTGGTCAATTTACGTGGACATCATTTGGCAGCAATATTCGCCTAGGTTTAGACTTAAGCGGTGGTGTAGCGGCTGTTTATCGTGCGCATCTGCCTGAAGGTGCTGATGACACTTTAGAAAACCTAATGCCTGGCACGATTGCCTCACTTCAAGGCTCATTAATGAGTCAAGGGTTTACTGAGGCTACTATCCAAAGAGAGGGTGCTAGCAATCTGCGGGTATCTGTTCCGGATATTGATGATCCGTCAGAAATACTGCGTATATTAGGTGAGCCTGCTCAAATTGAGTTTCGCTTTAGAAATGAAACTATCATTACTGGTGGTGACATTGTTTCAGCACATGCTGGTATGCAATTGGCTGATCATGTAGTAAATCTTGTTTTTACTCCGTATGGTGCAAGGGCATTTGCCAATGCTACTCAGCATATTGATGAAGTGATTGAAATTTGGACAGTTATGGGTCAAGGTGATGACGCAATCGAAACGCTTATATCTAGTCCAAGGATATCTTCTCATATTACTACAGGACAAGCTGTAGTGACAGGTATGGGCACTGCTGAACGATCTAATGAATTAGCAGGGCAAATCAATGCAGGAAGATTGCCGCTATTATTAGAAAGACTTGAAGTGACTACTGTATCTGCTACTTTGGGACAAGATGCATTAAGATATGGTATCATTGCTGGTATCATTGGTATCTTGCTTGTAATGGGTGTGTTAATTTATCTTTATAGAATGTTTGGTGTGGCGGCTTCGCTTACGCTGTTAATTTTTACTGTGAGCTATATTATGATTATGGCTATGTTCCCATGGGTGCAGTTGACACTGCCTGGAATTGCGGGCGTTCTGCTTGCCATAGGTATAGCGATTGACGGTAATATCATTATCATAGAGCGTATTAAAGATGAATATAGAAATGGTAAATCTATAAAATCTGCAGCGTACTATGGCTATAGAAGGTCAGTCAGACCTATTTTAGATGCCAATATTACGACTATTATTGCGGGTATAGTATTGTTTATCTTTGGTACTGGTCCAGTTCAAGGCTTTGCTATTACGTTGCTATTAGGTATTGTGTTAGAGGCATTTGCATCATTAGTAATAACAAGATGGATGAACAGTATATTTATAGGATTAAATCATAAAAATCCTAATTTATATAATTTAAAGCGTGGCAAAGGCTATGAGGAACTAACTGCTGATCAAAATTCAGCGCTAGTTAGCTCTCAAATTGAAAGTGAGGCTAGACTTAAAAAAGAAAGAAAAGAAAAAGAAGAGCAAGAAAGAAAAGACAGACTAGAAGGGGGTGCAGTCAATGCGTAAGCTATCATTAGATAATCTTTTGCAAAAAGATATAAAACTAGTTGAAAAGAAAAAAATATTTTTCTTTATTCCGCTAGGCATTATATTGCTTGCAATTATATTTGCATTTATTTGGTGGCCAGTTAGAGGCAGTGCTGTTAATTTGAGTATGGACTTCACTGGCGGGCATGTTATTCAAATTAATGCAGGTAATTCTATTAATGAAAACAATATAGATGGTCATATAGATAATGTTTACAATTTTTTATCAACTGAAGAATTTTATTTTGATGGTGAACATCATACTGTCAATATAAATAGGCGAGATATTACTACACTTGGTGCTGTTGGTGAATTGACTATAAGGGTACAATTTAGAGCGCCTAGGGCGATACCTACAGCGTATGAAGCAGATTGGATGGAGGATGTTACTGACCAATTGGCAGATCATCTTAATAGTATGTTTGGAAGAGCTGTGCCTGTTGTATCTACGCATACTGGCAATCAAGTATGGGCAACTTATAATATGCCCATATTAGCACATGCACAAAGGGGATTCTTTGAACAAATGCTAAGAGAGGCTGGCATTGGTTTTGTGCCTGGTTCAGTTGAAGCTGTGTCAGTGAACGGCAGTTATACTAGATTAGTATTTAATTATACTGGGACTGTAGAAACAGCGGATTTAATAAATGCTTTAACTATTGCAAATCCTTTCTTTGGTCAAGCTGTTCCGCATGCGGCAGTATCAGGTACAGTGTCTAGTGCACTCATTATTAGTGCGATTGCTGCAGTTTTATGGGCATTGGTTTTCATGCTTGGTTATATTATTATTAGGTTTGAATTTGCCTCTGGTATTGCAATTATTGTAGCACTTGTTCATGATATGATAATCATGTTTGCTTTCATTATCATATTCAATATTGAGATAAGTTCTACATTTATAGCCATAATCATAACTGTCCTTGCCTATTCAATAAATAACTCCATTATTATATTTGATAGAATTAGAGAAAATAGGAGTATGATGTTTGCAAAAAACAAAAATGTGACGGCAAATGAAATTGCAAATAAGTCAGTTGTTGAAACTCTTGGCAGAAATATTAGCACAACAGTGACAACTATTATTATGATTGCTATGATGGCGATTGTCACGGCGATTGGTGGGATTACTGACATGGTTGCTTTCTCACTTCCTATTACTATCGGATTTTTAGCCGGTCTTTTCTCTTCAACTTGTCTTGCTCCGTCAATTTGGTCAATTATTAGAAAAAATAATCTTGAGCCTAGAAAAGGGATAAGAAAACAAACAATAGATGATAAGCCTAAAGTAGTTGTGTCTGTTGATTCTATGATTATGCCGCCACAGCCTCAAATGGCAATTAATGAAGAATAATCTTTAAAAAAAGTTCAAAAGGCCTTTTGTGTCTAATCACGCAAAAGGCTTTTTGTGAATATAGGAGTTGGTTTCAAACTTAAGAATCATTAACCATTATTATGAAAAAAAGCTTAGTGCAAAATCAAATAGATAATATATCAAAAAACATTAATTTGCCTAGAAAGATTGTAGAGCTATTGTTTTTGCGTGGGATTGATAGTGAGACGGCGATTCAAAATTTTATATCAAATGAAACAAAATTATATGACCCATTTTTATTAAAAGGTATGCTTGAGGCTAAGGCAAGAATAGAAAAGGCTATTAGTTATCAAGAGAAAATATTAATTTATAGCGATTATGATGCTGATGGAGTGTGTTCTGCTGCTATTTTATCACGCTTTTTTGCTTCAAAAAATGCAAATTATCAAGTACATATTCCGTCAAGAGATAGTGATGGTTATGGGCTTAATATAAAAACATTAGAGTTGTTAATTGAGGAAATTAATCCTGATTTAATTTTAACTTGTGATTGTGGGATTTCTTGCTTTGAAGAGGTTGAGTTTGTTATGGATTTAGGTATAGATATTATTATAACTGATCATCATCAGCCGCCTGAAAAGATTCCTAATTGCATTGTCATAAACCCAAAACAACATGATTGCAGTTATCCTTTTAAAGAATTATGCGGTGCTGGTGTAGCCTTAAAGCTTGTGTCAAGCTTTGTAGGTGAGATAGATTCAAAATCTTATACTGACCTTGCTACAATTGCAACTATTGCTGATTTGGTTCCTTTATTAGATGAAAATCGTGCTATAGTCAAACTAGGCTTAAAGCAAATTGAAAACACAAAATCGGTTGGCTTAAAAGCAATGCTTTTGGCGCTTGGCTTAAAGAATTTAACATCAACAGACATTGCTTTTAAAATTGCTCCTAGATTAAATGCAGCTGGTCGTATGGGGGATGCAAGACGTGCTTTTGAGCTTTTAGATACTGGTTCTTTAAAGAGGGCATTAGATTTAATTAAAGAATTAGAGACTGATAATTATAAAAGAAAACAGCTGTGTGAGAATCTTTATTTAGATGCAGTTAAGCAGCTTGAAGAAGAAAAACTTTATAAACAAAAAAGTATTATTTTATATAGTGATGCTTTTGAAAAGGGGATTACTGGAATCGTTGCTGCAAAGCTATGCGGTGAATTTAATCGTCCTGTAATCATAATGTCAAAATCGGGAGATTGCTATAAAGGTACGGCAAGAAGCAGCGGTGGTATCAATATTTATGATGCACTTTTTAGTGTAGAGAAACATTTGATAGAATACGGCGGACATACTCAGGCGGCGGGTTTTTCTATTTATGAAAAAGATATTCCTAATTTTAAATTGCAGCTGCAAGAGTATTTTAATAAACTTGATGATAATATTTTTATGCCGCAAATCGCATATGATATTGATATTTTAGAAGAAGAGATTGACAATGAATTGATTAAAGCCCTTGATTTATTAGAACCATTTGGTCACAGCAACTCTAGACCATTATTTAAGCTGATTGTAGATAAGTTAAAATTAGAGCAAATTAAAGGCGGTGCGCACACTGTTATTAATACACAAAAAGGCTTTAGTATTATTGCATTTTCTTATGCAGATAAAAATTATTTATTGCATGGTGAAGGCAAAAAAGAGTTGATTTTAGAATTGAAAGAGGATACGTATAGAGGCAAGCCAAGCGGAATTTTAAGACAATGTTTAACTAATGAATTATATATTAATGATGAATTGGCCATAAGCAGTTTTTTTAAAATGCTTAATTTTAAAAGTGAGGGTGAATCTAGCTTTAACACTTATACGGATTTATCTAATTTTGCGCCTATTTCAATATACGGTACTCTCTTTATTGCGGCGTCTAGCATATCTTATAATAATTTTCTTGACAAGTATAAAGATTTTATCATATTAAAAGAATATATAAAACCATTAACAAAAAACAATTTTAATCGCATTATTGTGTCTCCTGAATTTAATGATGAACTAATTTTATCGTTTTATAATAGGATAGTATTTTTAGATTCTCCGCCAAATGAAGGGGTGATTTCGTTTATCAAAAAAAGAACTAATGCTCAAATTTTTATTCCTTTAGTTGATAATTTTAGGCAGCTAATCAGTGGTGTCGATTTATCTAAAGACATGCTAAGGACTTATTTTAGGCTAATAAAGAGCTCTAGCGGCATATTATCTAATTCTTTACAAGATTATTTTAATAAACTTCGTCTTAAAGAAGATATTTGCCTAAAACAATTTATATTGTCACTCACCATATTTATTGATCTTAATTTGCTAAATATTAATAAAGAAAAAGGATTTTCTATAAGCACAAATGATGAAACTAAAGTAGAACTTGAGCAGTCTAAAATTTATAGACAACTAATAAATAAACTTGAAAATTAATATGATTGTACTAAATCCAAAATACAAAGAAATATTTGATGAAAAAGCAAGGAGTTTGATATCCTCTGCTTTTAGCTATGCAAAAAAAATGCATAAGACCCAAAAGCGTGCCTCTGGTGAGGATTATATAATTCATCCTATAGCAGTTGCAAATATTCTAATTGATTTAGGATTAGATGCGGCTACAATTGCAGCGGCACTATTGCATGATGTAATTGAGGATACAAAAGCTAGTGATGTTGATATTATAAAAAAATTCGGACAAGAAATTTTTGAATTAGTAAGTGGTGTTACTAAATTATCAAAACTAACTTTTGCCTCGCAAGAAGAGCAAGCGGCAGAAAATTTTAGGCGTATGCTTTTTGCCATGGCAAAGGATATTAGGGTAATCTTAATAAAACTGGCGGATAGACTTCACAATATGCGCACCATAGAATTCATTAAAGAAAAAAAGCAAAAATTAATCGCAAGAGAAACTTTAGAAATATATACTCCATTAGCTTCTCGTCTAGGTTTATCTTATATAAAGTGTGAATTAGAAGATCTTTGTTTTAAAGTTTTTCACTCAGATTTATATGCAAATTTTATACAAAAAATCCCGCTGCATATTGAAAAAAGAGAAAATATTGTTGAAAGTCTGTGTTTTAAATTAAAGCAAATCCTTAATCAATTAAATCTTAAGGGTGAAGTTAGCGGCCGTCCAAAACACTTTTTTTCTATTTATAAAAAAATGCAAAAACATGGCATCACACTAGAGCAAATTTATGATCTGACAGCAATTAGAGTGATTGTGCCTTCAGTTAAAGACTGTTATGAAGTCTTAGGTATGATTCATACTGTTTGGCGGCCTATCCCTGGCAGGTTCAAAGACTATATATCTATCCCAAAACCCAACAAATATCAATCTATTCACACTTCTGTTATGTCATCATATGGTATGCCTTTTGAAATACAAATCCGCACTTTTGATATGCATAAAGTTGCAGAGTATGGTATTGCTGCTCATTGGAAATATAAAGAAAACATAGAACAAGCTAGCGATTTAGACAACAAAATATCATGGCTAAGAGACATGATAGAAACAGGCATAGAAGAATCTCCGCAAGAATTTTATGAGTCACTAAAAATTGATTTATATAGTGACCAAGTTTTTATTTTTACCCCTAAAGGTGCTGTTAAATCAATGTCTTTAGGTTCTACTCCTATAGACTTTGCATATAATGTTCACTCTCAAATAGGGGATACCTGCATAGGAGCTAAGGTCAATAACAAAGTAGTCTCTTTAGATACAAAACTGCAATCAGGTGATTATGTAGAGATTATTACATCGGACACAGCTGCTCCTAAAAGAGAATGGCTTAAGTTTGTCAAAACCTCTGGAGCAAAATCTAAAATAAAAGCATACTTTAAAAAAGGCATTAAGGATGAAAATATAAAAAGAGGAAGAGAGGCTTTAGCGCACGAGGCAGCATTGCAAAACTATAATTTAGATGATTTATTAGAAAAAAAATGGGTGGATATAATTTTGCAGTACTTTATGCTGTCTAGTATAGATGACATGTATGCTTCTATTGGATGCAATGAGTATACCCCAAAGCAAATTCTACTTAAATTTGTAGATCTTTATAAAAAGAAACAGGGGTCTGAACAGGCTGCAAGCTCTAAAGAAAAAAAATCTAGGATAGGCAGCGGAGACGGTGCAGTGATAGTAATGGGCGCTGAAAATCTTATGATTAAAATTGCAAGGTGTTGTGAGCCTGTGCCTGGAGATGATATTATAGGGGTGGTTGCAAGGCAAAAGGCAAGTGTGCATAGAAAGGATTGTGAGAATGTTAAAGTTGTTGAAACTGGAAGATTGGCACAAGCGCATTGGGTAGAGTTTAGGACAGCGTCTTTTGGTGTATCACTGCATATTCAAACAAGCAATAATGCTGGTATGCTTGCGTCAATTACTAATTTGATTGCAAGGGAGAATCTGTTTATTCAAAGCCTTAATGCAAGGATAGATAAAAAAAATACAGGAATTATTGTTATCAGAGTAGATTTATCAGATGCCTCACAAATAAAACCTTTGATTGATAAAATAACGGCGCTGCCTAATGTGGATAAAGTGTATAGGGGAAGATAATAAAACGCTTAGATTAAAAAGGAGACAACTAAAAATGAAAATACAAGTGATAGTATCAGATTATAATTCATGCAATTGCTATATAGTGAGTGAGGGTGAGTCTTGTATAATCATTGATGCAGGATTTGATTCACAGCCTATTTTTGAATATACAGAGAAGGAAGGATTAAAAATAGAGGCGGTGCTATTGACACACGGTCATCCTGATCATGTGCATGCTGCTAAGGATTTTAGTGATAGAGGAATACAAGTTTATATAACTGAAGAAGATTTTGAATTGCCTAAAAACAACTTTTTTGGACTTAAGCTAAAAGATGGGTTTGTTTGCTTTAAGCCCACATTTATTGATAAAGACAGCTATAAATTTGGTGACATCAAGGTCAAAATTATTAATGCTCCAGGACACACAAAGGGCGGAGTTTGTTTTTTGATTGGCGATTATTTGTTTACAGGGGACACTCTGTTTAAAGGTACGGTGGGGCGCTCTGATTTTTATGGCGGGTGTGAAAAGACGCTTAGAGACAGTGTTAAAAGTCTTTTAAGTTTAGATAAAGATTATCAAGTATTGTCAGGGCATAGTGAAAGCAGCACTATTTTGCAAGAGAGAAAATATAATATTTTTGCAAAGTAATCTTGCAGCATAGTGGGGGAAAGTATGATGACATAAGTTTGGTTTAAGCGGAACAGCACTTGCACTTAATAGACCAATTAAATTTTTGTCATCCTGTAAGGATCTCTTCTTTATCTAAAGGTGAGGAGTTTAAATCCCATCTTATTGGATATTAAAATTTATTTTTAAAATTGCACAAAAATAGTTTACAAAAATTTTACAGTATGATAGAATAGGTTATTAAAATACCTTATTCTAGGTTTTTGCCAATCAACTCCAAGGCAGTTACTTAGATTTAGGTGGATCAAATTTTAAGGAGAAACAAAAAAATGAACAAAGAAATCAAAGCAAAAATCATTGCAGAGCACGCAAGACAAGCGGGTGACACAGGAAGCCCCGAGGTGCAAATTGCACTTTTGACTTTTAGGATTAACCACCTGACAGAGCATTTAAAAACACATGCAAAAGACCACCACTCTAGACGTGGATTATTTCAGATGGTAGGATCACGCCGCTCACTATTAAACTATTTAAAAGATATTGATATTGAAAGATATAGGGCAATTTTAATTAAATTAGAGATTAGAAAATAATCTTCTATTGAAAAACAAAGGGAGAAGAAATGCAAGAAGCAAAAATATTTAAGACCGAAATCGGTGGTCGTGAAGTGGTTGTCGAAATTGGTAAATATGCAGAACTTTCAAGCGGCTCATGTCTTATTAGATGCGGCGATACAGTAGTCATGACTAATGTTGCGATGGCAAGTGCTCCAAGACCAGGATTAGACTTTTTTCCGTTGGCTGTTGACTTTGAAGAGAAAATGTATGCGGTGGGTCGTATACCTGGCGGATTTAAAAAACGTGAGGGCAGGGCGTCAGACAAGGCTATTTTGACATCAAGATTAATTGACCGTCCGCTTAGACCATTATTCCCAAAAGGCATGTTTAATGATGTTGCAATAGTTTCAACTGCATTGTCAGTTGATGTTGACATAGCGCCAGAAGTTTTTGGCATGCTAGGCTCGTCAATTGCATTGTCAATATCAGATATTCCGTTTTTAGGACCAACAGGGTCGGTAGTCGTGGGTCTTATTAATGATAAATTCATCATCAATCCAGATACAGTGCAAAGGGCTACTTCTAAGTTGCATTTGGTAGTTAGCGGTACTAAAGATGCAATAATGATGGTTGAAGCAGGGGCTGATTTGGTGACTGAAAAAGAGATGCTTGATGCAATCATGTTTGGACATGAGGAAATTAAACGCCAAGTCAAGTTTATTGAAACCATTGTAAAAGCTGTAGGCAAGCCTAAGCGTGCGATGGAGTTTTATAAAATTGATGAAAAAATAGACAAAGAAGTAAGAAAATATTCTGAAAAATTAATTGAAAAAGCTTTAAAAGAAACTGATAGAGAAAAAAGGCAAATTGCACAAGATGAAGCTGAGAAAGGAATTTTAGAACATTTTGCAAAAGTTTATCCAGACAATACTAGAGAAGTAAAAGATGTATTGTATAACATTACAAAAGAGATAGTCAGACGAAAAATTACTCATGACGGATTTAGACCGGACGGAAGAAAAACGGATGAGATTAGACAAATTTGGTCTGAAATTAGTGTGCTGCCTAGGGTTCATGGTACGGGTGTTTTCACAAGGGGTCAATCTCAAACTTTGACTACTTGTACGCTTGGTACTATCGGTGATGTGCAAAAATTGGATAATCTTGATGAAGAAACCTATAAAAGATATATGCACCAATACAATTTTCCGCCATATTCTGTAGGGGAGGCTAGACCTATGCGTGCGCCAGGGCGTCGTGAGATTGGTCATGGTGCATTGGCAGAACGAGCATTAGAGACAGTTATTCCGTCAGAGGCTGACTTTCCTTATGCAATCCGTATGGTTTCTGAAATTTTATCTTCAAATGGTTCAACTTCAATGGCAAGTGTATGCGGTTCTACATTAGCATTAATGGACGCAGGTGTGCCTATTAAAGCACCAGTTGCCGGCATTGCTATGGGGCTGATTCAAGATGAAAAAACTGGTAAAACTGCAATTCTTTCAGATATTCAAGGGTTAGAAGACTTTTTAGGAGACATGGATTTTAAAGTTGCTGGCACAAAAACAGGTATAAGTGCGATACAAATGGACATAAAGATAAAGGGGATTGATAAAGCTATTTTAACTGAGGCACTTGAACAAGCAAGAAAGGGACGCCTTCATATCTTGGACAAGATGAATAAGACAATCTCTGAGCCTAAGGCAGAGTTATCTAAATATGCTCCAAAAATTGTTTCCTTTAATATAGAGCCTGACCAAATCGGTGAGGTAATCGGTAAAGGCGGCAAGACAATCAACAAAATCATAGAAGACACTGGTGTCAAAATAGACATTGAAGAAGACGGAACGGTTTATATTGCCTCGTCTGATAAAGATGCTATTGAAAATGCTAAATCAATTATCATGTCTATCCTAAAAGATATTGAAGTGGGTGAAAAATTCACTGGCAATGTTACAAGGATTATGACTACTGAAAGTGGTGGTGAATTTGGTGCTAAAGTGTATTTGACTCCAAATAAAGACGGAATGATTCATATCAGCAAGCTATCAAACAAGCGTGTTGAAAAAGTCACTGATGTTATAAATATTGGGGACATGGTTGAAGTTGAAGTTATAAAAACAGGCATGAAAGGGGTTGACTTGAAATTGGTTAAAAAACTTTAATAAAAAATAAAAAATTTTCTTGGAGGAGAAAAATAATGAGAACTTTAGGAATGATACTTTTAGCAGTTTTATCATCTGCTTTCTTTGTGCTTACTTTTTGGTGGCCGGGCTTAGATGGTTTTTCTGCAAATTTTGAGTATATCTTTTCAAATGATTTTCTTGGTGCTATATGGCCGACATTTATTTCAGCATTTGGATTTATTTTCTTTTTGCTGTTAGGTGCAAGAGTTGCATTTGGCTCTAGAAGAAGAAGACAAAGAAGAGAATAATAAATAACATGGGTTTGCAAGTGACAATTGATAAATCAAGTATTGGTTAATTTAGTGTACAATAAAGCCTAATAATTAAATTGTAAATATAAATAATAATTTATTTGTAATTTAAAAGCAGCTATTCTCATACAATGTACTAAAACATTTAGTAATTTTAGTATGAGGACAAGTATGGCTATAAAAAATAAATATTCATTAAAAAATATCATTACTAATGCGGTGCTGTCTTTTGCTGCCATTTTGGTTTTGGTTGTCAGTATTTTTTCAGGTGTAATTGCTGTGGGGCAAATTTCTCGCCCATTAGATAGGGGAGAGAGTGAACATAATGTTGCATTAATGTTTAATATTAGCTGGGGTAGTGAGCATATTGAACCGCTTTTAAGTGCATTAAGGCGAGAAGGTGTGACTGCTACCTTTTTCATTGGCGGGCTATGGGCATTTAATAATGAGGACTTGCTGCTAAATATTTATGCTGATGGGCATGAAATTGGTAATTTAGGTTATTTTCAAATTGATCATAGACAAGTCAATCAAGCAAGATCACGAGAAGATATTCAAGCTAATCATAGACTTATTAATAATATCTTAAATTTTGAGATGACATTGTTTAGTCCTCCAATGGGTTTTTATTCGGATGCAACAATTAAGGCGGCTAATGGTTTAGGCTATAGAGTTATTATTCCGACGATTGAAACATTTGATTGGCGTGATAGAAACAGAAACTTGATTCATGATAGGGCAACAGAAAATTTGGGCGGCGGAAACTTTGTTTCATTGCATCCAACTCATCATACAATAGAAGCATTGCCAAATATTATTAGCACAATTAGGTCACAAAGATTTAATGTGACTACGGTATCGCAGGCAATTTTGCAAACAACATAAAGGAAAAAAACATTATGCAGAAAGTACTTAACTATGAAAATGGATTAAAACTAGTTGTAGAGTCGCTGCCTTCTTATTCAGTAGCGGCAGGTATATTTGTTAATGCAGGTTCTAAAAATGAGACAGCTAAGAACAATGGTATTTCTCATTTTTTAGAACATATGATTTTTAAAGGAACGGACAAGCTTAATGCATTTGAGATTGCAACAACATTTGAAGGGATGGGGGCAGGTATTAATGCTTTTACTTCAAAAGATTGTACTTGCTATCATTTTAAGGCATTAACTGATGTGGCTGAAAAATGTTTTGAGGCACTTAGTCATATTTTCTTTGATTCTATATTTGATAAAACAGAGCTTGATAGAGAAAAGGGTGTAGTAATAGAAGAGATAGGTATGATAAAAGATAATCCCGAAGATGTATGTTATGAGAATTTAGCAGAGGCTTTGTATGACGGTCCCTTAGCACGTTCAATCATAGGGACAACCAAACATATTAATGCTTTTGATAAAGCTTATATAGATGATTATATAAATGATTATTATCATTCTAAAAACATTACAGTTGCTTTTGCAGGTGATATTACTTTAGAAAAAGCCGATGAATATATAAAAAAATATTTTCTTAATAAGATTAAAACTACTAAAAAAATAATTATGCCTGCTGTTAATAAATTTATAGCAAAAGACAGCGTTCAAATTCATGATTATGAGCAATCAAATTTAATGCTTGCTTTTCCGTCAATTGCCTTAAATCATCAATTGACAGCTGTTCAGTCGCTATTGTCAGTCATTTTAGGCGGGGGAATGGGCAGCAGATTATTTCAATCCATTAGAGAAAGGCAAGGTCTAGCCTATAGTGTTTATTCTCATCCAAGTGTGCATGTCGATTTAGGTTCATTCAATATTTGCATAAATTATAGTGCAAACAATACAAAAAAAGTGATTTCTTCTATAAAGGATGAAATTGAATTATTGATTAATAAAGGTGTAACGACCGAAGAGTTTAACAGGGCAAAGGCACAGCTTAAAGCAAGTATGGCATTTGCCCAAGAAAGTGTTCAAACACAGATGTTTGCTTTTGGAAAATTATTATTGCTATGCAATGAATTATATGATATGAGAAAGAGATTGAAAGAGATTGAAAAAGTAAGCATAGAAAATGTGTTGGCTTTTGCTAAAGAGTTATTTGATAAAAAACCAGCATTAGCATATTTAGGAAAGCAGCCTGATGCTAAACCGTCTTGGTAAATTGTTTAACAAATGCTAATTTGTGAAATTCATGTGAAATTTAAAAAATGTGTTAAAAATAGTTGTAATTTTTTTATGGACATGTTATGCTAAAGAGTAACTTTAGGAGAAGACTAAGGGGTACCAATGCTAAATAATCCTGGACGAAAAAATAACGGCAAACAAAAGAAAAAAAGCTCATCAGAAGCTATAGGCATAGTATTAATTATCATAAGTGCTTTTTTTCTTGTGTGCCTTATTTTTCCTATTGCATTAAGCGTGATAGGAAGCGGAGTAAGAAACTTTTTAACAGGGATATTGGGAGTTGTCTCATTTGCCTTGTTTTCGGCTACAGCTGCACTTGGAATATTAAAATTAAAAGGACGCCGTCTTGCTGTCAGCAAAAGAAGAGCAATTTTTATCAGCTTAATTTCGGTGTTTGGCTTAATGATTTTGCAGCTTATTACTACTCATTCATTATTAAGTTTATCTTTTGGTGAGCATTTGTCTGCAACATATAATTTTAGTGATAATTTTTCTATTGGCGGAGTCATTTTTTCATTTTTTACCATGACTGTAGTATCAACTATTAGTGTGGTTGGTGCGTATTTATTTTTTGTGGCACTATTTTTAATTTTTGCTAGTCTTTTAGCGACAGATATTATCAAGCTGAATAAAAAGCCTAATGCTGAAAATAAGCGTCAATATAATAAAACTAGGATTAAAAAGACAGGCAGCAAAGAATATATTATTCAAAGTGATGGACAATTTGATTTAGATAATGTTACTAACTATGGCTTGTATGTCGGACGCATTAAATCTACTGATTCTAAATCTAAAAATATCAGCGGTGAGTATAGGGATTTTAGTGCGATAGATGATGAGTATGATAGGATTGACAGCAATAATTATACTGGTGGCGGATCTAATAGCGGAAATTTAGGCGGAAAATCTTTTTCTGATTTATTTGGTTTCATTAAAGAAAATAATGAAGAGCATCAAGCTATTGATATAGAAGGAGATAGAGAAAGAGCAAGAGAAAGGCTTTTAGGTGATAAAAATAGAATCGGTCAAGATGATAAAGACCGCTTTTTGGCTAATATGAATTCTGAAAAGGAGTTGTTGCGTAATGGTAGTATGACGGGCATTATTCAAGCAGAGCCTATGACTATAGGCAGCACTGATTTTAGAGAATATGATACAGAAATATTTATTGATGAGTTTACTAAGCAAAGCAAGATTGCTCATAAACCAATAGAGTCTGAAACAAAGCTTAAAAAGGCAAGAGAAAAGCAGCCAATCAGCATGCCTGAGGTTGTTTTTCAACCGCCTATTGATGAGCAGCCATTTTATAATGATGAAGGCAGCATAATTGATGCAGCACAATATAGCAAGTATATTGCGTCGATTGTTGAAAAAGAGCAGCCTAAACAAGAAACACCGCCATCTGTTATTATTTATCAAGATCAATATCCAATTGAAAATACTGCAAATTATAAAGATAATAATTTTGATGATTTGACGCAAAAAGCTAATGCCATTTTGGCAAGCAAAATTTCTTTAGAGCCGCAGATTAGACATGAGGCTGATATTATTAATTGCGACAATAATGTTGCTGCAATTAATAGTGATGCTGCTATGCAAACTATTGCTTCTGAAATAACAAAGAATCAGTTTTCTGCTATTCCGTTAGATTTACCTAATGATCCTACACCATATTATAATGATCAAGGCATTGAAAATTTAAATGAGAATTTTATTGATATTATAAATCAAGAACCTAGTCAAATTGAAATAAATCAAGAGCAAAATTTTTCACAAAGTATCAAAGAAGAAACCTTTGAATATACAAAATCAAATTTTGTTCCTAATATTGATAGAGAGTTTGTTGCACCAGCTTATGAAGAAGATGAGCAAAAAAATGAAACAAAGTTAAAAAAAGAAATCTTATCAAATGTAAAAAATACTTTAGTCACTATTTCTAATCAAATAGATAAAGATAATAAACAACCTGCCTTCACCAGAAAAATAATTAATGATGCGGTTAATTTTTTAGATAATGATGATGCTGATGAAGATAAAATTGATAGTCAAAGTATTCAAACACAAACTACTACACAAAGTATAGATTTATCTTTTGCGTCAAAATTAAAAAATAAAAGCAATGAAAATGATTCCACTATTTATTTAGATAATTTTGATGATAATCAAGATGATGAAAATGAGCAAATTAATAAATCAACTTTTATAGAGTATGGCACTACTCCGTATAAAACAGCACAAAAGCAAGATAATCAATTGCAATCAGCTATCTTTAACCAAGATGAAGATTATTCAGGTTCTTATATAAAAGGTCATAATTCGGCTCCTAAAGAATTTTCAAAGCGCAATGTAAATCATAAAATTCCAGTCAATCAAATTCATATTGATGATGCTATTAAGTCTGATAAAGAAAAATTATCATCAAAATCAACTAAAAAGATTGCTCAGTATGCTAGACCCCCTTTAGATTTATTAACTGCAGACTCAACTGACCCGTCATTATATGGTGGTGACAGTGCTTTGAATGCAGAAAAATTAGAAAAGGTGCTTCAATCACTAGGTTTAAAAGTTCAAGTTACTTCTGTTGCACCAGGACCTGCTGTCACAAGGTATGAATTAACTATGCCTGCGGGGATTTCTATTAAAAAAATTCTAAATTTTGCAGATGATATAGCTTATGAATTGGCGGCTAAAAAAGGTGTGCGTATAGAAGCGCCTATCTCAGGAAAACGTGCTGTGGGTGTTGAAGTTCCTAATCAAGAAATTGGTATAGTTTCACTAAAAGACTTGATTGGATCTGAAGAATTTAGCAAAGCATCATCAAATGTTACGCTTTGTTTAGGTAAAGATATTGCAGGTGATATAGTATTTAGTCCGCTAGAAAAAATGCCGCATTTATTAGTTGCCGGCACAACAGGCAGCGGAAAAAGTGCATGCTTAAATTCATTAATTGTATCTATGATTTATAAATCAAGTCCATCAGATTTGCGTCTTATTTTGATTGACCCAAAAAGAGTAGAGTTTCCGCTTTATCAAAATCTTCCTCATCTTTTGATAAATCAAATCATCAATGAGCGTGAGCATGCAATCAATGCATTTAAGTGGGTTGTTTCTGAAATGTATGAGCGGTATAAAATTTTGTCAGCGCATAAAGTCAAAAATATTCAAGAATACAATGCATCCGAGGCTGTTAAAAGAGGCGAGGTTGTTAAAATGCCAAGGATTGTTATTGTAGTTGATGAGCTATCAGATTTAATGATGGGCGGCTATAAAAAAGAGATGGAGCAGCTTATTTTATCTATCTCTCAATTGTCTAGAGCTGCAGGCATCAATATGATTTTAGCGACTCAAAGACCTTCAGTTGATGTAATCACAGGTACAATTAAAGCTAATTTGCCATCAAGGATTGCTTTTGCAGTATCAAATGGTACCGACTCTAAAACGATATTAGACCAAACAGGTGCTGAAATGCTGCTTGGCAGGGGTGATTTATTGTATGCGCCTATTGATGCGCCAGAGCCTAAAAGGATTCAGGGTGCATATGTTACTACTGAAGAAGTTGAAGAAATTGTTAAATTTATTTGTGAGAATAATTCAGCAGAGTATTTTGATGAGGCGGCGGGTGCTATATTAAAAGAAAAAGAGGTAGAGATTGAAGACGAGTTTGGCTCAGATGATAATGAAGAAAACGAGTTTGACCCGCTTTTAGAAGAAATTGCACGCAAAATTATTGAGACAGGTGCTGTATCTACTTCACTTTTGCAGCGTCGCTATAAATTAGGTTATGCAAGGGGCGCTAGGATAATGGATGAATTAGAGCAACTTGGTTTTATTGGTTCTAAAGATGATATGCGACCGACTAAACCTAGAGAAATTTTTGCTACAAGAGAAATGTTTGAAAAGGTTTTTGGCACTGATTTTTAAGGGAGTTGATTTATGAAAAAACTAGCTATAGTGTCATTAGGCTGTGATAAAAACAGAGTAGATACTGAAAAGATGCTTGGTGTGTTGTCTAGTGTAAATTTTGTAATTACAACTGAAAATGAGGCGCAGGTGATAATTATCAACACCTGTGCTTTTATTGATTCTGCAAAAAAAGAGGCTATTGATACAATATTAAGTATGGCTGAATATAAAAAGAGCGGTGCTTGTGAGTTATTATTAGTGACAGGATGTTTAAGTCAAAAATATAGAGAAGAACTAAAAGAAGAGTTAAAAGAAGTTGACGCATTCTTAGGTACAAATGATTATACTGATATCTTAAAAATTATTGAGAATTTATACATAAAGCGTGGTGAAGTGTTGCAAAAAATTAACAATGATGGAAATATTTTACTGTCTAATAGGATTCTCACTACTCCTAGTCATTATGCATATTTAAAAATATCGGACGGTTGTGACAACCTTTGCTCATATTGTACTATTCCATCAATTAGGGGACGCTATAAGTCTGAAACAATAGATGACTTAGTTAAAGAAACAAATTATCTAGTGAATTTAGGCGTTAAAGAGATTATTTTAGTGGCGCAAGATGTTTCAAATTATGGGATAGATATATATGGTGAAAGGCGGCTGGTTCAATTAATTAAAGAGCTATCAAAAACAGATGTAGAGTGGATAAGATTGATGTATTGCTATATAGAAAACATAGATGATATACTAATAGAAGAGATTAAATCAAACCACAAAATTGTCAAGTATATAGACATGCCGCTGCAGCATATTAGCGACAAGATTCTAAAAAGAATGAATAGACGAGGCGACAGTAATTTAATCAAAGGGATGATTGATAAATTGAGAAGTGTGGTTCCGAATATTGCTTTAAGGACTACTTTTATGGTGGGATTTCCTGATGAGCAAGATGATGATTTTGAAAAGTTAGCAAATTTTTTAAAAGATTTTAAATTTAATCATGCAGGTTTTTTTGAGTTTTCACCACAAGACGGGACTCTTGCGTGCAATTTACCTAATCAGATTAAATCAGCAATTTCAAAAAAGAGAATAAAAGAATTGGCGCTTATTCAAAGGGATAATGTTAAAGAATTTAATAATGATTTGATAGGTAAAACAATAAAGGTATTGTATGAGGGCATTGATTTTGACAAGAATTTGTTTTATGGAAGAGGGGAGTTCAGTGCGCCCGACATTGACACTTTAGTATATTTCAAGGCAGATTTTGTGCTTGATGTAGGCAATTTTTATGATGTAAAGATTATTAAATCAAGGGGTTATGATTTAGTAGGAAAAGCGGTTGACAGAGGATAGTTTGTGTGATATAATAGCATAGAAATAAAGTTGAGATTCTTACAGAATGACAAATTATTATTTCTTAAGTTAAGTTAATTACTAAATTCTGTGATATGTTAAAATTTAATGTCATCATGCTTTAGGATCTTAACTTTATTTAAAAATAAAAATCGGAGAAAAATAAAATGAATTTACCAACAAAACTGACTGTTATGCGTATTATTCTAGTTCCTATTTTTGTTTTGGCTTTTATTTTTCCAGTTTTTGTACCACATTCTCTATTTATTAGCGGTTCTTCTACAGCGTCATTTAGTGGATTTGTGGCTTTAGGAATCTTTTTAATAGCATGTCTAACAGACTTTTTAGATGGATATTTAGCAAGAAAATTAAATCAAGTTACTTTACTAGGGAAATTTTTAGACCCTATTGCTGATAAACTGCTTGTTACGGCTGCATTGATTTGTTTGATTGCATTATCAGCATTGTGGATGTTGTATTCAGTATGGTTTGCAATTTTAACTATCTGTGTTATTATTATTTTATCAAGAGAGCTTTTAATTTGTTGCTTTAGAATTTTAGCAGCATCCAACAATGTTGAACTTTCAGCAGATAAATTAGGAAAATCGAAAACAGTTTTTCAGATGACTGCATTGATTTTTTTAATTCCGACTATGTCATTTGTATATTTGCGATTATATGATATGGCGGATATTATATTTCTAATTGGAATAATACTTTTATTAATTTCTACCATTCTTACAATCATTTCAGGGACAAATTATATTGTGAAAAATAGGCATGTTTTTAAAGATAGTGATAATAAGGATAAGGATGAGATTCTTACTGTTGTTTCGTTTACTCAGAATGACAAAAAAGAAATAACTAATGACCAAGATTCTATAATTTGTCATTCTGAACAAAGTGAAGAATCGCCATATTATAAAAAAGAGATAGGCGAGAAATGAAAAAATTAAATGATTTAACTAATGAGGTTCATCAAATGCTTAAAGCCTCAAAAATGCGCTTAAAGCTTACCGAGTCTTTTACTGGTGGATTGATTTCATCGCTTTTGGTGCAAAATACGGGTGCTAGTGAGTATTTGATTGAGGGAATTGTATGTTATAGCAACATTTCTAAGCAGCAAATATTAAATATCCCTCAAGATATTATAGATAACTATAGTGCGGTATCATATGCAGTTTGCAATAGAATGATGGATGGACTAAATGATTGTGATATATCAATTGCTGCCACTGGCTATGCGGATACTCATCCCCATATTGCATATATAGGTGTCAAAACTCTAAACACAACTATCATCAAAAAAATTGCGTTAAACAAAACAAGATTACAAAATATTCAAACAGGTGCACTAACTGCACTTAAAATACTTAAGGAAATTTTAGGAGAAAAACATAATGGATAAAAAAGAAAAAGTAAAAACAGGGACCAGCACAAATACGGGGTTAACCGATTCAGAAAAAGCAAAGGCTTTAGAGTTTGCCATCAGCCAAATTGAAAAGTCATTTGGAAAAGGTGCAATCATGAAACTTAATGAAAACAAGGTTGTCCCGATAGAAGCCATTTCTACTGGCTGCTTGTCATTAGACCTTGCGTTAGGGATTGGCGGGTTGCCAAGAGGCAGAATAGTAGAAATCTATGGACCTGAGTCAGGCGGAAAAACTACTTTATCTTTGCATGTGATAGCAGAGACGCAAAAATTGGGCGGAACGGTTGCTTTTATTGATGCAGAGCATGCGCTTGATCCTATTTATGCCGCTAATTTAGGCATTGATTTATCAAACATGTATGTATCTCAACCAGATAATGGCGAGCAGGCACTTGATATTGCCGAAAGTCTTGTCAGAAGCGGAGCAATTGATGTAATCGTGGTAGACTCTGTTGCAGCGCTTACTCCAAGGGCAGAAATTGATGGTGAGATGGGTGATTCTCACATGGGATTGCAGGCTAGACTTATGTCACAAGCATTAAGAAAGCTAGCAGGTGTAGCGCACAAAACTAGGACATGTATTATTTTTATTAATCAGCTGCGTGATAAATTAGGCGGGTACGGAAACCCTGAGGTTACTCCTGGCGGCAAGGCGCTAAAGTTTTATGCAAGCGTAAGGCTTGATGTCAGAAAAGGTGAGGCTATTAAAACAGGTACAGAGCAAGTGGGGTCAAGAACCAAAGTTAAAGTAGTCAAAAATAAATTGGCTGCTCCGTTTAGAATTGCTGAATTTGATTTGATTTATGGCAAAGGCATATCAAGGTCGGCTGATATTATTGATTTAGCGGTTGAGCATGATATTATCAAAAAAAGCGGGTCATGGTTTAGCTATAATGAAGAGCGTTTAGGACAGGGCAAAGAGGCGGTTAAAAGTATATTAGAAGCAAAGCCTGATATGTATAAAGAGGTTGAAACAAAAATTAGGGCACTTGCAAATAAAATTGTATTAAAAGAAGAACCTGAAGTTGATGATAGTGATGAAAGCATAGAAGAATAGGGGATTCTATTAAATTATTATCGATTTAATTAAGGCAGGCGGTGGGGCTAATTTTATTACTTGTCCACATATTTTAGCTTTAAAAAAAACACATAAAAAATGCTTTACATTTACAAAATATTCCTATATAATATATATTGAAAGAGTTTTGGAGGTTTTTATTATGCCATTTTGGGTAATGCCCGCAGTTTGGGCAGTTGCAATTGCAGTTTTTTTAGTAGTTGAATATTTCACTCATGAATTAGTCACAATTTGGTTTGCCGCAGGTTTTGTTGTGGGACTTATTTTATCTTTTATTCCGGTATTATCAGACTGGTGGCATTTACAGCTTGGCGCATCTGTTGTTGCATCAGGTGTTTTATTAGTGCTTACTCGCCCTGTAGTCAAAAAATGGATACAGATTACGCCTACCCATTTGAATGTAGACAAGCGGATAGGTCAAACAACTAGGCTTATATCGGCAATTACGGCTGATGAAGATGGTACAGTTAAGTTTGATGATGTATTGTGGGTGGTTACATCTAAAATTCCGATAGAATCTGAAAAATTGGTTAAAATAATTAGTGTAGAGGGGTCTAGGTTTACTGTTGAAGAAGTTATTACAGAAGAACCAATTATAATTGAAGAGTAAACAATAGTTTTTAAATTTTGGGTTACCTTTTTTTAAAACGGTAACAAAGGAGACAAAAATAATGAATGTTAATAATTTATTAGGCATATCACCTGGTGCTATTGTAGGCATCGTAATCGGAGGGATCTTAGGATTGATACTTTTTATCATTGTCATCAGGGGCATTAGAGTAGTCAGACAAGGTACCGTTGTTATTGTTGAAAAATTCGGTTCATATGATAAAACTTTATCGCCTGGATTAAGATATGTCACGCCAATTTTAAGAAGAGCAAGACATACAATCTCTATGAAAGAGCGTGTCGCAGATTTCCCGCCTAAGCCAGTTATCACCAAAGATAATGTTACAATGCAAATTGATACCATTGTTTATTGGCAAGTTTGTGACCCTAAGTTATTTGCATACGGTGCTGAAAATCCTCTTTTAGCTTTAGAAAATATTTCTGCATCTACTTTGCGTAATATTATAGGTGAATTTGAACTTGATGAGACATTGACTAGCCGTGATTATGTTAATTCTAAATTACAGATTATTATTGACAAGGCGACGGATGCATGGGGGATTAAAGTAACAAGGGTAGAGATTAAAAATATTATCTTGCCAAGAGATATTCAAGACAGTATGGAAAAACAAATGAGAGCAGAACGTGGCAAGCGTGAAGCTATCCTAAATGCTGAAGGTGTGCGTCAGTCTGCAATATTAGTTGCAGAAGGTGAAAAGCAAGCGGCTGTTTTAAGAGCAGAAGCAAGAAAAGTTGCTTTAATCACTGAGGCTGAAGGTCAAGCAGAGGCAATTGCTAGGATTATTGCAGCAAGACCAGACCCAGCTTATGTGACTTTGCAAGGCTTTGAGGCACTAAAAGTGCTGGCTAATGGACAGGCAACTAAAATTGTTGTTCCGTCAAACATTGCAGATGTGGCAGGGCTGTTAACAAGCTTAACAGAAGTTGTAGCGCCAGGAACAAGGACAACTGGTGGAGCTGCAGTAAGAAAATAAGAGAATCTAATAATTAAAGAAAAGCGATACTTGAATTGTATCGCTTTTCTTATGTCATTGTCTTATGTGTATATTTAGTCTTAAAGCAGTACATAAAATGTTGATACATCTCTTTGTTTGGTATAAAAAATATTTGTGCCTAGGTCACTTTTTGCAGGTGAAGCATTTTAGGAATGCTAAATCATATCTATAAATAACTATTTGGTTGCTATCATAATGTGAAACATATGTTTTTTACAAGAAGAGATTCTTGCAGAATGACATTAATTTAATAGCTATACTATTGTAGCTTCTATACTATTCACCCTTATATATCGCAATATGGAATTATCAGAAATCTCAGTTGAATTATCTATATTAGCAAGTGTGACAGGCAACTATGGTTCCTATGGATAAGTAAAAATATTGTGAGTATGGCGTTTTGAATTCTCTTATTTAAACAACAAGATAAAACTCTTGACAAGTTTGTCTATCTTATGTTAGTATGCACACATGAAAATGATAAAAGATTTTTCAAAAGTCAAGTTTAAAGGGAATTTTAGAGTCTATCAGAAGAGAGTAATAGACAATAGCTGCAAACATCTTCATAACAATAAGATACATATTGTTGCAGCTCCTGGCAGTGGTAAAACAATTTTAGGATTAGAATTAATTAGGATGCTTGATAAACCAGCATTGATTTTATCACCTACTATTGCTATAAGAGAGCAGTGGAAGGATAGGTTTTCTGATATGTTTTTGCCTTCTAATATAGATATAGAAGATTACTTTTCTTGTGTGCTGTCATCTCCAAAATTACTTACTTCTATTACGTACCAAGGTTTATACACAGCTTATCGCAAAACAGAAAAACTTGCTAAAGCGACTACTCTTGAAGAAGAAGACGGCGATGATAGTGATTTTCCTAAAGAAAATTATTGTACCATTGACTTAATCAAATTAATGAAAGATCATAATATAAGCACGATTTGTCTTGATGAGGCACACCACTTGCGTGCAGAATGGCAAAGGGCTTTATATGAATTTGTTAAGCAAGTTGAGCATAGTGTCACCATAATTGCTTTGACTGCTACACCTCCGTATGATTCATCAAAAGCAGAGTGGGATAAATACATTGCAATGTGCGGACCAATTGATGAAGAAATTTTTGTGCCGGAGTTAGTGCGTACAAAAGCGCTTTGTCCGCACCAGGATTTTATTTGTTATAATTTTCCCAGTCAAAATGAAGTGGATTTAATTTCAAAGTACAACCAAAAAGTATCTGATACAGTTGCAAAAATATTTGCGGAAGGTGAGTTTTTACGAATAATTCAAAATAGTCGTTTTTATAATGATCCGCTTGAATTTGAGGATGAACTTGCCTCAGAACCAAGTTTATTTAATGCTATGATTTTATTTTTGGAAGCATCTGGATATAAACCTAAAAAGCAGTTTGTTAAGGTGTTGGAAAAATGTGAAAAAGGCGGGACATGGGATTTAAGTGTAGCTCAAAACTTACTTCAAGGAATGATGGACAATGACCAGCTGTTTTGTGATAAGGATAGAGATTTTGTAAAAAATTATTTATCTAGATATGGTCTTGTTGAAAAGAAAAGGGTTAAATTATTAAGTTGTGAAGAGCATGAAAAATTGCTTATTACTAGCACTAGCAAATTAGGGAGTATAGATAGGATTGTGGATAGAGAGTGGGTGAATTTAGGTGAGAACATAAGACTTTTGGTATTGACAGATTATATTAGGCTTAATTCATCTGTTTTAGGCTCTGATAAAGAGATTAATGAATTAGGTGTGATTCCTATATTTGAATTGCTAAGAAGAAAATGCATATCTTTAAAAATTGCTGCTGTGTCTGGGCGCATTGTTATAGTGCCTAATTCATGTTTAGATGGTGTTGCAAAAATAGCCAAAGAAAGTGGGGCTAAGATGAAAGCTGTGCCAATTAAAGGTATTGAGTATAGTGAACTAAAATTTGAAGGCTCTAACAATGCACAAAAAATTGCAGTTATTACTAATGCTTTTAATACAGGTATTTTAAATGGAATCGTGGGGACAAAGTCACTTTTAGGTGAAGGCTGGGATTCTCCCGTAATCAATACGCTTATATTAGCAAGCTGTGTGGGTAGTTTTATGCTGTCCAATCAAATGCGTGGGCGGGCGATTAGAATGGATAAAAATAAACCAGATAAGGTAAGCAATATTTGGCATTTGACTACTATCTTGCCTGATCATTTGTCACCCAAGTTAAATAATGAATCGCCTCCTTCTGCCGATTTTGACACACTTTCAAGGCGTTTTAAAAGCTTTTTAGGCTTGAGTTATTTTAATGATGTGATTGAGAGCGGAATAATTAGAGCAAATACATTAAAGGCTCCGTATGATGAAGCAAGCATAAATTCAGCTAATGAAAAGATGACTCAGTTGGCAAACGGGAGGTTGTTAACAGACCAACGCTGGCAGCAAACATTAGCAAATTCAGCAGATGATGTGTTAATCCAAAATGAAATTCCCAGTCCCAAAAAAGGCTTTTTTCCTTCAATGTTTATTAGACCTAGCCACTATTCTACTATCAAAAAGATAACACATGCTATTTTGAAAACATTTAAGGATTTGCATCTTATTCATAAAAAAGCAAGAGCCTTATTTGAAAAAAACTTTGTATCAAAATCAGTTCATGTAAGTATAACCAAGTGCAGTAAATATGAAAAAAATATTTTTCATCAAGCAATGAGTGAAGTTTTTGCACCTATTGACAATCAAAAATATTTGCTTGTTAAGACAAAAAGAAACAAAAAAATTGATAAGCGCTATGCTTTTGCTGTGCCAGAAATATTTGCAAACAGAAAAGAGAATGCCGAAAAATTTTTATTAAGAATGACAAAACGCTTAACAACCTTTGGATTATATTTTACTAGAAGTGCTGAAGGCAAAAAAATACTAGCTAATGTTAAGCGCCGTGCTTATGTAAACAAGCATTTTGTAGAGCTGCATGCAAGAATGAAATTAAGGGTAAAATAAGACCATAAGGACAGACATAATTATGAAAAGAAATTTATTATACTCAGTTTTCAAATCAACAATACTATTAATAGTGTTTATTATAATATTGCAAATGGTGCTTATTGCTTGTAGCTTGCCATTTTATCCGCCAGAAGAGCCGCCAAATCAACAACCTATTGTACACCGTGAGGGCACAATAAAGCGTTATGATATGACCTATGAGCATATGATAACATATCATATTTTTGATACAAACCGTGAGGGGAAGAATGTAGTAATCATTGGCGGTATACACGGAAACGAACCAGCTGGTTGGCAAGCTGCTGCATATCTAGTAGAAAATTTTAATTTTTCTAGCGGCAGGTTTTTGATTATTCCAAAAGCTAATCCGTTGGCTATTTATCGCAATGTTAGGACTATTGACGGACTTGATTTAAACCGTCATTTTCTAGGTGACTCCTATGGCAATATAGCGCACCAAATAGCTGCTGTTATTACTTATCTTATAGAGCAATTTAATCCTTGTTTAATAATTGATTTGCATGAGGCAATTAGCAGTACGTTAGCAAACAGCATCGGACACAATCCTTGTCCTATTACCAAAGAAGCTGCTCATTTTGCTGTCGGTTATATAAATACAAGCATATATGATGATTTGCAAAGACCATTTAGAGTATTGATAGGATATGGACCTATCGGCAGTGTTAGGAATGAATTATTTTTACATTTTAATGTGCCAGTATTTTTGATTGAAACATCAAGACCAAATAATGAAGGGTTGCTGCATAATCCAGTTGAGCGGCGAATTGCACAGCATGTGTTTTTAATTAATGCTTTGCTTTATTTTTATGGGGTCTATTAAAATTAATTAAAAATTTGTCCTTTTTCATTTGACTTTAAAACTAAATTAGTTTATTCTATATTTGGACATTACTGTTTAATATATAAATTATGTTAAGTAGAGATATCTAATTTTATTTTATATTGCTAGTCAGTTTATTTAAATTGGCTTGCAAGCATTTTAAATATGCAAAAGGAGTAAGAATGTTAAACAATCTAAGTCACATTTTGTTGGCAAATGTGACACTTATTCTAGCTATTGTTTTGCCTATTGTTGCGTTAGCGTTGGGCGCATTTGTGGGTATAATAGTATTTAGAATAATCAAAAACAAAAAAGATGAAAGCATCAAAACAGATGCAAACAAAATTTTGCAAGAGGCTATTGCAGATGCTAAGCGTTTAAGAAAAGAGGCTGCATTAGAAGCTAAAGAAGAAATTTTAAAAGATAGGACAGAATTTGAAAAAGAGATGAAAGATAGGCAAGTTGAGGTGCGCCGAAGTGAACAGCGTATCACTCAAAGAGAAGAGGTGCTTGATAAAAAAGAGGAAACTCTAGATAAAAAAATTGAAGCGATAGACAAATCTAGAGAAGATTTAAAAACCAAAGAAAAAGAGATTGAAGAATTAAAACAAAAAGGTGAACGAGAGTTAGAAGGAATCATTTTAAGAATTGAAAAAGTTGCACAGATGACCAAAGAAGAAGCAAAGGCAAAATTGATTCAAGAAATAGAAGAGCAAGCAAAAAAAGATGCGGTTAAAATTGTTAGAGAAATTGAGGCAGCAGCTAAAGAGGATGCTGACAGAAAAGCAAAAGACATCATATCACTTGCTATTCAAAAATGTGCAGTTGACCATTCGTCAGATATTACTACATCGGTTGTTGCTCTGCCTTCAGATGAAATGAAGGGCAGAATTATCGGCCGTGAGGGGCGCAATATAAGGGCATTAGAAAGCGCAACAGGTGTTGATTTAATCATTGATGATACTCCAGAGGCTGTTGTTATATCGGGCTTTGATCCAGTTAGACGAGAGGTTGCTAGATTATCTTTAGAAAAACTATTATCAGATGGTCGTATTCATCCAGGTAGAATTGAAGAAATCGTAGAAAAAACCAGACGTGATTTAGATGCGCACATTAAAGAAACAGGCGAGGCAGCAATTTATGAAGCAGGAGTTTTTAATTTGCACTCAGACATTGTTAGGCTATTAGGCAGATTAAAATACAGAACAAGCTATGGACAAAATGTATTGAAACATTCATTAGAAGTATCGCATCTAGCAGGGCTTATTGCAGCTGAAATTGGTGCGGATGTGGCGCTGGCTAAAAGGGCAGGATTATTGCATGATATAGGTAAAGCTGTTGACCATGAAGTTGAAGGTACACATATTAGTATAGGTGCAGATTTAGCAAAAAAATATAAAGAGAACCCTGCTGTCATTCATTGTATTGCAGCGCACCATGGGGATATTGAGGCGCAATCTGTTGAGGCTGTGCTGATTATGATTGCAGACTCTATAAGCGGGGCTAGACCAGGAGCAAGAAGAGAAACTCTAGAAAACTATGTCAAGCGTTTGGAAAAACTTGAGTCAATTGCAAATGCATTTGACGGAGTAGACAAGTCGTTTGCTATCCAAGCAGGGCGTGAAATCAGGATATTGGTTAAGCCTGATGCTGTGGACGATGCAAAAGCAATTTTTATGGCAAAGGATATTGCTAAAAAGATTGAAGAAGAAATGGACTATCCAGGTCAAATTAAAGTCAATGTAATCAGAGAAACTAGAAGCATTGAATACGCTAAATAGCATATTATAATTATAAAGGGGCAGCGTTTTTTAATCTGCCTCTTTATGTATTTTAGGGAAAATACTTTATCAACCGAGCAAATTTACTTGCTTTAACAAGTGTAAATTTGCTTTCCAGCGAAAACGGTTTAACCCTAAGCAGCTTTTGCTGCAGAACATCATTGCCTTTGGCGATGATGGGGCGATAGGGCGCAAACTCTAACGGTTTAATCTCTTCGGGTCTAATTATTTGCAGCTTGCTTGTGTAAATTGTCATTCCGAACGAAGTGAGGAATCTCAACAACTTAAAGACATCTTATTTTTTTCAGATTCTTCGCTTCGTTCGGAATGACAGGACTAATGACAGGTCTATTGTAGATACCTCGCAGTCTGTGCCGCAGATGAATTCATTACTCTTTATATAGCACGCTGGTTTAAAATTGTTTTTAAAGCAAAAAATCTTGACAATGCAAGAGTCGTATACATATGCGACATATGTTTATTAAATGAAGAGATTTTTACAAAATGACAAAATTATAAGGAATAGATCCTTTAAGGATCTATTCCTTATTCTTTAGTATTGCAATATGTTTTTTAACGGAAGAGATCATTACGCTATCGCTCATGATGACAAAGCGAGTGAAAGAAAGCATGATGACATAAGTTTAGTTTAAGCGGAGTAGATGGCTGCATTTAATACACAACATCTTCAGGTTGGGGTTTAAAGCCACCTTTTTTCTAAGGAGGAAAAAAAAATATGTATCAAGTAAAATTAAAAAATCATTTTAGGCTTGTTGCTGGTTGCTATTTTTATTGCGACAGTATCTATTTTGCTTGCACTATAGGCGGGCAAGATGAAGATAATTATGACAATGGTGAAAACGGATATTATGACAACGGCGGCAAACAGACTCCTAGCAATTTAACAGCGTTTATTGGATTTGATTATAAAACATTATATGATGTTGAATTGCCAAATGGTTGGAGATGGGTTAATTCAAAAACTCAACTTAATACAATGGGAGTTTTTGATTTTGAGGCAGAAGTTTATTATGATAGTGAGTGGACACAATATGATTTGTCTGTTGAGATAATAGGCTTTGTATATGCAAATACTACAGGCAACTTTGGTGTTGCTTTAGATAGTCAAGGCAAGGTATGGACTTGGGGGATTTGGGGGACTTCGCATTTTGGTTCTGGATGGTTAGGTCATGGCGGACCATCACAGACGGAGTATTTTCTGCGTCGTATTCAAGGACTTTATGATATAACTGCAATCAGCACAGGGTCTCGTCATGTCATGGCTTTAGATAAAGACGGAAATGTGTGGACTTGGGGACATGATTTGAATGGCAGTCTAGGACATGGAAATCTATCAAATCAAATTGTTTCATGCCCGTATATGATTGAATATGTTGACGGATTTAATAATATTATTGCAATCAGTGCAGGTGGCAGCTTAAGTGTAGCTTTAGATTATTATGGAAACATTTGGACGTGGGGCGACGATTGGAGCGGGCAAACAGGTCACGGACACCAGATTTTTCTTACAACAGCAGAATGGTATCCTAGGCGACTAGAAGTATGTATCAACCAAAGCAACTTGCCAAGATTTGTGTCTATTAGCTCTGGCTATAGATGTATACGGGTATATTTGGGCATGGGGAGAAGGGGCTAATGGTAAATTAGGCAATGGCATTATCGGTGCTTCTGCTAATCAAACTCGCTCTAAAAAAATAGAATTTGGTACTTTTAATGGATTAGTGGATAGACTTGATGTTGAGTTTGTGTATAATAAATGCTGGTCAAGACCGCAGCGCTGCTTTAGATGTTTATGGCAGGATGTGGGTGTGGGGTGATGGAGAAGACGGAGTATTTGCGTTTTTTGATATTGAGTGGCCGTTTAGAATAACAAGACCTTATATAGTGGAGTTAGGTATAAAATTTGTTGCTTTAAGCACGAGAGGCAGACATAGTGCGGCTCTTGATGCATATGGGCGCATATGGACATGGGGCAACGTAGAGTTTGGTGCATTGGGGCATGATGAATTTGGGTATACTCAGCGTGCTGTTTTTAGTCCAAGAGTTTTAGAAATTGATTATGATGGTAATGCTTTGCCTGTGTTTTTAAGTGTGTATGCTTCGGGGCATAATAGCATTGCGGCGGGAGTTTGCGGCAGAATATGGACGTGGGGAAATGGATATAATTATCAGTTAGGGCATGGCAATACTTATAGTGTGAATAGACCTAAGCAAATTAGGTATAGATAATAAAAAGCATATTTATAAGGCTGTTTCAATATAAATACTACTAGTGTTTATAAAAGATTTACACACCCCGCACCTAATTAAGCGTGGGCGCATTAAACTCTCAAAACCAATTGCTATTATATTGGCAATTATTTTTCTTGCATTGGGTTTTGCATCTGTCTTTATATTTTTAATTCCTAATTTAGGTGCAGGGTTATCTAGAAGGACATATTATATTTTGACATTAGGTACTACTACAAATTTAGTGCAGGCTGAAAATTTATCAACACAGGTTAAAAATGGTGGCGGCGGAGGGTTTATTATTAACGATGGTATTTTTCATGTGACGGCGGCTGTTTATAAAGATAGATTAGATGCTGAAAGTGTGGCAGCAAGGATGATGAATGAGTTTGATGCAGAAGTTTTGACTATTAATATACCAAGAAAGCGCATTAGGGGATTAAATACGCATCAAGACAATAGGTCATTTAGAAATATTTTATTGTTTTCAATAGAGTTAGTTGATTTTATAGTTTATCAAAACTTAAAACTTGATACTAACGAGACAACGGATAGTGCTATTATTTATCTGTTAAACACTAGGTTGCCGCTAATTAAAGATAATATTATAAAATTAGAAAATCTAATTTATCAGCATTATCAGCATCAATTTTTAATAAATACTTTAGAGTTTTATCTTAACTTTTATAGCGATTTTTATTATATGATTTCTATTATTAGCGGTGATGGATTGGTGACTCATAGATTAAAATATTTTGCAGTTAAATATATTTTAAAGTATAGTGATTTGATTAGTTAATTTTCTTCGCACAAAAAAACTGTAATGATTTGAAAAAAATCACTACAGTTTTTTTTATAGCATAAGAATTATCGACTGCGTTTGAGAATAAACGAGCTCAAAAAAGCCAAGCCTCCTCAAGCGAGGGCAGTGTCTCAAAGGGACACCTTTTTTATTAGGCGGCGAGTAAGCTTGAATTTTAATTGATTTTACAGATATTGAAGAAAAAAACTTTATGGTTTTATAGATTTTATTGAAAATTGAATTTAAACGATTGCGCATAGACAAGAATTGTGTTATAATTAAATAAACTGTATTTTTGTATTCATTAAACATAATTGATACAAAAAATCGCACTCATTTCAAAGTGCGAAATTTTATAAGCCACATTGACTTTAGAATTTGGACTAAAGAACAGTTATTTGAACTCGTAGTGTAATTCTCATTAGAATTATAACACGAAAGAAAAAGGAGCGTCAAGCAAAATGAATAAAACAATTGAAAAATCAGAAAAAATTTTTATTGGATTGGATATTGGAACCGAATCGGTGGGGTATGCGCTCACTAATGAAAATTATCAAGTGCCGCAAATCGGCGGCAAGCCTTTAATGGGTGTGCGGCTTTTTGATACTGCAGAAACAGCAGAGAATAGGCGCATGCAGCGTGCAGCTAAAGTGCGTTTGCAAAGAGTGAAAAAACGAATCGTTTTTTTGCAGGAGTTGCTGGGGTGTGAGATTGAAAGGGTTGATTCGTTATTTTTTATCCGCCTTAAATCTTCTAGCTATTGGCAAGATGACAAACAATTAAAAGGTCTTGATTCATTAAATTCATTGTTTGCTGATGTTATGTATGATGATAAAGGGTTTTATAAACAATTCAAAACTATTTATCATCTTCGTGCATTTTTAATGGATGAAGAAAACTGGAAAAAAGCTGTGCCTGATATGCGGCTGGTTTATTTAGCCTGTCATCATATCTTAAAAAACCGCGGACATTTTTTATATGAAAATGATATTGATGATTCAAATAATGATACCTTTGATGTGCTAAGTCAAGGTAAAATTCTATTTGAAAAATTAAATGATTATTTTCAAAGATTTGCAGAAGATGGCAAAGATGATGATAGGATATTTAATAATGTACATTTCAATTTAGACAATTTTAATGAAATCCAAAGTATAGCCAAAGATGAGAGGATAGGCAAGAAACAAAAAAATGAAAAACTAAGGACAGAGTTTAAGATAGAATCAAAAGGTCGTGCAGAAAAGATTCTATCAATAATTTGTGCATCTAAAGTTAAAATATCTGATATTTTTGGTGAGGGTTATCAAAATGATGAAGTTACGCATTTTGAATTAGAAAAAAATTGGGAAACAGAAGAGCCAAAATACAGGGGTGCTTTAGATGATGGGCAATTTGAGTTGTTGATGATTTTAAAAGAGATATATGACTGGTTTATGCTTTTGAAACTGCTGAAAGGTTTTTCAAGTATAAGTGATGCTATGGTTTCTAAATTTGATTTACATAAAAAACAGCTTGATTTTCTAAAGGCATTACTTAAAAAATATGAGCCAAAGTTATATTGCAAGTTTTTTAGAGAATCTAATCATAAAGATGTATATGATAAAGGTAAGATAGCTAACTATGCACATTATATAGGCTCGAATCTAGTTGACGGGAAATCTATTTTATCAAAAGGAGGCTCTTCTTCTCAAGATATATTTTATGAATTTATTAAACAAGAACTTTATGAAAAAGGAGGCTTCAATAGCGGGAAAGAATTTTCAAAGCAAGTATTTAAAAACTTCATTAAAAAAGATGAAAACGGATATTTTTCATTTGAATATGACGGGTATAAATTAGAAGATATGCATAATGATATTGAAGAGAGAAAGTTTTTGCAAAAATTACGTTCAGGTGAAAATGCAACAATTCCCCATCAATTACATAAAGCTGAGTTGAAAAAGATATTGACTTTAGCAGAAAAATATGAATTAATATCGGATGAAAAAGATACAGACAGCTTTTCATTGAAAGACAAAATTATTAGCATTATTAGTTTTAGGGTGCCATATTTTGTTGGACGAACAAATCCATATTTTAAGGATAAAGAGGGGAGGCATGTTTGGATTAAGAGAAGCAAACAATATAATGAATTGCCTCAAACGGTTAACGGTAAATTGCGTCCATGGAATTTTGAGAAAGCGATAGATTTGGACGCAAGCGGTGAAAAGTTCATAACAAGAATGCTGTCAAAATGTTCAAGATTGCGTTTTGAAACAGTTATGGCAAAAAATTCGCTTGTGTATGCCAAATATTCTGTTTTAAATGAACTAAATAAACTTAAAATTAATGATAATCCTATTAGTGTTGAGCTAAAACAGGATATTTTTAATGAACTGTTTAAAGTATATAAAAAAGTTTCTACAAACAAATTGTTGGAGTATTTGAATACTAAGGGAATCCATAATGCAGAGGGTGAAATGCTAACAAAAGAAGACCTGTCTGGTTTTGATATCAAAATAGGATTTACGACTTCATTAAGTTCTTTTATACAAGCAAAAGATGTTTTTGGTGATGAAGTTTTTACAGACGAATTTTTTTATAAAACACAAGAAGGGAAAATGTATGATGAGGTTATTAAATGGCATGCTATTCATACAGATAAAAAGCTTGTTGAAAATAGTATTAAAAAAGAATATAAAAGTTTGTTAGAGCAAAAATATGGTGATAATGCTGAAGATATAATTAAAAAGTTAAAAGCCATTAACTTTAGTGGTTTTGGCAATATGAGTGAAAAATTTTTGACAACACCTATTCAACATGGCAATGATGACAATAAAACTGTAATTAAATTCACAGGTTTAGTCAACCCTAGAATTTCGGTTCTAAATATTTTGTGGGATACAAATGAAAATCTAAATGAGATTATTTGGAATAATGAATATGGTTTTAAGTCATTTATAGATGCTGAAAATAATATTTCAGAGAGTGATAGCGTAGAAGATTTCAAAAAGCGTATTCAAGAAAGCTATGCAAGTCCAAGCGTCAAGCGCAGCGTTTGGCAGGCTATCAAAGTAGTTAATGAATTGATAGAATTAATTGGTAATCGCCCTGATAAAATATTTATTGAAGTGACCAGAAGCGGTAATGAGCAAAAAGGCGATAAGGGACGGACAAAATCAAGGCGCCAAAAAATTGAAGAAATTTATAAAGAAGCAAAAAAACTCGCCAAAGAAATTAAAGATGAAGGGCTTTTAGATAAGCTTGGCAATGTTGATGATGCTAAACTGCGCTCTGAAAGAATCTTCTTATACTTTATGCAGGGCGGCAAGTGTGCCTATAGCGGTGAGAGTATCAATTTTGATGATGTTTTGGGCGGGAAATCTTCTAGTTATGACATCGACCATATAATACCGCAAGCACTTATTAAAGATGACAGCTTTAATAATCTGGTTTTGGCAAAACGGAACTTAAACGGTGAGAAAGGAAAAAATTATCCGCTTAATAAAACACCTGCAATTGCACAAAAACTTCCCAATCTTAAAGTCTTATGGAAAAAATGGCTGGATAGCGGTATGATTACTCAGGCAAAATATGAGCGGTTAAGCAGGACGGCGGAATTATCTGATAAAGAATTAGAAGGCTTTATTGCACGGCAGCTGGTTTTTACAGGACAAGCAACTACAGTAGTGGCAGAGCTATTAAAAGATAAATATGAAACTGAACACGGCAAGCAAGTCGTATTTTATTCTAAAGCTGAAAATGTATCTGCATTTAGGCATAAATTTGATATATTAAAATGCCGTGAAATAAATGATTACCATCATGCCCATGATGCTTATCTTAATATAGTTGTAGGCAATGTGTGGCATACGCGTTTTAATTCTCATTTTTATAAGACTAAATATCAAGATGAAAAGCAAAAGCGTTTTAATGCAAATAAATTGTTTGAGTATGATGTTGAAAATGTTTGGGAAAAGCCGCAATTTGAAACAGAAGAAAGATTTAAAAAAGATGGAACCCCATATCAAAAGCAGACTCAAAAAATTATTGAGCGAACAGGGACATTGGCAGTTGTGGATAAAGTATTCAAATACAATTTTTTGCCTGTATCAAAAAAGCTTAAATCAAAAGGCAAAGACGGCAGTTTGTATGACGCTACTGTTTATGGAGTTAATACTCATCAAAAGGATGTTAAAAAAGGTAAGAAATTATTATCGGGTGATGGTTCGGACGATAATTCTGCTCTGATTTCTCTAAAAGGCAAACAGCATATTTTATCGGATACCTCAAAATACGGCGGTTTTAAGTCTGCTAAAACAGCATACTTCATTATTTATAAATATACAAATGCTAAAGAAGAGCGTATCACGTATTTTGATCAGCTGCCGCAAAAGGATAAAAAGGCATGGGAAGGAAAAACTCCTGAGCAAAAAATTGATGATATCGTTGAAAGAATAAAGTTAAAAGAAAAGTCCGAGCTAGACAAACAAGTTCAAAAACAAGAGGACAGGCTTGAGAAAATCCGCAATAAAATTAAGCAGAGTTTTCTTGATGAAGAAAAAATTGATGAGATTAAAAAAGAAATAGAAAAAATCAAAAATTTTGACCCGCAAGTGAAAATAATTAGAGATAAAGTATATTTGAACTCGTTATTTGAGATTGGTACAATGCGTGTCAGGTTAGCTGGTTGCAACATAACTAATGTTACGTTCCATAATGCAAAGCAATGGATTATAGATTATGAAAAAGAAAAAGAAACTGTAGAATATGTTAGAATTATTTCTGAATTTAATGAAAGGCTTAAAAAAGAGAAAAAGAAAGCGGATGAATATGTAAAAGATGGAAAAATAATATTGTCCGGTGAGGCAAAGCATTTAACAAAAACAAAAGAATTAACAAAAGAGAAAAATGAAAAACTTTGGGACACAATTTTATCTAAATTAAGAACGATTTATCCAACTAGTGAAGGTAAAAAAATGGAACAGCTAAAAGGAAAAAATTTAGGGCTTCCAGATGTTTATCCAAAACTAAAGGAAAATATAGAAAAATTTTTATCTTTGGAAATTACAACACAAATTGAAGTTTTAACAGGTCTTATTCAAGGTATGGGTTGCAATGCTAAGGCGTTTGATTTGAGTAGCTTAGGATTAGGAAATAGTGTTGGTGCAATACAACCGCTAAGAAAAATTAGCAAAGATATTCCATTAACTCTAATTTCGCAGTCTGTAACTGGGCTGAAAGAAAAACGCATTATAATTAAAAAAGCCGGAGAATAAGCCTATGAGTTTTAGAACAGTTGTTGTAAAAAGCCGTGCTAAGATAGAAACAAGGCTTAATTGGTTGCTTATTCGCGGCGAAGAGGAAAAGTGGGTGCATTTAGGTGAGATAGGTACTCTTATAATTGAATCTACTGCTTGCGCTATTACAGCACAAGCCTTATGCGAACTTGTAAAAAATAATACAAGCATTATATTTTGTGACGAAAAACATTTGCCTTATGGTCAGCTTGCTCTTTTGTATGGAAATCATCTAACAAGCGGGCAAGTAAAACGCCAATCGCAATGGTCAGATTTATTGAAGGCAAAAGCGTGGCAAGAAATTATTAAACAAAAAATTGAGTGGCAAAAATGTTTGCTTATTAAATATGACAGGTATGAAGCTGCTAATCTGCTCTCTCAATACATTGAAGAAGTTGAGGATGGCGATAAAACCAACCGTGAAGGACATGCTGCAAAAGTTTATTTTAATGCGTTGTTAGGTCAAGATTTTGGCAGGCGTACTGAGCAAGAAATTAATTCTGCACTTAATTATGGGTATGCTATTTTACTCTCTAGCGTATCTAGAGAAATTGTGGCAGCTGGGTACATAACGCAAGTTGGAATTCATCATATAAACGAGTTTAATCAGTTCAATTTAGCAAGCGATATCATGGAAGCTTTTAGACCGCTTGTGGATGCATATGCATTATCAATTTCAGATTTTGATAATTTCAAAAGTCGGATGACTGCTGTTTTGACGTCAAAAATCAGAATAAGCGACAAAGAGCATTATTTAGATTCAGGAATTCGAATATATGTCAGAAATGTTTTGAAATTTATGGAAGGCAATGGTGAAATTCTAAAAATTGAGCGTTTTATATTGGAGGAGGGCAATGAGTTATAGATTTATGAGGTTGATAGTTTTTTTTGATTTACC
>WRAF01000016.1 GCA_009780325.1 Bacillota bacterium | reverse complement strand
TGACAAAATTTTAATTGGATTGCTAAAAATAAAAACCACTAAATAAAAACCACTCTACTTAAACCTAACTTTATGTCATCCTGTAAGAATCTAATCCGTTAAAAAATATGTTCCGCATTATGAGAACCACCCAAAGAGGATTACACTTTACAAAACAAGAAGATACAGAAAAATTGCCTAAAGGATGACATAAAGTTGCATGATGAAATTCTTTAAAAAATTACTTTTTAATCATATCCATAAAATACTTATGAATAGTCAAATCCTCTGTCAGTTCTGGATGAAAAGTTATCCCCAATTGATTTTTATATTTTGCCGCTGTTATTGCACCATCATGTTGTGACAAAATCTCTGTCTTATCGCCCACTTTTAAAATACTAGGAGCCCTAATAAACACCATAGGCACATTCTTTTTGTCGGCAAAATTACTTTTAACATCAAAACTGCCTAATTGACGACCATATGCATTTCTTGCTATAGTCACAGGCATTGTCTTAAAATGTCCGCTTTCTTTGTCTATATTCTCAGCCAATAAAATCAATCCTGCGCATGTGCCCATAACAGGCAGCCCGCCCTTTATCATTTTTAATAATGGCTCAAATAATCCTAGTTCTTTTAATAGTTTGCCCATAACCGTACTTTCTCCGCCAGGCAAAATTAAACCATCAAAAGGCTTTTCTAAATCTGATAAGTGCCTAATTTCAAAATTAGACACCTTTAAATCATCTAGCTTTTTTCTATGCTCAATAAATGCACCTTGAAGTGCTAATACTGCTATATTCATTATAAATTAATTCCCTCTTTGAGCCATTATAATTTCAATCTCCTGTTCATTTATACCGACCATCGCCTCACCCAAATCCTCACTTAAAGCCGCAATCACTTTTGCATCTTTATAGTTTGTCACTGCTTTAACAATAGCCTCTGCTCTTTTCTTAGGATTACCTGATTTGAAAATCCCGCTGCCCACAAACACACCTTCAGCACCAAGCTGCATCATAAGTGCAGCGTCTGCCGGAGTAGCAATTCCTCCAGCTGCAAAATTAACCACAGGCAATTTTTTGTTTTTAGCAACATATTCAACCAAATCATAAGGAGCAGCCAGCTCTTTAGCCGCATGATACAATTCATTTCTATCTAATCCAGCTAGTTTTCTAATTTCATTATTAATAGCTCTCATGTGTCTAACAGCTTGCACAACATCACCAGTACCAGGCTCACCCTTAGTTCTAATCATGCTTGCACCTTCATTAATTCTTCTTAAAGCTTCACCTAGATTTTTAGCGCCGCACACAAACGGCACTTTAAAATCACGCTTATTAATATGATAAACATCATCTGCAGGCGATAAAACTTCAGACTCATCAATATAATCAATCTCAATAGCCTCTAAAATTTGCGCCTCGGCAAAATGACCTATCCTAACCTTTGCCATTACAGGAATAGACACAACGCTTTGGATTTCTTTAATTAGTTTTGGATCAGACATTCTTGAAACGCCGCCAGCAGCCCTAATATCAGCAGGAATCCTCTCTAATGCCATGACAGCACAAGCACCAGCCTCTTGAGCAATTTTAGCCTGCTCTTTGTTAGATACATCCATTATGACGCCGCCTTTAAGCATTTGCGCCAAATTTTTGTTTAAATCATATCGTTTGTTCATTTTTTTATCTCCATTTATATACTTTCATAAATATAATACTAAAGATAAACTATCCTGTCAAGAGTTTAAAAGTCACTTTAGAATTTTTAACAATCTATTCATAGCCTCAATCGTGCTATCTCTAGTAGAAAACGCACTTAGCCTAAAATATCCTTCTCCCATTTCTCCAAACCCTGCCCCAGGAGTCCCTATAATCGCTGCATTATTTAATAAAAAATCAAAAAACTCCCAGCTATCCATGCCGCACTTAAGCCATACATAGGGAGCATTTATTCCTCCGCAATGATAAATATCTAATTGATTTAAGCAATCACAAATTATTTTTGCATTTTGTTTATAATAATCTATATTTTCTTTAATCTGTTTTTGACCCTTCTGACTAAACACTGCTTCTGCACCTTTTTGAACAATATAAGACACTCCATTAAATTTTGTACTCTGACGCCTTAACCACATTTTATTTAAGCTTTGCCCTTCTCTTTTTAGCTCTTTTGGCACAACCGTATACCCGCACCTAACGCCAGTAAATCCCGCAGTTTTAGAAAAGGAACAAAATTCTATGGCACACTTTTTTGCTCCTTCAATTTGCATAATGCTTGTCGGCAGGTTTTTATCATCTATGAAGGCCTCATACGCACTGTCAAACAAAATAACAGCAGCATTTTTTATTGCATAATCCACCCATATTTTTAATTGATCTTTTGTATAAACAGCACCTGTTGGATTATTAGGAGAACACAAATAAATTATGTCTGCTTTAATATTCTTATCCGGCATAGGCAAAAACTCATTAGACTCAGCTGCTTTTAAAAAAATAACATTTTGCCCTGCCATAATATTAGTGTCTAAATAAGCAGGATAAACAGGATCAGGAATTAATACAATGTTATTCTTATCAAACAAATCTAATATATTACCTATATCACTTTTTGCTCCATCGCTAATAAAAATCTCGTCTTCACATATTTTTGCGCCTTTGATTAAATAATAATTTTTAATCGCTTCTCTTAAAAACAAATAGCCTTGTTCTAATCCATATCCTTTAAAAGTAGACGCATCCCCCATATGCAGCACAGCCTCTTGCATAGCTTTTATTACACTAGGCACAAGCGGTCTTGTCACATCTCCAATTCCTAATTTAATTAACTTAACATGACTATTATATTTGTTAAACTCGTTCACTTTCTTTGCAATGTTAGAAAAAAGATAATTCTCTTTTAGTTTTTGATGTTGATTATTTAATTTCATTTAAATCAATTTCTCCTTCAAATACTTTATGTGCTGAGCCACTCATATATACAGTGTCTAATGTATAATTAATAGTTAAATCACCCCCGTCTAGTGTGACAATTATATCTGTATTCATGTCACATAATCTCTTTTGACATGCTGCTATAGCAGCAGCACATGCTCCAGTCCCGCATGCCTTAGTTTCTCCGCTGCCCCTCTCCCACACACGCATCTTTAAATGATTTTTGCTTAATACCTTAACAAATTCAGTATTTATTCTATGCGGCTTAAATAAATCATGATGCTCAAATAATGGTCCGATTTTTTTTAAATCAATCTTATCTAAATTATCTTCAAATACCACTGCATGAGGATTGCCCATATTCACCCTAATGATATAATAATCTTGCCCTTCTATAGTTATTTTTTCAGGCAATAAATTGTCATCCTTGCAAAATCTGGGTGCGCCCATATTCACTTTAATTAAATTATCCTTAATTTCTAAACTCTTAATACCGCTTTTTGTTTCAATATTCATACAATTGTTTTTAACTATTCCCTCATCAAATAACAGCTTTCCTACACATCTTATTGCATTCCCGCACATAGCTCCCTCTGAACCGTCAGCATTAAACATAACCATCATTGCATCAGCTAATTTAGACCTTTTTATTAAAACAATGCCATCCCCTCCTATCCCTAAATTTCTGTTTGATAAAGTTTTTACCCAATGCTCCGCATCAATAAATTCTTCATCTAAACAATTAAAATAAATATAATCATTGCCTAGACCATGCATTTTAATAAATTTTTTCTTCATATCTTTATTGAAAATACTCCTTAAATAACGTTTGTTTGATATTGTACATAGGTTAAAAAAAAACTAAATACCGCAAACATGAAAAATTTTAAGTTTAATTAAACCTTTTTATAATAATTTATATATTCAAATGATTTAACTGTTGCTATATTTAATTTTTTATTATATAATATTCTATATGAGAATAGATAAATTTTTGAAAGTTGCAAGGCTTATTAAAAGACGCACTGTTGCAAAGAGTGCAGCAGACGGCAATAGAGTAAGCGTAGGAGGTAAAGCAGTTAAACCTAGTTATTCTTTGAAAATCGGCGATGAGGTGACAATTGCTTTTGGATCTAGTGAATTAAAGGTGCGTATAAAATCTTTAGATGAAAAAACGGCAAGAATACATCCAGAAAATCTTTATGAGGTAATTTGATAAATGAAAAAATGTGCTATTATTTTATGCGGGGGCTTAGGCTCTCGTGCTGGTTTAGGATATAATAAAATTTTTTATCCATTGGGGCAAAAAAATGTATTAGAAACAATAATAGATAAATTTTTAGATTGGGATAGAATTGTAGTAGTAATAAATAAAGAAGACAAATCAATGCATAACACACAAATAGTATCATTGCACAATGATTGTCAGTTTATTATTGGGGGTGAGGCTAGGTCACATAGTGTTTTCAACGGATTAAAGGCTGCAAAAGGATGTGATATTGTAGCTATCCATGACGGCGCAAGACCATTTGTTAATAAAAGTTTGATTGAAAGAACTTTAAAAAGTGCAATTGAATTTGGCAGTGGAATCCCTGCTATTAAAATAACAGACAGCATAAAAAAAGTTATAGATAAAAAAATAGACTCTACAATTCCAAAAAATGATTTAGTAAGCGCACAAACACCTCAGATTTTTAAATTTGATGAAATTTTTCATGCTTATAACAATTTACCGCCTGACCAATTGAATTATGAGGATGATAGTCAAGTTTATAAGCTTGCTAAATTTACTCCACATATAGTTGAAGGTGATGTTATAAATAAAAAACTAACAAATCCATCAGATTTTCTGCCTATAAATGCAAAAAAAATAGGTGCAGGATTTGATGTGCATCAATTAGTATCAAATAGAGATTTAATTTTAGGCGGGGTCAAACTAAAACATAATAAGGGATTATTAGGGCATTCTGATGCTGATGTTCTGACGCATGCAATTATGGATGCTTTATTATCAAGCGCTGGACTAAAAGACATTGGACACCAGTTTCCTGACAATGATAGCAATTTTAAAAATGTAAACAGCATTGAATTATTAAAAAAAGTTATGATTTTATTAGAAGAAAAAAATATCAATATCCAGTTTGTATCTGCAGTAATAATCGCCCAAGAACCAAAAATAGCGCCCTTTATAGACGCCATTATAAATAATCTAAGCCGTGTTTTTAAATTAGACAAGCAATACATAAATATATCTGCCACCACGACAGAGTTTATGGGAATAATAGGGCAAGGCACAGCCATTGCAGCAAGTGCTGTGTGCTTGTGTGACTCAATCTAATTAAATTTATGCTCACCCTTCCAATATCTATTCACCAGACATTCATATCCTAAATCTTTTAAATCCTTATACCCTATCTTATCAAAATTTGCCTTGTTGTGCTTGCCTGTATAAAGCCATCTTAACCATGTTTGCAAATACTCATCTACCGCTTTTAAACCCTTATCCGTATTAATAAGCGGAAAAAACCATCTTGACCAAGTTAACTCTCCGCTGCCGGCATGCATAAAAAATTTTTTATTAAACTCTCTTATCATGACTTTAAGTGCCTTTTCACTAGGAGCATTTTTTTGCCTTTTCCATCTATAAATAGCTCTCGCCTTTCTTCTGATTTTTGCCTTGATTTTTTCTATCGTGATACTAGATAAATCTATTGTCCCATCAAAGTGTGAAATTCCCAAAAATTCCCACGGCTTGTTTGGCAGGATAATTTGCTCTTTATTAGTATTAATGACAAGATTTTGAGAGGTCAAATAATCAGCAACATATTTTCTATGACTTAATAACTCCTCTTCACTTTTGGCAAAAATAATTATATCATCAGAATATCTTGCATAAGGAATATTTCCATATAAAAAATGTTTGTCTAGTTCAGTCAAAAACAGATTAGATAAAAAAGGAGAAGTAGGAGTTCCTGCCATTACACCGTGCTTATTAACAGTATCAAAATTAAGCATCCTATCAAAAAAATCATATAAAGAAGCATCATCACAACATAAATCTTTTAGTTTCGGCAGTAAAAGCTTAATATCAATAGAATTAAAATAATTCTTTATATCAAGTTTATAGCAGTACATTTTTTTATTGCCTATTTGCTTTAATAGGTTTTTAATTGCCAGTCTTACGCCATATTCTTTTCTGAATGAAAAAAGATTATTATGAAAATGATAATCATATTTATTTAGCAGCCATGCTAAAAGTTTTAAGACAAACCCTTCTTCTTTTGTATACATATATACAATGCGTTTTTTGTTTGTCCCTGTTTTATTAACCTCTTTTCTTTTTGGATATTTAAAATAGTTTTCTAAATTTTGGCTAATTTTTAAATAGGCTTTTGAATCAATAAAACTACCCAACTCTTTTGTTTCTGCATCAGTTAAAAAATGTTTTTGTTTTTTATGTTCAAAAAAAAGCTGCCACTGTTTTTCACATGACAATAAATCTAATAATGAATTTATTTCGTTTTTATTATTCATAAAAAACAGAAAAAGAGCAAAGAAAGCCTTAAGGCCATTAAATAATGGCTATTGGTTTATACTATGAGTTTAGCCGCTCACACAACTATTATAAAAACCCAAGCTGAAACCATTGTGAGCGCAGAGTGCATAATTCACCCCGCATCCTTGCTCTAATTCCTTAATTGACCGCAGCACAAGGTCACGAACACTTCTTGGCACGGCCTTATATGTCTACACCACACATGCGGTGTCAGATTCATATCAATTAAATTTTTGCATTGCGTCTAATATATGCAATAGCATGCTGTCTTGAATAAGGAAAATGCACATATAAGTTTAAAAATGGAATTCCATTTTTTTGCGCCGCAAGCATTGCACCATAAATCCTTTTGTTGCGCTTGCCTTTTTGATTTAATAGCATCAAAATAGCAACTAAACGCCCATTATTATACACCGCAAAATCAATAGGTCCGCCAAAATTAGCGCTTGGGTCAATTTGCGTAATTTCAACATTTTCTTGCACTTGATACATACTAAACTCTATGTTGAAAATGCTTCTAACTTCTGATCTTAGATCAGCAGCAGGCGGATTCATATAGTGGTCATCATTATGCATATTAGATTGATTTGACCGATTGTTTTGCTGTTGTTGATTTTGTCTTTGCGCCCCAGCAGTAACCGTGCAGCTTGTTTGATTTTTCTTTTTACCAAATAGTCTTGAAAATAATCCCATGATTAGTGTTTCTCCTTTTATTATATCATATTTATATTTAAAGCGGTTTTAATTTAGCACTAAAATGCCTTAAAATTGGCGGCTCTTCTACTATTTTATAGCCCTTTATCTTGCTTGCACGTCCTTTAATGTTAATAAGTGCATCTGCAATCACATCTAGATGCGCCTGAGTATATACCCTTCTTGGCAAGCAAAGTCTAGAAAACTCAAAATCACTTTTTAATTGTTTTTTAGTATCAGGACAATTACCTAGCATATAAGATCCGATATCACATCCTCTTATACCTGCTTCAATGTACAACTCTATACACAAACTTTGTGCTGGATATTCATTATAAGGAATATGCGGCAGCAATCTTTTTGCATCCACAAATATAGCATGCCCACCTGCAGGTGATTGATATGCAATACCCGCTTCTTCAAGCCTTGCTGCCAAATATTGCATCTGTCCAATCCTATATCTTAAGAAATTTTCATCCACACCTTCTCTTAAACCAATTGCCAACGCCTCTAAGTCACGCCCGCTCATGCCTCCGTATGTTGTGAAACCCTCATAAGAAATACAACCAATTTTCATCAATTCAAATGCCTTAGCATTTCTTGTCCCCATCAATCCGCCCATATTGACTATGCCATCTTTTTTTGCCGACATAGTAAAATATTCCCCATAAGAAAACATTTCATGCACGATTTCCAAAATAGATTTATCTTTAAATTCTTTTTCACGAATCTTGATAAAATATGCATTTTCAGCATAACGAGCCGCATCAATTAACACAGGAATTTTATGCTTATCTGCAATCTTTTTAGTTTCTCTGATGTTTTCAATAGATACAGGCTGACCGCCTGCAGAATTGTTTGTGACAGTGATAATGATTACACCAATATTATCTGCACCCAATTCCTCAATTAATTTAACCAGCCTTTTATTGTCCATGTTGCCTTTAAAATCAAGCTTTAAGCCAGTATCCAATGCTTCTGGAATTACACAGTCAATTGCCCTTGCTCCTGCTAACTCTACATGCGCCCTAGTTGTATCAAAGTGCATATTTGAAATAGCATATTTTTTGCCTTTTAACAAAATGGGCATAACAATTTTTTCTGCTGCCCTACCCTGATGCACAGGCTGCACAAACTCAAAACCCAAAATATCTTTAGCTGTATTAACTACATTTTTTGCGCCTACTGCCCCCGCATAAGATTCATCACCCTTCATGACACCAGCCCATTGGTCAGATGACATAGCACCAGTACCGCTATCCGTCAATAAATCTATGTACACATCTTCACTTGCCAAGTTAAATAGATTATAATGTGCCTCTTTAATTTTTTTGACTCTTTCTTCTTTAGTTGTCATTTTTAACGGTTCTACCGCTTTAATCCTAAACGGCTCTGGAAAATATATCGGTTTCATTATTTTTCTCCCTCTTATCCTTTTTTAAAAATAAAGATAAGTCAAAATTTTTTAATTCTTAATTTATACATTTAATACAGTACCCTTAAATATAGGCAAGTTTGTCGTATTGTCTACAATAGCAAACGCAAAAGGTCTGTTTAAAATTACTTCTTTATCAAACCAGCCGCTAGGTCCATCTGAACAAGCCACCATAAATCCAGTCACAGCTGCTGCTCTTGTCCCTTTTTCATTCACCTCAATAAAAGTACTATGTACCGCTTCATTCACGAACAAAGTTCCAGCATCAACTGTCCCCATTCTAGATAAATCCGCACTATCCCAGCAAAATAAATCCGTTATTCCTAAATTATATAGCACACCAACTATATCAAAATTATTTCTAAACTCAAACTTAGGTAATTTTACCCTGGTCGCATAATTTTGAGCATTATCTAGCATCCTTAAAAATCCAGTGCCAGTCAATCCCCTAGCATACTCAATCACACAAACGCCCTCATTAGGCAATAGCGCAACAAAGCTATAATGCCCACCATAATACGGCTTTATAAACCCAGAAGCATAATCACAAGACAAAAACTGTTTCTCAATTGATTGCATAAGCGTCACCCTTTGTTCTTGTCCTCTATAATCAACAAATACTCTGTTTTGCAAAATATCCTCATACAAATACCCAACCGCCCACTCAGAGTCAAACATAATCGCATTAAACAGCATCATTACTGCGTCAAACGGAATCTGATTTATTATACGCTCTATCATTCCGTCTGTATGATGATTCACCCAATTATTTATATCTTTAGCTGTATTTTGATTAAATGCCGATGCATAAGCATGCGCATTAAAATAATCTAATGTGCTTTGCAAAAAGCTTTGATGGACATCAATTGCTCCTTGTCTAAACCAAATAGAATTTGCTATTTCTAGCTGTGACCTATTAAAACTATGTAAATTATTAGCAAACGAATGTAAATAGCGATTTAAGTTAGCAATAGATATATTGTCAGATATTGCACGCTCTATTTGATTAAGAGTATCACCGCTTGCCCCATTTGCCATCATGGCAAGAGCAATCAATATTGAACTGCCGCTTATCATAGTATTTTGACTTGAGGACAACATTTGATGAAATAAATCAAACGAAAAATCTGCTTTTGAATGGATAAAATTATTAGTTAAAGAAATAGCATTTATATTGCTTGCCGAAACATTTAGCATTAAGTCGCTAGAATGTCTTGGAACAAATGGACCTCTATGACTTTGATTATCGCAACTCAAAAATGCCAAACCAATAACAACTGCCGATACAATCATTAAAAATTTTTTAATGATAATCTTAGACATTTACCCCCCCCCATAATTTTAGGCGGCAAAATGCCGCCCTCATATATGTTGAAAATTAAATTATTGCTAAATCTCATTAGACTTGTTCAGTAATCCATATGGTCAAACAAAGCATAGATTTTTTAGAATAAAAATAATATGTTTTATTTGCGCCGTGTGAGTTAGTTAACAAGAAGGATACACATTGCGATACAAAGAAATAAAGATGAGATTCTTACAGAATGACAAAATTAGGTTGAGAGCAGAGTAGTTTTTGCACTTAGTAAACAGTTTATTATTTTGTCGCCAGTCAAGAATCTCATCCATTAAAAATCATGTATCGCATCATGTGTACTACCTAAATCTCATTAATATTGCTGCACTTTTCAGTCTTAATATGCCGTATTACAAAACTCACAAATGCTGCTGCCATTATTAGGAGCGCCGCAATTAGGACAATTTGCCGCTCTTGGTGCTTGCTGCTGCATATTATTCATGTTGTTATTAAAATTTTGATTGTTCATATTGTTGTTCATGCCTTGATTCATGCCATTGTTCATATTCATGCCGTTATTAAAATTATCTTGCGGCATTAAATGCGCATTATTATTTCTCATCCTGCCTAATGCCCTTGTCAATGCAATAGTCATAATGATACCAAACAATAATATGCCACCGCCTATTATCGTAAGCACAACACCGCCGCTGGTATTTGTTGCAATTAATGCTATTCCTATAATCAAAGCAACAAAGCCCATCATAAAAAATGAACAGCCTAACCCTAAAAGACTTTGTCTGCGCCTAAAACCAGGCACTCCCCAAAACACACGATTTCTACGTCCAAAGCCCCACATCATACGACGCCTACGCATCATTCTGCGACGCTGCATTTGTCTGCCTCGTCTGCCCCCTGGACCACCCATTCTTGCATTTCTTCTCATTGCCCTAGATTGTCTTGGAGGTCTAGGCTGCCTTGGAGCTCTTCCGCCGCCTCTAGCACCGCCGCCCATGCCTCCTCTTGGCGCTGGACTAGGTCCTCTGCCCATACCGCCGCCGCTTGGAGCAGAACCTCTGCCGCCCATACTTCCGCCGCCCATACCGCCGCGGCTTCCTCCGCCCATGCCTCCTCTTGAACCGCCACCCATGCCGCCACGTGAACCGCCGCCCATACCGCCTCTGCTTCCTCCGCCCATGCCTCCTCTTGAACCGCCTCTCATAAAAAGACCCTCCTAAAAGTTTTTAATAGGGTCTTAATATAGCATATTTTTTAACCAGTGTCAAGCGATTTTTAACAACTAAATTACTAGCTAATCCTCACCTTCACTTCAATATTAAATTCACTGTCATTTAGAAAATTAAATCCATCTTTTTTTAATCTCTCATATCCACGATTGTTTCTTCTAAAAAAAGTATCTTGTATTAAAAACACGTCTGCTTCATCTCTAATGCTTGCCAAATATGCTCTTTTAATCTCACTCTCTATTTTTAAACTAGCTGCCTCTTCTATCTTTTTAAACTCTTCTTCACTTAAAAGCGGTCCATTATTAATAAATCTTAAGTCCGATAATGAAAATCTGATATCAAGTCTTAAATTATATATCGCTTTATCTCCCTCAATATTAGTTTTAACTCTCACCTTTTTTCTGTTCATTTTAAGCGGAGTCTGTCTTAAAAAAACTATTGCCGCCGTTGTGTTTTTATCCACCCATGCTATCCCTCTACTCTCTTCACCTGTCCAAATATTAACAAGTTTGCCGCTTTTAAATATAGCTGTATTATTCACATCTTTTATTAATGTTCTATCATTACCTTCACCAAACTGCAATGCAATAGGGTCTAATTCAGTAGGTGCCACCATCCCCGGGCCAAACGGACCCGACTCAACATCGTATGAAAACTCTTCTTTCTTTTCATGCTCCTCTTCTATTTCTTCCTCTTCATCATCTTCATTAGTTATCCCACCCTCACCAGCATCACTTCCACCGCTCAATTCAAATGCACTCATCATAGACGCACCTGATGCAGAATGAGTTTCTTTAATAAAATCTAATAATGTATTTGAATGCGATAGTGCACCTGAAACAGTATATTTAAATAGGTTAGTTAGCGTCATACGATTAGAATACTCATTTAAAGCCTCTAAAAACGCCCTAGTATCTTCAGTAGTTGCAAGTGCAATATTTATAGTGGGAGACACAGTGCCTGTTATAACAAGATGCTCTAATTCATTTATTACCCCATTTTGAGCATACTCTTTGCCCAAAACTAATATCCCTGAGTGCATATATTCTACTCTTCTGCCTAGCAGAATATTAATATTTTCTAATGCCTCGGCTATATTTTGTCCTTCTGCTTCAACAACATCTCCTGCATAAAGCGGACCTCCTCCAACTATTGGCAGGTACACCAGTGCCAGCGCTTTTACCCCATGCTCACTATGGTCTATACCTATAGCAAGACTTAAAGCACTCATATGGATTTGAGGACTAGATACAGGAAGTGGAGATAAAAGCATAAGAAAAAGTCCTAGCACAACAACTATTTTTATCCATCTTAATTTAGCTTTTCTTTTTTTCATCTAGTCCTCCGTGAGTAATTTTACTTGCTCTAATTTATGTTTTTCATGCAAATTTTTGCTTATTAATATAGACAGCACTAATATTAAGACAGGAACTATTATATTGTTAAAATGTGCAAAAAATCTAATCCAATTTATTGAGAAACTAAATAAAGTATGCTCTGAATTAAAAAATATTAATAAAATTAAAAATATTGCCGCTGCACAAATAGCAGCAACCAGCGTATGATTTTTTGCCTTAATCACATAAGAAACATGTCTTGTGAAGCTAAAGAAAAATAACCCCAATACTATAAACAGTGATAAAATAAACAAACAAAACAGCGGAATATCATAGCGCCCATATCTATAACTTGCTCTTGAAAACAGCATAAGTCCGCTTACATTAGTTCTATAATCCAATAGATGTGCTGCATCACCAAAATTCATAAATAAAACAAGCGATAAAAGCATAGTCAATATAACAGCCGCACCAGCAGCAATAAGCCCTGCCTTCATCAAATGCTTTTTATCCCCCGCACCGCCTTGAACCAATACTCTGCCCTTAACCTGCCCAATAAAAATTACCATTATAGCTATATCTAAAAACCATAAAGGATATATCCATAAACTAGAAAAAATAGATGAATATCCATTATGCAAAACAGGCAGCAAATTTAGCGGCTTAAAATTTCTAAAAGATAAAAATATTAGAGCCAAGCTAGCAAAAACACATAACGGAAAAATAATTTCTCCCATCCTTCCAATCCCTCTTAAACTTTTACTTGCAATAAAAAACATTAAAAAACAAACAGCCGCAATAGATAACCAATCTCTTAAATTTTGCTCAAATATAGAGTTAAAGAATATTCTTATCACCGTTATTACAAGCAAAATTTTAACAAACATAGCCACTAGCATAACTATTGCGACAATTCTTCCTCCTGTCTTCCCTAACCCCTTATCTAAAAGCTCAAAAAAACTTTTGTCCGTTCTTTTAATAGACAGCATAATTAATGCAACAATCATTAGCTCTAAAAGCATCATAACTAACAGCGTCAAATAACCGTCTCTACCGCTGCTCGCCATCAAAAAAGCAGGCAAAATAATCAGCTTTTGCCCTATCATTGTCAAAAATATCAAAAACGAAAATTGTTTAACAGAAATTGTCACGCTAATTTAATCCTCCTTCATTCTTGTTTTATTTTTCCCTGGCAATGAATAAGGTCTTGTCTTGCACTCAGCAGTACCGCCAAAATAAAACGAATCTTTTAAGTCTGGATAAATTAGCGGCGATATGGGTGCTAGATATGGCGCATTAAAGCTATCAAAATTAACTAGTGTAACAAGCAAAAATACTCCGCCTATCACTAAACCAAAGATTCCAAATAATCCGCCTAATATTACAAATACCAGTCTTAATAAACTTGTCACAGGCACTTGATTTGGCACAGTAAATAATGCAACGGTAGACAGTGCAGTAATTAATAACCCAGGCGAAGTAAACAATCCGCTTGACAGCGCCGCCTCACCTAACACTACACCTGTGACAATAGTTATTGCCATGGCGATGGCCCTTGGCATTCTAAGAACTGCCTCTTTTATAATTTCAAACAATAGCAATAAAAGCAGCATTTCAGGGAGCGGTCTAAGCGGGATAGCTTTAGTGGCATTTTGCAAGTTTATTAAAAAATTGGAGGGCAAAATATTGTGATGGAATACTTGAAGCGCAACAAATAATCCAGGCAAAATAATGGCTAGAATAAGTGCAAGAAATCTAATAGGTCTAATAAATGTAGCAAATGTTGACCTAGAATAATAATCCTCTGGACTTTGAAAGTCTTCTATTAAAAGAAATGGCAAAGTTAATACTGTAGGCGACCCATCTACTATAATAGCTATACGACCCTCTAAAAGGCGAGCTGCTGCAACATCAGGTTTTTCTGTTATGCCGATTTGATTAAACATAGCATGCGGATGCGGCTCTAATAATGGTAAGAGATAATGACTATCTAAAATACTATCAACATCAATGCTATTTAATTTATCTCTAATTTGGCTAAGAAGTTTATCACAAACAATGCCTTTGATAGATAACAAAGCTATATTAACATTGCCCCTAGAACCTATTTTCATTTTCTCAATTGATAAATCTGGAGTCTTTAAGCGTCTTGCCAGCAAAGAAATATTGGTTTTAAAATCCTCAATAAATCCTTCTTTAGGACCACGAATTACCGTTTCATTAAGAGGCTCACTTACTCCCCTTTTATCCCATTTTTTTGCTGAGATGACCAAATACCCTTTTATCCCGTCAACAATAATCACCGCATCACCAAGCAAAATCTCTGTTAATGCATCATCCTCTATCTCTTTAATTTCTGCCGAAAAAAGCACAGTATCAATGATTTGTTTTAAAGATGTTATTTGGTCACTAGTCTTAGCATTTTGCATTGCTAAAACAGCCCTAAATACAACTTCAGAATCTGTTATATCAGGATGATTGATAATAACCGCTTTTTTATCTAAAAACAAAAACTCCCTAACATTCAATGCTTCGGGAGTAGCCATAAGTTTCAAAATTTGATCAAGGCGCTCCATACAAGATAGTATGTGTTTTTTATTCTGCCATAATTCAAAATTAAATAAATATCAATATTTCAAAATAAATTTATAATTATAGCATAACAAATTTTTTTAAGGATAGGTCCATAACAAGATGACAAAATTTAGATTAAAGCAAATCACAATACCCCCGCAATACTCTCCTCCTGCTCTATTATCAACTGCTTGCTGCAATAAAATAACGTCCTTAAATATGATACTGTTTGCAACCATCCGACTCTCATTAAAATTATCCAATCTAGCAGCCAATATATCCGCTATATCAAATATATTCTCTATTCTCATACTAGTTAAGTACAATTCATCTATTATGTCTCTTTTATCTTTGTTTTCCATATGGGTATTATACTCCTTATTTTAAGGTGCGTCAAGTAATTTTCCTTATTTTAAGGCAAAATATTTTTATGGAGAAAATAATCCCACGAATAAAAGAGTTAAGAGAAGAAAAAGGCTTAACTCAAGCGCAACTTGCTAAAGCTATTGGTTTTAATTATAGAACTATTAGTCAATATGAAAGAGGTATAAATGAACCAGACCTAAAAACAATTAAAAAACTGTGTGACTTTTTTGAGGTCACATCGGATTATCTTTTGGGCTTTGAAGATCTTTGATAGTATATAATTTATTATTTTTGAACAATGATTTTCATATAAAATAAAAGTATCCTTTAGGCACATAAGATCGTGTCAAAAAAAAATACTATTTCTATACAAATAATAAGGATAAAAAAGGGATACTTTAGACACGCTAGACTCACGAATATTTCTTGAGTGAATTACACATTACAAAACATCTTTTTATAAAAAAAGGGGCTAGTCGCCCCGACCCGTGCTTGCATTGCACGGGTTTTTTTGGCTTCCAAGCATTCTCAAATAAATCAATTTTTCCTATGGCATAAAGAAGCAATCCTTTGCAGGATGGCAAAATTTAAAATTGTTCAACAAGCACTAGAAACTACTTCGCTTAAAATCTAATTTTATGTCATCCTGCAAAGAATCTCAACATTAAAAACAATTGTTGCATCGTGTACACCGTCCAAGCAGTTTTATGACCTTGCGCCTTGCGGACTACTTGGACGTGTTGTACCTTGCACCTTTTTTTGCCTTACAAGCCAGCTTTTTTGGTTATCCTATCCTACTATGTGTTTTTTCTGGCACATAAAAAATAGATGCCAAAACCTATAATCCGCCTCTATCGGGTTACATGATTATTTTTCTTTTTTAAAAAAACTTTAAAGCTAGCTAAGCTCTAACTTAAGCACACAACCTTCTTTTGATACAGTCAATTTCTATCTATATAATTACAATATAAAACAAAGGACACCTCTTAATTTAAAGATGTCCTTTGTTTTGATTCAATTAATTTGCCCATCTAGCATAAAATCTTGTTCTCGTTCCGTCATTGCAATAAATTGGATTATCAGCATCAAATACAATTCTTTCTCCTTCAAAATTAGGATTATCATACCAGCCTAAGAAAGTCCAGCCAGTAGAACCTGCTGGCGCCATAATATTGAATGTAGGCGACCAGAAAATTTGATATGCATTTATAGTCATGATAGGATCATCCAGTCCCCAAGCAAACGTACCGCCATTTGCATCAAACACAAACTCATTATGCCTAAAATCACTCCATCTTGCTTCTAAAATAACCCCATCAACTTCTATACCAGGCTTACCATTTGCTTCAATTAAATTATCAAAACTGATTCCCTCAATTGCCCACCATCCTAAAAATATACTTCCTTGTCTAATTGGCGCACTAAGACCATAATTGATATCTGATACCCATTCTAATACGACCTCATACTCTCCCGTTTCAGGATTATATTCCATCACAAAAACATAGTCACCTGTCTCAGGGTCACGAATATATTCTCCTGTTTCAGGATCACGCGCTCTTACAGGTTCATTTCTTCCTTGATCTTCTCTATTAACATCAAGATTTGCAATTCTTCTCATAAGCGTTCCGTCAGAAAGCATTCTATAAGTAATCCTAACTCCAGTCACATAATTTCCATTTTCAGAGATAATGCTATCCCATACAACAGGACGAAGAGAAGAATTCCAATGTACTGACCAATAATCACCACGCCATGATCTAGAAGAATAAATTGTTAAATTTGAAGTACCCCAAAATGCATGAGGACCAATCCCTTGTACATTGGGCCCTAAAGTCACACTTGGCAATCTGTTGCTATTAGCAAAAGCATATTCACCAATTCCTAAAAGTGTACTAGGAAGTGATATATGCTGTAATTGATGATTACCAAAGAACGAATATCTGCCTATATGTGTCACACCTTCTGGTATAACAATACTTGACATATTTTGAGTTTGTGCAAAAGCAAAGTCGCCTATTGTCCTTAAGGTGCTTGGCAATGTCACATTATGCAATCTAAATGAGCCTTGGAAAACTCTATCACCAATTCTTGTGACACCTTCAGGAACATGAATAGTATGCAAATGAATAGCATGGAAGAAAACTCTATCACCAATTATCCTTAAAGTGCTTGGCAATGTGATAGTATTGATGTCTGTTGCCATAAACGCTGCATAGCCTATGCTTGTGACACCTTCAAATATATCTACATACCTTATATTAGAATATCTAAACACTTCATCTTCAATTACAGTAATATTATTAGGCAGTACCACACCCTCTATACCAGAACCAAGAAATGCTCTTCTTCCTATATGAGTGACAGTATTAGGGATAACAACCCCTTCTACTATACCATTTTCAGGCACCCCGAAATTTTTTAACCCAGTAGTAGTAGAAAAAGCTTCAGCTCCTATGCTTGTTATGCCATCATGAATATAAACAGTTTCAAGATCTCTATTGGCAAAAAAGATACCTTCAGGTATTTCTGTTAGAGTATCAGGAATAGTAATTTCTGTCATAGATCTCATACGAGCAAAAGCAAACCTGCCTACACTTTCCAAATTTTCTGGTATACTAAAATCTATAAGACCGGCATATACAATTCTTGTCTGTTCAGTAAGTTCATGTACCTCAGCACGCCTAACTGATGTACTATCAAAAGCAGACTCACCAATATGTCTTAATGTAGAAGGCAAATTAATAGTCATAAATCTTTGATAGTTTCTAAGTGAATTAGTCACACCAATAAAAATTTCATTTCTATTACTATCAATAAATGCCCCAGAAAAAGCAAAATCTCCGATACTTCTTACTCCTTCAGGAATAATCGCAGGATCATTAAAGCCAGCACCTTGCCCTTCATAAACAATATTAGTCAAATGGCTATGCCCACGCAACGCACCATCCGCAATGCCTACAATCCCTCTTCTTAAAGTTATATCAAGTCTTGCTGAATTTGTACTTGCAATAAGCCAATCGTCTGCGTATATAAAGTGATTAGCTAGATTTGCAGCTTGACTAGTCCATAATGCAGTATTAGAAGCCGCATCCGCAGTTGCTGTTGAACCAAAAGCCCCACTATTAATGTGCATAAGGGAATCAGGAAGCGAAATATCACTAAGGCTAGTAAATGTTCTAAATGCAGTTTCTGCTATACCTCTAGTGCCTGCTGATACAGTTGCAAATTCAATTGTATTATCATGTCCGCCTACAACCCAACCATCTACATAAATCAAACCATATTCAGTATCGCTATTATTCCAAATTGCAGTATTTCTAAATGCACCTATTCCAATAGATGTAACACTATTAGGTATACTAATACTATTTAGCTCACGAGCATTAGTAAACGCATCACGACCTATACGATTTATACCATGAGGTATTTCAATCTTAGTTATCCCAGAATTCTGAAATGCAAGTCTTTCAATGTTTCTTAAAGAACTTGATAGTTCAATATGATTTAAGTTGACAGTGCCGCTAAAAGCAAGCGTGCCAATTGTCTCTACCCTTGCGCCGCCAGAAACACGTTCTAACATTAATGCGTTAGAAAAAAGCTGACTTGATATACTAGTCAAATTAGGCGGAAGCCTTACCTCAACAAGCCCTGATCCATTAAAAGCATGCTGTCCTATATGCGTAACAGTATTAGGAATATCAATGCTTGATAAAGAAACATTGGCTTGAAAAGCGTTGTTGCCAATAAATTCAAGACCATGCGGCAACAAAACTTCTTCTAACAACATTGCATTTGCAAATGCATGAGATCCTATTCTTCTTATATTAGAACCTAATACAATTCTATTTAATCTGTTTATACTCCTAAACGCACTGTCGCCTATACTAGTAACTGGTAATCCATTATGATATGATGCAACAGTAATATTATTACCAGCCGTACCTATGCTTGTTAGCTCATACTCTGTGCCGTTGTTTATGCGTCTGTATGTCATACCTGATGTTCTAGCAAGATAAATTTCTAACGGACTAGACCACTCAGAATCTCTAAAAAATCTATGGTCAATAGTTATGGCTCTAACACTCAAATGAAATGTACCAGACCCTAGCAAAGGCAGCTCAACCCAATTTGGAGTGCCTCTTCTTTGAGTGCGCACAAAATGACTTTCTTCAGGGTTGCAAATCTGGCAGTCTAGATAGTTATCTAAATCACTATCGCAATTTTCCACGCAATGCTCGCAAGTATGAGGAACCAACGACTCACCAGTTGCTGGGTCCCTAAGAGGACCGTCATAAATCCAGCCGCAGATACGACACATATATACATAACTCTCATACTCATCTAAATCAATCGTCGTAATCTCACCCCCGCCAATAATTCTGATTTGATAACCGCCCGTTGAATACGGAACCTCAGACCATGACAAAACATTTGCTGGTCCATCAAATTCTAAATCTGTAGGAGTAATCAAATGTTGCATTCCACCGCAAGCACTAAACGCCACAAGCATACCCATCATCATGCTAATAGCAATAAATGCACACACAAAATATTTGGCAATTTTTTTTCTTTTAGTTAATGAATTAATTTTTTTCATATCAATCTCTCCTATTATATTATATTTACTATTACCGCTATAAAAAGTTAAAAAACATATTTATAGTATTATAGTTTATTCAGCCGTTCTTTGACCATCAAGTTGTTTTTTAATTCTTCTATCTCTAACAATTTCCCACGGCCATTTGAATTTGAATTTTCTAACAGCAATATCAATTAAGAAAAATGATATTATGATGATTAAAAATACAGTCCTTGGATCAAACACAACACTTGCTACCCATTCAATATCTCTAAGCACATATTCAGCTCCAGGAACATAACTATAATTGCCATTATCATCATAAACACGATGAGCACCACTGCTAACCATGCGCCCGCCGCCTCTATGTGCTTGCGACGCTAAAGCTTCTAATAAAGTTACGCCTCTTTCAGGGCTGTCAAAAGCATTAAATTCACTTGAATATGAAAATATCTTATATTGCACATTATCAAAAACTGTTCCGTCAATATTTGTTTGCACAGTTCTAATTTGAAAAATACCTGTATCAGGAAACTCAAAATTAGCTGTAATAAGTCCAACTGCAGGTATACTTACATTAATAGTAAACGGCTGAGCACGCTCCCTGTCTAGCACCAACAAGCCGTCAATCATAGTTCCATCAGTTAGTGTGACATCTGTCACAGTTATTTCAATGCTTTCAATTTGGATATTAGGTGTCACGGTATTGATAGCCGCATGCACATTAAAGTTTTGCGGAGTAAACTGAGGACTAAGGTCAGTCACTTGAATATCATGAGAAGGCAACAATCCTCTGACAATTCTTTCTATAAGAATTGGTCCTACCTCACCATATGTGACATGATTATGATCCATAAATTCATCTGAGAATGATCCAGCTAATCCACTCAAATCAGAAGTAAAAGCACCTACCCTGCCTTGCCCAAACCTCCACCGTGTATAAATGGGGATACCAAAGGGACCTGAGAGCGGCATGACTAAAGCATTCTCATTAGTAGCAGTCTTTGCCCTAGTACCAACAAATCCATGCAGCGGCGGTATCAAACTATGCGGAGCACCTGTGATATTATGATCTAACCCCGCTGTCTCAACAGTAGCAGAATTAACTGAAGGATGAAAGGTTTCAAATACTACATCTCTAATTGCAGGAATTTCAAGACTTGCTCTGATATAATCTGTTAATCTTCCTATATCTCTATTGATAAACAAAAAATCATTATAATCTACATTTGGATTATTTGCCCTACGCACCATATATGTAACCGTATTTATTGCAGGACCATCAGCCGCACCCATAATCGAAACAACTGAAAATGTAACTTCGTTGTTTCTAATCGCATCTAAATAAGGAAACGAAACAGGTAATCCGCCGTCATCAGTAGGTTCACCGTCTGTTATAAACATAATATGCCTATTTTGGACATTTCTATCAGCCATAATATGCTGGTTTGCCATACGCAATGCAGGTGCATAATTTGTGCCGCCAGCTGCAGTGATGGCTCTGACTCTATCTTCAATTGGTCCTGTTTGTGGAATAGGAGTAAGCGGAGCAATTAAATTAGGCGCATTAGAAAATGTGATTATACCAACATAATCTCTGTGCGACAATGCCCTCATTGCGGCTATAGTAGCAAGTCTTGCTATTGCAATTCTAGATAATGGATTTGCTTGAGGATTGTCTACATGGTTCATACTGCCGCTAACATCTAAAACAATCATAAGCGAAAGCGGAGGCCAATACTCTTCTGCCTGAACAGGAAGCATTTCTTGCAATAAAGACGGAACTCCATGCGGATTTAAATCCTCAGGACAAAATGCATTTGGATCTTCTGTGTTTGGAATATTTCCGCCGATTACCAACAACCCGCCGCCTCTTATATAAACATATTCATGAAGCAATTCATCAAAACCATCAGGCATATCCCTATTAGCGATATTAACTAAAATAACCTGGTCAAAGCGTGATAATGCTCTTATATCTCTTGGCAAATTTTCATTGTTAATGTCCATGCGTTCAACAGGAACACTAAAACTATCTTCATTTCTATTTAATAAATGCTGAAGATTTTCCCCCTCACCATTTTGGTCAATAATCAATATTGTGTCATACACATCAATAAAGAAATAATGATAAAATTGATTGTTTTGCGATAAACGATCAGCACCGCTTTCTATTCTAAATAATAACTGTTGCGCCCCAGGTGTAGTAAAAGTATGATCAATGCTTGTAGTATAAATGCCGCCCGGCAATGAAACAACAACAGTATCACCCGCTATATTATTGTTGAATATAGTTAAATTCACATTGCCTTGAAATGAACTTTGCAATGTCACATCAATACTAACAGTCTCACCAACCATAACAGCCGTACCAGGCATTCTGATACCATTGATTTGCACCTCATCACCAATATAATCACCTTCAAAATGCACCACATCAACTACAATATGCTCTGCAAGCAAAGTAGTCAAAGCAACTCCTGCCGTCCCGTCAGTTTCTAATCCGTCAGTAAGCAGCACTACTTTTCTAGCAGCTAATGGATTTTCAAATTGATCTCTTGCAAAAGACAACGCTGCAGCAATATTAGTAGCCCTTGTATCAAGATGTTGAGGAGGATGCAATATCGCATCTATATATTGATTGAAAGCAAGCTCAGAATTACTAGTTAGCGGAGCAGCTAAAAATTGATTTCTTGCAAATAATACAATACCAACTCTAAAATTGCCATCCGAATTTGCAGAAATAATTTGCCTGATAAACGCATTTTTCCTGCCTTGTGCAGACTGAATAAATTGCTCAGAATTCAAAAATTGACTATCATTCATGCCATCTCTGTTTAACTCTAAATTTACACTGCCGGATACATCCACCAATATTATCAATTCATTATTATCATAAGGAATATCATAAGCAAAGGTAAGCCCAGTTAAAATTGCTACACTTAAAACTGCCACAGAAATATGCAGTACTAGCGATATAATACGGTATCTAGTTTTTCTTTGTTTTGCTCCTACTCTAAAAAACAATATTAAAGCAATAGCAATTAAAGGAACAAGCAAAAACCAAAGCCACCCGCTCCACTCGCTTCCTAATGCGATTCTTAAATTTGACATAACTCTCTCCTCCTTTTATAAAGCTTTTTAAAAGCTTTTTGACATTGCAAGCAATCTTTCAACAAACAATAACCCAAACAATGCAAGACCTAAAAGCAGATAAATATCATAGTCTAATCTAGGCGGTTCTGGGAAAACTGGCTCTATAAATTCAGTTACAAGCAAAAAATTGCTTTGTGAGGACGGTATTCTTACGAAAAAGTTTTCAATTACTGTTTCTCGATCGTCGCCTACATTAATCCCTGTCATCACAACTCCCGAATCAAGTCTTTGAATAATTCTATGATGCCCTAGATTATTTAAGCGTATATCGTACGGCAATGTATCAAAAACTTCTGATTCGCCTGCACTAGCAATAGTGATACTAGGTCTAATCTCATTGAATACTGCACTGCTTTGATCAAATGTTAAATAATCACCAATCTCAAAAGTATATCTAGATAATGTCACAGGAAAGAAAAGTTCCATAAGATTAAACATAATCATCGGCCAGTCAACGCCCATACTAATGTTTGAAAACAATGTAGCAAATGATTTAACCGCAATCCTAGAATCAGGCGTATTTTTAACCATCAGCATAGGATGAGTAACAATTTCTCCGCCCACTTCGCCTCTTATGTATAAATAATTAACAAATTCAGCAGGAGCCGCAACATTTCTAAAACTATTAACAATTATATTTCCCGGATTAACCCCATTTAATAAATGCCCCGGTGTATCTGCAAAAAGCCTATTTTCTATTGCAGGAGCAAGTGCATTAGTTCTATCAATATCTTCTAAAAATACCACACCAGAATTTGCAGGAGCATCACGACTGCCTCGCCCATCAATATTAGGTCCGCCGGTTATAAGCAGCACAGCCCCCCTCTCTGGCAAATACCTTGGCATTTGATACTCAAATATATAAAAATCATAATTATCAGGAACTTGACCATCCAAATCATCATATATCTGACCCATAGACATAATAGAAAAATCAATACTCCATCTTGACGAAAGCGCACCCATTAGTCCTACAAGCGACGCTCTTTGAAAAATGCTTGCCTCTGGCGTGACATATAATATTCTAATAACCTCATTTCCGCCGCTAAAAACCCAAAACTCATTGTCATAACTAAATGAATCATCCGCCTCAATGGTTATCCTTGCGCTTTCAAATCCATATATCCCCAGTTCATTAAAATGCACTGTGCTAGGCTCATTATTTATAAGATTAACTACCACTGTTTCAGTCACAGTGCTTCCCGGAGCAATATCAAATCCTCTTGCATTAAAAACCGTTATAGTCACTGGCAATTCAAAATTCATATTAAAGCTTGCTACCTCAACAGCAAACCTATATAAATTGCCGTCCACTCTTGCCGACGCATTTAAAATAGTAGCATTCCACTCTCTAAAATCTCCATGCACAGCCTCGCTTATTCTTGATACATTAACTATATTAACCGCACTATCCGTGTTTTCAAATGTAGTAGCTGTAAACAAAGTAATATCCGCAGAAGGATTTTCATTTAAAAATCTTTCTGCTAAAGTCATAGCACCATTAATATCACCATTTCCAAAACCTGCACCCTCTTGCCCTAAATTTGTTATTGCCTGCCCTAATGCAGCAATGCCCGATGGTCCAGCCACTCTTGTTATTATAGGTTCTGCAGTTTGCCCCGCTAAAATAATTGTCAAATACTCCTCACTATCTAAAACTTGAGTCCCCATAATCCTAACTTGATCCAATGCTCTGTCAAATCTAGTTATTCCGTCACCTTGGTGCGCCCTCATGTTTGCTGAAGAATCAATGATAAAAATTGTTTCATTTGTCGGAGGAGGCACAGCATCTGCGACAAAAGGTCTAGTCAATGCAAACGCACCAATAGTAATTATCAAAATTTGACAAAGAACAATCAATAAATTAGTAATTTTACTGACAGGAATCTTTTTTCTTCTATATTGCAGACTCAGTTTCCAAATATGTGTACTAGAAATATATTTCTGCTGGTAATTTGGCTTCAATAAATATATGATGATTAGCACCAACAGCCCCAATAATCCCAATAACCCCAACGGGAAAATCCAACGCATATCCATAGATGTTGTTTCTCTCCTTTAATTTAATATGGTCAGCCTATATATACTATTTAGGATACCCATATATACTAGTCAAAATGTATGACTGCTCTGTTATTCTAAGCCGCTAAAAGTGCTAAATATGCTTCAAGCATAATACGCAAGCTAACAGGAATATCACCGCCCGCAGCTATAATTGCCAAAGCCTCTGCCATAGCTTGCCTAAATGCCGCTTCATCTTCTCTAAAATTATCCATCCCATTTAAAATAGCATCAGGATCAAACTCTCTTTCGTCTGGATCAGGATCAGGATCAGGAGGCGGAGGAGACGGCTCATCACTAGGATCACCCTCAGGCTGAAATTCTGCCATTAACACAATATTCCATCTTACATTCATTTCTCTTCTGACAGGATTTTGGCTTAAAATTTCATCCATGCAAAATATCCATTCATTAAAAAGACTGCCGGCTAAAGGAGTAGCCGTTACTTGTCTTCCATGTTCACCTTCCACAATTACTTGAAACACATCTCCCTCAATAAAGCCGCCGCCCATCACTAAATATTCAATCGTAAAATATATAAAAATAGGGTCAACAGGGTCACGCTGTTCTTCTTCAAAGGTCACATAACTATTCCAAGCAACGGGGCTCTCAACAGTCACGTTTGCAACAACAACAGAAGTAGCAAAAATCGCCATCAATACAGCAGCAATAATGGTGGGGACAAGCATAAACGCCTTAATTCTGATTTTTTTAGGGCTGACCGTGGTCAGTTTTTCTTTTGCATCCTCTCTTTGAATAGTAGCCAAGTATGAATCATCATCCTTTAGCTCCTGCATCGTAATCAAACGCTCTTCTAACCCAGTACGGTCAATACGGGCAGCAATTTGATTTGCATCAGGCTTAAAAAGCAGCAAATAAAACAATGGCATAGAAATAACAGTAACGCCGCCCCAAACCCCTAATGAAATCCAAAGAACCATTAGTCCTGAGTTTTCATAATTGGTAAAACTTGCAAAGCTGTTAAATCCTATTGCAATAAAAGCAAAAGCAGCGCCCAAAGCAAAACCCGCTATAGCACCCCAGATCAAGCTTTTTATCAAGCCCTCACCTCTTAATCGACTATAGTACTTTTTGAAAAGTTGGTCTTTTTTCATAACACTCCCCTCCTAATAATGATAGTATTTGATTAAGTCATGTTGTATTATACTGTATATAATATGCTTTTGGATACAACATGTCACAACACCAAACACATAATTATAATAATTATATAATATGAGCATATATAATGTCAAGTGTTTTTGACAAAAATTTTTCAAAAACTTTTAACTAATTTTTGTATAGAAAAAATAGGTTTTATAAAGAAGAGATTCTTACAGAATGACATAAATTTAGGTTTTAAGCGGAGTAGTTTTTACATTTATTGAAACAATTTTAATTTATGTCATTCTGTAAGAATCTCTTCTTTAAACTAATAGCCCTGTTCAGCAACCTACAAGGCACATCTAAAACAGTTTTTTTTATGAACAAAAGTACCCTTCGGGCACATAAGCCCATGCTATAGGGTCTTCGTGGGCTTGCGCCTTGCGGCACATTGGGCATCTTGCATTGATGCCCTTTTTGTTGATGCAAGCAACTTTCATTTCAGACGATAATTCCTAGTGCATAAAAAAAGGGGCTAGTCGCCCCGACCCGTGCTTGCATTGCACGGGTTTTTTTGGCGTCCAAACATTCTCAACAAAACAATATTTCCTATAGCATAAAAAAGATGTCCAAATGGACATTCGGTTGGCTTGCGGTGTCTCCCCTTTTTTGAATTCGCTAATTCTCAAACACAAACGACTGAAAGACGAAGTATTTTTCCTATACTATAAAAATATAAAAAAACCGCTTAAAGGCAATCAACCTTTAAGCAGCTTTTTTATTAGTCTAGATTTAATTTAGTCTTCAACCGGAATAGGCTCAAACACTACAGCAACACTGATAGGTCCAGCCGTTTGAGGCATTCTAATCAATACATTAGGGTTGCCAATAGTATTGATCCATCTGCCATTATTAGCTGCAATCGGAGCCGTATTTGGAATTGTTTCATTTGTTTGAACAACTCTCTCACCGTTTACATACCAGTGACTCACTCTATAACCATCTTCAGGCACAGCAGTAAAGTTTAATCGCCCGCCAGCTTGATTGTTGGCATGATTAGCAATTAAGAAAATTCCGCCGTTATTAACAATAATACCAGCATTAGGATTATTGCCAATTCTAGCCGGCAAAATTGTACCGCCTGTGCCAATCACTTCAAAGTCAACTGTATTTGGCACTTGCTCAACCGTCACATGAAGTCTGCCGTCTAATCTAACAAACAACTCATTGTTAGTGTTTCCATGCGTGCCCACTCTCAATACATCCGCAGGACCATTAATAAACGCAACAGAACCTGCTCTATGAATAATCTCTTCACCGTTAACTGTCCATCTTAAGCGGAAATTAGCATTGTTTCCTGGTGCTTGTGCTTGGAATCTAATCCAGTCATTAGCCGCAAGTGTGCGTGAATTAGCAGGAGCAGCAGTGCTTACAGTTCTTCCAGCCTCTGGGATATAGTCAGCAGAAGCCTCAGGCCAAACAGTTACAAAAAAGGTGCCCGCTTGGTTTGCATGTGCAAATCTATTGCTAAGATTAAATGTGCCAATAACCTGAGTAGTAATCAATAAATGTGTAGGTACAGCTCTGATTTCAACATCATCAGTCAATACATAGTTAAATTCATTATTAGTACCCATAAACACATCATCAACATACCATCTAGTTCCAAAATTAGCCGCCAATCCTGATACAGCAAATTCTAATGTCCAGCCTCTGTTTATACTCATGCCTGTTGTTAAGTTATGTCCATTAGATGATGCTCTTAACAATCCGTTAGTACCAACAATATTAAAGTCAACTCTTGCCATGTATTCAGCAGCAATAGGTCTAAATTCAACATGCACAGTTATAGGAAGCCTATCTTGCACTACAAATACTAAAGTACTTGTTTCATTATCATCAACTATTTCACCATTCAAAGTCCAGCTAGCAACTTCAAATCCGATATTAGGTAATGCAGTGAATACAACTGTTGAAGCAAGAGTAGAATTACCCCACTCAATCAACGCTCCGCCTGCAGTATTTGCATTAGCTCTGATATTACCATTAGCACCAGCAGTATGGAATACATCAACTTCAACATTTACAGGTTGATTCCACCTTACTACCCAAGCACCGTTTTGCCAATTTTCCCAAGGAGCTTGATCCTCTGTTCTGCCTTGAACGTTTGCAAATATGTTAGGATTTAATCCAGTAGAACCTGCAGTGAAAGCATTAGTGCCCATTGTCCTAACACTGAAAGGAATATTAACATTAAATTGGTTGCCGGCAGTGCCTCCAGCACCAATCGCATGAGTTTCAATTGTAGTCACACCGTTATGCAATATAAGATTGTTAAGTCCTGATGGTACAAACGGTGAAACATCAAATGCATATGATCTGATTACTCTGACAGAATCAGGTATGATATAAGTAGTTGTACGTTTTCCTTGAGGGAACAACACAATTTCAGTCATCGCCCTATTAAACAATACACCGTCTACACTTGCAAAATTAACTGCATTTTCTGATACATTAACTGCTTGAAGAGCAAATCTTCCTCTAAATACATTAGGTCCTAAGGTGATCAAGTTATCAGGAAGATTAATATAAGTAAATCCAGCCATAGTGTTTGATGTCATAAACGCTTGTGTATGAATTGCCTCTAAAGAAGAATTAGCACCAAAATTAATAGACTGTAATCCGGCAATATTTACAAACGCCCAAATTCCGATACTTAACATACGGCTGTTGTCTGCAAAAGTGATATCCGTGACATTACTTAAACCAGAGAATGCACTCATTCCGATTGTCTCAAGCGACGCAGGGAAGAACAAATGTCCAGATAAAGCAGTTAGATTGAATGAATAATTGCCGATTGCTTGCAAGCGATTAGGGAAATTAAATTCAGCTAAATTGCGGTTTCCTCTGAAAGCACTATCACCAATTACAGCTAACAAGCTATTATCACCAAATGTCACCCTAGTTAAAGCACTATTACCCATTGAAGTAAATTCAAATGCATTATGACCTATTTCTTCTACGCTAGCAGGAATATGAAGATTAGCAATATTAGTGTTTCTGAATGCGTTGTTGCCAATAATACGCAGCTGACTTTCTCCGCCTTCAAAGATGATTTGAGTCAAAGTAGTCACACCATCAAATGCACCTGCTCCGATACTTGTCACACTTGCAGGCAGATACAATCTTTGGAATCCGACTCTGTTAGCAAACTGTCCGGCAGCAATAGTAGTAGTACCGTCAGCTATTCTGATATATTCACCAACACCAACAACCGTTATGATTTGTTGATTAGCTCTATTTAATAAGAAAGGTCCTTCAATTACAAAATGCGGATGCTCACCCCATAAATTAACATTAGTCAAAGCATGAGTATCAACCAATGCACTAGCCGATAAACCTTGTGCTGTCAAACCATCAGGAATAGTAAATGTATTTAATGCTCTGGCATTGATAAAAGCTTCGGCTCCGATGTGATTTAATTGGCTGTCTTCTCTATCAAGATGAACCGCAGTTAAATTTCTTGCGTTTCTAAATGCACTTATGCCAATAGATTGAATGCTGTTAGGCAAAGTAATCTCTTGGATTAATGGCCAAGTAGATTGATGGAAAACTGCTCCTGCTGCATTGAAAGGATCTCTGCCGCCTGCAAATGCAAATGGTGCAATTGCAGTCACCGGAGTAGTTCCAACTACAGTATTAGGAATAGTATAAGCGCCTGATCTGCCTGAAGGGAAAATCTCTAAAGTTGTACCGTCATTGCTAAACAAGACTCCGTCAACTGCTCTTCTAGCGCCTGTTGGCAATACATTATAAGTAGTATCAAACGCACCTACTCTGCCGCCAAAGATATTAAATACATCTTGAGGAGCTATAAAACTTGGCAAGTTATAGATTTTTTCAATTTGTCTTTCCATTTGAAGCCAGTTAAAAGCACCTTGCCCGATATGAGTCAAACTGCTGCCTTCTTCAAAAATAAGAGACCTAATCGAAGGCGCAATACCAGATGCCCCTTGTTGTTGGAAAGCTTGAGTACCGATAGTTTGGACAGTATTAGCAATTGTGATTTCTCTGAATCTGTTTCCGCCAAATAATCCCGCAGGAATTTCAGTTGTACCCGCAGCAATTTCTAGATACTCAAAACCAGACAAAGTAAATGGTCCCATCAAGTTATTTGAGAATCCTACAGCAGTCTCAAAATTAGTCAAGTTTCTAGGGTCAATAACCAAAGTACCTCTTGAATGTTGGAAAGTAGCACCACCAAACACCGCAGTCCCTAAAGTATGCAAAGATTCAGGCAAGTATAAAGTGTGGTTACCTACAAATTGTGAAGAATTAAATGCACCTTCGTTTACCACTTGCAATTGTGAATTTTGACCTATGAATATTCTTTGAACACGTCTAGTGAAAGCAGGCGGGTCACCACTACCCGTACCAATTGTAGGAAGCTGACCAGCTGGCACATTAATTAAGTGTCCATTGAATCCAGGTGACCCAGCCGTATGAGATAATGAAGTCAGTCCGCTAAATGCCTGATTGAAAGCTCTTACACCAATGTACGTCACTGTATCCGGTATAACAAGATCCCAATCATTGATAGTATTAGGGTCAATTCTGCCGGTATTTACACCATTATCATAGATATATTGAGGTCTGTCTGTCAAGATACCTGTTCTTATTGGAGAATTAACAGCATCATCATCACCAAAGAATGCTCTGTTTGCAGCATATAAAGCATGATTAGGGTCAGTCAAGATATTTTCAAAAGCATATACATGCCCCATAGTATATCTGCCTTGTATTGAAGCCTGATTAAATGCATCGTTGCCAATAGTCCTAAGACCATAGTTTAATATAATAGCATTTATACCATTTGCACGATCAAAAGCCCTATGTCCGATAGTCTCTAAGTTGTCATTAAATACAACTCTTCCGCCAAAGGCTGATACACCGCCTGCAAGTGCAACTGTTGCACCAAACCCTGCAAACGCAAGATCTCTTATATGCACTAAACTGTTAGGGAAAACAAATGTAATATCATCACTGCCATGTCCTCTCCATGCACCAACACCAGATCCTTGAAACGCACCCTGTCTAAATTCAGATACTCTGCTTGCCCCTGGTGCGCCAGGCACAAGATTTCCGCCCTCAAAAGTGACTTCAATCAAGCCAAACGGCATTCTTCTAGTAGCAAGGTCAGCAAAAGTCGAATGTGAATTAAAATCACCTACTGTTCTGTTTGGAGCAACTGCTCTTGCTGTGCCTCTAAATGCAAACTCACCAATATACTCAACAGTATTAGGGATGTGTATGCTCCAGTTTAAATCTTCTAGTACAGGTGAATTAGTCGCATTAAAGAAAGCCGCTGCTCTATTAATCATTTGGCTGTCAAATGCTCTTGCACCAATATTTATAACATTGCTTCCTGTTTCAAAAGCAACAGAATTAACATTTACATTAGCAAAAACTGCTGTGCCCATTGTTAATTGTGCATCGCTGCCGCTAGGCACTGCACCAAAAGTGATATCAATCCTAGGGCTGATAGAACCAACTTGCTCTACACCCACATTTTCAAAAGCAGAGTCGCCTAAAATTGTCACAGTACCAGGGATATAGATTTCAGTTATATCTGCACTATTAATATTTCTAAATGCACCTGCACCGATTTCTTGTACACCTTGCGGAATATTAATGCTTGTTAATGCAGTATTTTCAAATGCTCTTGCACCGATATGAGTAAGTTGAGGAGAAGTAGGATCACCAGTTTGAGCGCCGCCAGGTCTGCCGAAGAAAACAATGCTGCTAGCATTAATTGCATTTAAGAAAGCAGCTTCTCCGATATGAGTGACAGTATAAGGAATCCTGATTGTTTCAATCAAGTTATTAGCAAGAGCAAAGTCAGGAATACTTTCCATTCCAAATCCAAATTCAAACTCACTTAAAGTTACGCCTCTAAATGCATTAGCCCCGATTTCTCTAACTGATTGAGGAACACTTAAACCATCAATGTTTACGCTGTCCGCAAAGGCATATGCGCCGATAGTATATAAAAGATTAACTCCAGCAAGATCAACTGTGAATAAAACTTCTGTTTCTCTAAACGAATGAGCACCAATAGTAACTAATTGACTGCCGCTTGCAAAGTTGATTTCTTCTAAATATCTGTTGCCTCTAAATGCATGTATACCTATTATAGCGATATTTGCAGGCACAGTATAAGTATCACCTGTAATTTGTCTAGCTGATGGGAATCTAACTAAAGTAGTACCGCTGAATAATACACCGTCAACTGCACTAAACGCAGTGTTTCCAGTTGCAACAGTAAATGTTTCTAAATTAGTGATAGTGATTAAAGCATGGTCACAGATATTAGCAGTTGTATTTGGCAATTCAAAGTTTATTGCTTCTCTATTGCCAGGCAGCAACACTAAAGTAACCGCACCTACAGTAAATAATGCATTTTGACCTACTACAAAGTTGCCGCCAGCGTCACTAGTCACAGCAATTACTTCTAATACTGTTGAATCAACAAACATACCGCTTGTGATGTTGCCAACATCAGTAGTTGCAGGCAATGTCAAATGAGTTAAGTTAACAAGACCATTGAAAGCACCAGCACCAATTGTAGTAAAATTAGGGCTGTTTCTAAAAGTTAAGACTTTTAGATTAGGAATGTTTTCAAAAGCACGGATTCCGACAGATATCAAACCTGAAGGCAATACTATTGTTTCTAATGCAGGGTGATTAGCAAACACACTGAAATTTTGAGCTGCTGGATTTGCTGCACCAGCAATAGTTTCAATGTTTGCAGAACCCTCAAAATAAACTTCAGTCAATGAGAATGTATTTAAGAATGCATTACCGCCGATTCTTTCTAAATTGCTGTTGTCGGCAATATTGACTCTTTCTAAGAATCTAACTTCCTCAAAAGCACTTACGCCAATATATCTAACACTAGCAGGAATATTGATTTCATACATCCTAGAGTTGCTTCTAAATGCCGCATCAGGGATATTAACTACACGGCTGCCTTCTTCAAAGATAACATACCTAAGCCTAAATGCACCTTCAAATACACCATCAGGTATAGAAAACTCATCATCAACTCTAAGTCCGCCTAAAGTTAAGTCAACTGAACTGCCGCCAGAGAAGATAATTGTATCAAGGTTGGTCATAGCAATCATTGCACCTAAGAATCGCAAGTCAGCAGGGATAATAAGCTCATTTAATGCAGGCAAGCCGCTAAATGCCCTGTTTTCAATTCTTTGGATACCTTGATGCAATATTATAGTTCTTAAATTAGCATTATTGTTGAAAGCCTCAGCCATGATATAGTTTACAGTGCCAGGAATTTCAACTGCTTCAAGATGGAAATTATCTCTAAACGCCCAAGGTCCGATTATAGTGACAGTTTCAGGGATAATAAATCTGCCTGATCTGCCAGTAGGGTAACGCACTAGTGTAGTCCCGTCGCTGTTGAAAAGAACACCGTTTACGCTTGCAAAATTTGGGTTTTGAGAATGAACATGAATATTTGTCAAGTTGCTGCAACCATCAAATGCATTAGCGTCAACACCATCAGCATCAATATTTCTGCCTAAAGTAATAGACTCTAACAATACATTTGTTAACATACCAACACGGTTGACAGGCAAGTCATTATAATAATCAGGCACAACTAAATGTCTAACAGAACCAATATCAGCACCTCTAGATACCATGAATCCGTTTACAGTAGGTGAAAATCTAAATACTTCACCATAGAAAGCATATAAATTTATTCCATCTGCATCAACTAGATTCCAAGGAGCAATCATAATACCCCTTTCATCAGTCAATCTTGTTCCGCCGCCAACAAATCCGCCAGGTGCTGTAAACCAGCCGATGAATCCATTGCCGTTGATGCTTGGTACTTCTATATTATTTATTTGACCAAATACAACTTCAGTATCATCACTAACAACGCTTCCTAAACCTGATTCAAGATTAATATTAAATCTATGCGGCGCCCAATTAGCAAATAAAACTAAATCACCGCCAGTAAAATATCTATCCAAAAATCTTCTTGTATTGTGTCCGACTGCACCTGGAGTAGTATTCCAAGTATCTAAATCATGACCCACTCTAGCAACAGTAACATCAGGGAAAGCAATAGGATCACCTGTTGCAACAAATCTAAATCTGTCTGCATCAGCCAACAACCCATGTCCGCCAACATCAAAAGTGACAGTATAAGCAAACACATTAACATCTACGCTAAACGGTGAGAAACGACGATTATTCAAATCATAAGCATAGAAAGAAACTATATTTTCACCTGCCCTAGATAAGGCAATTCTTTTAGCAGCAGTACCCGCTGAAACATCATAAATTCTTTGTGCGCCAGTACCTTCATTAATTATAATTACATATCTAGATGCCCCTAAAACATGATTCCACAACACATAACCTTGTGCATAGTCAATAAAATTAGGAACAGAGTTGCTGACAACAACAGGATAGCTAAACAACGAAGCATTTGACGCATTTGCTCTTATGCTTAAAGTATAGTCACCGATTGTAGCACGCAATGCAGCAATTTCAACAGATGTCAATTCACGATGATTAGAATTTGCACCAGCTACTTCAATTTCTTGGCTGCCGATATTAATAGTATAGCCAGTCGCACCTGCAACTGCAGTCCATCTGATAGTGTTTCCATCTAGTCTTACATTAGAAGGAGTAGCAACAGTTGCTTTGTTGAATGGAGTCCAAACAGGCTCACCTGCTGGAGAATTGTATCCGATTGCCTCTGGTCTTACGCTGATTTGCATATCGCCTTGAGCAAACTCTCTTAAAGAGATGCTTGTTCTAGAACCATTGTCAATAGTCAAAGTATCAGAACCTCTTCTGATAGATACAACATAGTTTTGTGCGCTTGCAATTGCATTCCATGATGCAGTTTGAGTCACAGTATCAATATTAATTTGAGTAATAGTGCCTAATTCTTTATCATACACAAAAGTAGCTATTGAACTAGCAAAACCAGGCGCAGCCGCTTCAACAGTAAAAGTGATACCGCCTTGTGCCATTCTTGCATCATCAAAAGGAAGTCTATTTGAATTGCCAAGTGGAATATTATTAAATGTTTGACCGCCTGTACCAAACTGAACTGATACAAAGTATCTAACTGCATTAGGTACTTGATTAAATGTTAATACAGAATTAACTACATTAAAATTAGATACTCTAGGCAAAGCTCTGTGTCTAAAGCCTCTGACAGCAGCAGCTGACGCAGCTCCGCCCACACCTTCAGTCACAACTTCAATAGTATAGTTGCCTAAGTTTGAAAAATTATGAGTAAACGAAGTAGTAGCTCCAGGAATACTTATATTATTTACTACTCTGATACCATGTGGATTGATGATGCTTAGTCTATATATACTTGCACCTGCAACTGAATTCCAGCTGATTGCGCCGTCTCTAGTTACTTGCACAAGCGGTGCAGCAACAGCTGCTCCTGCAGGAATCCACAAAGCATGCAGTGTTGTATCTTCAACAAAAACTGTTGATCTAACTGCTGCTTGATAAGTAAGCGCATTAGCATCCTCAACCATGCTCACCCACCAGCCGCCAAAAGTATAGCCCGCTCTTGTGATAGTTTGAGGCATATTATATAGTCTGCCATTTATTGTTTGTGTGCCTATAGGGTTTGCCTGCCCGTCTATACCCCAGTCAAAATCAATAGCAAAACCAATATAATTAGGATCAACGCTTTCTCTCCAATATGCATAAACAGTAGTATTTCTTTCAATGACATTTACGCCAAATTCAAAAGAATTATTACCCTCTGCATCCAAGAACCAACCAACAAAATCATGTCCGGCACGAGTTGGCACTCTTGTTTGACCCACTGGCACTACTTGCCCGTTTAATACTTGGACGGACGGCACAGTGCTGCCTTGACGTGAATCGAAAGTGACTGTACGCTGAACTCGCTTTAAAAACCTAGTTGTACGGTTAAAAGCAGTCAGGTTAATCTCTTCATTTTGCAGTGTAGCAGTTGCATTTGGGGCGTCGTCAGCATCAAACTCAAGCGTAAGCGTTGTCTGATTAAGAGTATAATACCCTGCCATAACTGATTCGCCGCTAAATGATAGAGCAAACCTTGTGCCCGTAGGACCTGCATGAAGCATGATGGAATGCTCGCCTCCTATGCTGACATATGTGCCTTCTTCAGAACCTGGTGTAGGTGCTGGCTCTTGATCACAAGCAGTAATAGCAAAGATAGATACAATCACCATAGCCATGATAAGCAGTATGCCCAGCAGTCTTTTTTTGCTTTTCATAAATCTCCCTCCTGAGAATTTATTTTATTTTTTGATGAATTTATGTAGTGTAGATATTTAAACTATTAATATATAGTTTACACCTACACCGATTAGACTATACCATAATCAAAGTCTATTTGTCAAGCGTTTATAAAAAAAGTTTCGTGAAATTTTTATTCAAATATTTTCACAAAATATTCACACATATTCACACACAAAAAAACGCCAGCCTTTTAATATATTAGACTAAGCGCAAAAATGTGCTAATTTTTATTAATTGCTATAAAAAAAGGGGCTAGCGCCCCGACCCGTGCTTGCATTGCACGGGTTTTTTTGGTTTCTAAGCATTCTCAAATAAATCAATTTTTCCTATGGCATAAAATAAAGATAAGCTTTTAGCCCACTTCCCCGCCTAGTGCGTATTTCATAAAGATGAGATGCTTACAGCATGACAAAATAGTGTTTAAGCGGATATGTCATTCTGTAAGAATCTCTTCCATATTAAAAAATGTTAGGCATTATCAAATCCACTCAAAAGAGGGTTATATATATTGCGAAACAAGAATAATGGTGAGATGCCTACAGCATGACATAAATTTAAATTAGATTTAAGTAGTGTAAGTTTCTATATTTCCTGCAGAATTAAAAATAATTAAATTCTTCTCTAATTTTAGTTTGCACATGCTGTGATATTATCCCACAACAAAATAACTGCAACAATAGTCAATACCCCAGTCAATACTAATTTAATTATCCATCTAGTTTTGCGGCTCATAGGCTGATAAGCTGCTCTTCGCCCCTCACCCATATAATGATTGCAATTAGAACACATTTCTCTATACTCAACCATTTCTTTGCAATTAGGACATTTCTTTTTAGAAACATCCTTTTTTATAATCAAATCAGGGTCGTTTATTCCCCTTTTATTTTCATTATTATCATTCATTTGCATTTAGCGTTTGCTCCTTAATCTTTTTTTGCTCTCTTTCAAACATTGAATAAAATCCGATTGATGTTAATGCTACACCTAATAATACACTCTCTAATAATATGCCCACAGGACTTGCTACATAAATAAGATAGATTAGCCACAATAAGCTTGTTGGTATAGCAAGTATCCTATATATTTTGATATTATTTTGATAGACAGAGATTGTATAAGCAATAGTCGCAAGTGCAGGCAAAAATGAAAAAATCCAATCAAGATCAGACATATAATCAGACGTGAAGTTTAGTATCAAAGTGATAGCAATAGTAGCTAAAATAACAAATACAAATACAATTGTATCAAATTTAGTAATTCTTTTTTCATTTGGAGCAATTTTGCCGCTATCAGCATATTTTTTTACTCTTATACTATCATTAATTAAAAAAGCTATATTTCTAATTAAAGCAACACCCACAGCACCTAAAGCAGACCAAGCTTGAAGCAGCATCATAGCAACAGCAAAAAATATGACATTGATTACAGACAACATCAAAACATGCTGTCTCTTTTTAACCATATAAGAGATAGCTATAGCAACATAAGAAAATAAAGTAAATACTTGAGAAAAAATAAATGCAACTAGATTATTCCCATCAAACGAAATATAAAAATTCACACTTATAGTATATCACTAATTAAATAAATGTCAACAATTATTAATAGCCTAATGCAATAAATAAGCAAAAACCATTATCATTACTGCCCCAATTATAACTAAAAGAGTGGTTAAATTATTCTTTTTAGAATAATCATATGCCATAGGCAATAATTCTGAAAAAACAACATATATCATTGCACCTGCGGCAAAAGCAAGCGTATAAGAAATTAGCATCTCATTTGCACCTAAAAAATATCCGATTATTGCACCTAAGACTGTAGGAATACCCGCTAAAAAGGCTATTAAAATAATTTTAAAATTCTTAACCCCTGCTGCTTTTAAAGGTACAGCAATAGACAATCCTTCAGGTATATTATGCAGCAGCATCACTAGTCCTATTAAAAGACCAATTCCCATATGATAGCCCGCTCCGATTGCAATACCCTCTGGCAAATCATGCAAAATAATTGCAAAAAAAACAGCCAGCCCCACTTTAAAAAGCTTTCTTTTTTCTAATACTGCCTCACCCTCTTTAAAACTTATATTGATTTCTAAATGATTGTACTTTAAGGCATCTTTAGTTTTTTTATGAAACAATAAGTCAAATCCATACACAAAGCTAGCACCTAAACCTAAACCTACCAAAAGCGGAATGATTCCCCCATATTGAGCAGATTCAGGAGCCATTTCAAATAAAGCCATGCCCAGCATTGCGCCTGCCGCAAAAGCAAGCATTGATGCAATATAAGTCTTGTTTGGTTTTTTGACTAAAATGCCCAGTGTGCCGCCAATGGTTGTACCCACTGCACCTGAAACAAAAGCTATAAAAATTACATTTAATAAACCTATTTCAAACATAATTATAATATTAATAAGCTAACTTGTTCATCAAGTATATAACCTTAATTATAATTATATATGCAGTTTTATGTAATTTAAGCACTTTATTTATATATTAAAAGCGATTAACATGAGTAATCAATTTTTTCGACAATGCGATTTTTTTGAATACTCAACTTTTTCGCCAAAAAAACACATGAATAACTAATACTGTAATGGGAATACTACTTGAGATACAAAAGAAATACAATTAAAGAAATACAAAAGAAAAAATGGGGTTCTCCCCATCCCGCCCTTCTCTTTAAGGGCGGGTTTTTTTAATTTTAAATCTAATCTTTATAAAGTAACAAAGACAAAGTATATTTATTAAGTTATAAAAAAGCAGCCTAAAGAAATAATGATGCTATCCTAAAGCAGAATGACATAAATTAAAATTGGTTCAATAATCACAAGAAACTAATCCGCTTAAATTATGTCATTCTATAAGAATCTCAACATTACATTAAAAAAGGGTATCTAACTAAAATAGATACCCTTTTTAATATTAAATTAATTTTTATTGAACCCCATGCGCAAGCATCGCTCTTGCTAATTTTTCAAACCCTGCAATATTTGCACCTAAAATAAAGTTGATTGGGTCTTTAAAGTTTTTAGCAGTTGTACTCATATTTTTATAAATATTATTCATGATAGCAAGCAATTTTTCATCTACTTCTTTTTCAGTCCAAGACAATCTCATGCTATTTTGGGTCATCTCTAAACCAGATGTCGCAACACCACCCGCATTAGCAGCCTTGCCAGGAGCAAATAAAACTTTTTTAGTAGCTAGAAAAGCATTGCAAGCATCAATTGTTGTAGGCATGTTTGCACCTTCGCCCACAGCTAATACACCATTTTTAATCAATTCTTTAGCATGCGCCAAGTGAATATCATTTTGCGTAGCACAAGGCAAAGCAACATCACATTTAACTGACCATAATCTAAGCGAATCAACCTTGCCGTCATCATGATACTCAGCAGATTTTCTAGTCTTAACATACTCACTTAATCTTGCACGCTTAACTTCTTTAATTTCTTGCACTAGTTTTAAATCAACACCGTCTTTATCATAAATCCAGCCAGATGAATCTGACATTGCAACTACTTTGCCGCCAAATTCCATTGCTTTTTGAGCTGCATAGATAGCAACATTACCTGATCCTGACACTACTACAGTTTTGCCTTTAAAGCAAGTACCTTGCTCTTGCAGCATTGCTTGCACCAAATACACCAAGCCAAAACCAGTAGCCTGCTTTCTTATCAAAGACCCGCCATAATCCAATCCTTTTCCTGTAATCCAGCCTTCTGGCAAACGAGTAATCTTTTTATAAGTGCCGTACATATATCCAATTTCTCTAGCACCAACACCAATGTCACCAGCAGGAACATCAATATCTGCACCAACATGTCTAAATAATTCCATTAAAAAACTTTGACAGAATCTAAAAATTTCTTGTTCAGACTTACCCTTAGGGTCAAAATCTGCTCCGCCTTTTCCGCCGCCCATAGGAAGTCCCGTCAAAGAGTTTTTAAAGCATTGCTCAAATCCTAAAAACTTGATTTCACCTAAGCTAACAGAAGGGTGAAACCTCATACCGCCCTTGTATGGTCCTATTGAATTATTATATTGAACTCTGTATCCAACATTTACATGAGCTTGACCTTTATCATCCACCCAAGGAACTCTGAAAACAATTTGCCTGTCAGGTTCTACCATGCGCTCTAAGATTGCGTTTTGTTTATACGCTGCTTCATTGGCTTTGATTGCAGGCTCTAATGAGTGCAGCACTTCTTTAACAGCTTGTACAAATAACGGTTGATAAGAGTATTTTTCCTCTATCATTTTTAACACACTATTAGTGTAAGACATTTTGGTTTCCTCCAAAATTATATTGTATTTGACACTATTATATATGAGAGGAATTTTTTAGTCAAACGAAAAGCAGGGGAGTTTTTAACTAAAAGACAAAAAATCATACCTTATAGCCAACTAGTATATTTGGTTGCGATTTTCAGTTGTTTTGCATAAAATGATATAATATAAGGATTGTTAACAGCTATAACAATCTTTTCGCTAAGGAGAAAATAAAACATGGACATTTTATATTATATCACTGTTCCTATCATGACATCTATTAATTTTATCGGATTAAGTTTATTAAAAAAGATTTCTAATAACAACGAGAAAATCTTAAGATTGTTTCCTTTGATTGCTGCAGGTTTCGGAGCATTGTTAGGTATGATAATCTTTTTTTCATTACCTAGCTTATTGTCAACAGAAAACTTTTTTGTTGCATTTTTCAAAGGCGGAGCAAGTGGATTAGCAGCAACTGGCACTCATCAACTATTTAAACAATTAACTAAAAGCAATGAAATAGAATATAATAAAAAATTAACCATTAGTGATAACAAAATTTCCATTCCACAAAACGACGCAGTTTATCAACATAATACAATTCCACAATATGGTTATAATACAGTTTCACATAATACTGCAGCTCCGCAAAATAATATTATTACACAGCATAATGCAGCTCCTTTAAAAATAGATTATTATAAATGCATCTGCTGTGAAGATGTTATTATAAATTTTTCAGCACGCATACCAAATAAAGAAGAAACAATTCATAATAAAAAAGCCGCCTAAAGGCAGTTCGGGTGTCTTGCTTTGACACCCCTTTTTTGAGTTAGCTTATACATTTCTCATAGACGACTGAAAGACGAAGTATTTTTCCTATACTATAAAAAATAAGTTTAGCCCTCTTTATTCTGAAAATTAATAATGAATTCTCTTGCTAGATTATCAATAGTTCCCGCACCCATAAAAACAACTGCACTATCCTTAATTAAGCAGTGATTTTTTAAATATTCGCATGCATTCATATAATCATCTGCACATATGACCGCCGCATATCCTGCCCTTTTCATTTCTTTTTCTATCAAATTCGACTCTACCCCCATCACTTTTTGCTCTCTTGCGGCAAATATGGGCAACAGCACAACCTCATCTGCCTTTGATAGGCTAGCACCAAACTCTTTATAAAAACTTTGAGTCCTAGTATAAGTATGCGGTTCAAAACATATGGTCAAATGTTTATATCCGCATTCACGCATACTTGCAATTGAAGCATCAATCTCTTTTGGGTGATGTGCATAGTCAGAATAAATTGTACTAGTACCGATTTGCCCCAATTTTTCAAATCTCCTGCTTATACCTTTAAATCTCTCTAAGCCTATCCTAATTTCATCTAAAGACAACCCTAATTCTAACGCAGCAACAATAACAAATAATGAGTTTATAACATTATGCCTGCCAGCCACTTTTAATCTAAAGCGCCCTTTCCATTGTTTATTTATAAATAAACAAAAGCTATAACAACCATTTTCATCATGACGCAATAATCCTGCTCTAATATCACAAGATGGTTTTAACCCTACTCTAATTATATTTTGTTTTTCAGTATCCTTCGCATTTTGCATTTTGCATCTAACAAACTCATCTCCTACTATCGCCACTTTTTTTGCATTATCAATAAACTCATAAAACGCTAATTTTGCCGCCTCCAGATTTTCATAACAATCAGTATGATCTAAATCCATATTAAGGACAATCGCTATATCGGGCTTAAGCTCTAAAAAACTCTTTTTGTATTCACATGCTTCTGTTATAAAAACAAAATTAGTATCAAGCGATAAATTGTCATCATTAAATGCACATTGATTATCCACCCCAATATGAACCGTTGGATTTAGTGCAGCCAACACCTCACTCATCATTGCAGTAGTAGTTGTTTTTCCATGCGCCCCGCCAACTGCTATGCTTATATCAAAATACTCCATAACCTTTGCTAAATACTCTCCCCTGCTCATAACTTCAATACCTAATTCCCTTGCTCTAACTAATTCAGCATTATCTTCTTTAATCGCCGCACTAAAAACAACTAAATCAATTCCGCTATGTATATTTTTTTTATCGTGTCCGCCTAACAAAACATCACTACCGCTAACTAAATCACCCCTTCCCTTTGCTATTTTCATAAGTCTTTGCATGCTTACACCTCTACAGCCAATAAAATGAATATTCTTTTGTTCTTTCATAATTTTTTATCTCCTTTTTTAATTTATTGTGTATTTTTTATACGTCATCCTTGACCAATTTCTAATCACCAAACACAGTATATCCCATAATATGAAATTAACAGGAAATTTTTACTAATTAATGTAAAATCATTTGTTTTTTAATTTTAACTGTGGTATACTAATATTATTAAACTTAAATAAGCCATCAAAAAAGGGATGGCAACAACAAGGAGTACTTTTAAATGAACATTACTGAAACTCGTATCAGACTAGTAAAAAAAGATGAGGGCAAATTAAAAGCCGTTGCTACTATCACAATTGATGACTGCTTTGTTATCCATGACATCAAAATTATTAAAGGCACTGATGATCACTTCATTGCAATGCCAAGCAAAAAAACTCCATCTGGTGAATATAAAGACATTGTTCATCCATTAAATACTGAAACTAGAGAAATGCTTAAATCTTTAATCTTGGGTGAATTTGATAAAGCCGTTAAAGAAGCAATCGCTAGCGGAGAGTACGCTGGTTAATTATAAATTAAAAAAACAAAAAGCAGAGTTTTATATAACTCTGCCTTTTTTTGAATTTTATAAAAATCTAATCACTTAATATAGTTACTAACTTACTTCCCTTTGCAAGTTGTACAAATAAGCGCCTGCACTTAAAAATTGATGACGTCCAATATATAAGCAGTGCCATACGGTGTAAGCACTGAGGAAGAAGTGTCTAATGCTTAATTTATAGTATTAGACATTTTTTATAATCACCAGCTTGACAAAGCCATTAATTATAATTTAGAATAATATTATATGAAAAACTTTTCACTAAACCATAAAAAAACTGGCGTCATCTTTTTATCCTTTGGGATATTTGGGAGTTTTGTTGTTGTTATGTATATGATTATGTGGTCTAATTTTAAATATCATGCCGCAAATCAAATTTCAGGGATAAATTATCTTGCATATTTTACTTTTTTGGCTAATATATTGCTTTTTGTATGGTTGATATTAGCAGGCATAGCAATTTTAACAAATAAACAAGCTGTTAAAAAAAATTTATTTGCACCAAAGATTTTTTGCGGAATAGCTTTATATGTGATATTAGTCGGTATAATTTTTTATGGAGCATTAAGATGGATGGTGACTCCGTTTCCTTGGAATCTTTGGTATGCTAGGTTATCCGATTTCTTTTTTCATGGATTATCGCCCATTATGACTATTTTATTATTTGTATATATGAAAAAAACAGCAGGTGATAATAAAGAAAAAATCAGATTAAGGCATGTCACATTTTGGCTGATTTTTCCGCTTTTATACTTTGCCTTTTCTCTTATAAGGGGCTTTATCATAGATTGGTTTGCTTATCCATTTTTTGACCCTAATTGGGATTTTGCTTATGCTCTGCCTATACCATCATGGCTTTACATAATATTAATAACAATCTTGTTTTCCGCTCTTTTTTATCTAGCGGGGTTTTTCGTCATGAAAATTTGGAATTATTCTAAAATTACTTCAAAATATTGATTGACTTTTATTAAATAATGCTGTAAAATTCTATACGAATTAATTTATAGAAAAGGAAAAATACATATGCCACCAAAAACCTGCCAAATATGCACTAAAGCCAGCGGAATATACCCGCTTTGCACTGGCTGCTTTATTTTAAGAGATAAAGGCAAAATTGTTAAATGCGATAAATGCAGCAAATGGAAAAAAATAGAAAATAACTGTTGCGTGATAAATATCACCCCCACCCCCCCCCCCTCCCTCAACACGCCCGACCACACAAACCTGCTACACCAACATTTCCCAAATTATATT
>WRAF01000015.1 GCA_009780325.1 Bacillota bacterium | reverse complement strand
TGCTTGCATCAACAAAAAGGGCGCCTATGCAGGGCGCCCAGTAGCCGCAAGGCGCAAGCCCACGAAGACCCCATAGCACGGGCTTACGTGCCCGAAGGGCACTTTTGTTCATAAAAAAACTTTAGATGTGCCATCTAGGTTATTGAACAGGTCTATTATTGAATTTTTAATTTTTATTAATTACTCTTGTCTTGTACTGTTTAAAAAACTTACAACACCGCTTGGTAATACTTTTGTAACAGCATCAAATGCAATATTTTTTGCACCAACTACCTTTTTAACCGGCGGATTTTTAGAGTCTATCACTTGCCAAATCGCTTTTGCCACCTTCTCAGGCTCCATCCCGCCTTGCTCTATATTTGCTAAGCTTGCAACAGCCTTATGTTGTCTGTCGGCATATTCACCAATTTTTTCATCACCATATACATTGCGCTTAAAAGTAAAGTTGGTAGCTACTCCGCCTGGGCGCACGCTTGTAACTCTAATCCCATAAGGCTTTAATTCTAAATCTGCACTTTCTGCTAGTTTATCTACTGCAGCTTTTGATGCAGAATAAATACTATCAAACATAAGCGGGATAGTGCCTGCAAGTGATGATACTAATATTATCCTGCCCCCCACTTCTTTCATATAAGGTATAACCGCTTTAAGTGACTCTATAATGCCAAAAAAATTGACATCAAACAAATAACGATAATCATGCGGCTCACAATGCTCTAATGGAGATGCCATTGAATAGCCTGCACAATAAATAAAGGTGTCAATTTTCCCTTCTTGTGCAGCATAATCTATCGCAGCAGTTAAACTGCCTTCTGTTGACGCATCTGCTAAAATATCTAAGTCAACAGTGCCCTCGGGTGCTTGATTTCTAGAAATATTGACTACATCTACATTGTTTTCTATAAATAATTTTGCGGTAGCTAAGCCGATGCCTGATGAAGCACCGACAATGACCGCTCTTTGATTTAATGCTCTCATACTAATAGTTTTAGCATGAGAGCATTGAAACATTTATATTATTTAGTTGGAAATTTTTAGTAAAATTTTAGCGATTAACTATGAAGGATATTTAAATTTATAGAAACATTATCAAAGTTTGCATAGCCCCTTGCTACACTTAAAAACAAGATGTGGTTGATATAATCCATAGTTTGCACCATCGGTGAATTTTTATCAATATTGACAACCAAGGTATTATTGACTAGACTTAATCTGTTTAAATTAAAACTAAGTGATCCGCTGCCTGAATCTATGTGGGCAATAACTAATCTATGCGTACTAAAAAAATTTGTATCAAACTCAGCATAAAAAGCATTTATTGCATTTATGATTTCTCTTTTATTATCAGGAAAATCATTTAACCAATCAAAGCTATTAATCACTTTTTGAATATAAACTTCTAATTCATCTCTAGAATCAATAACAACAGGTTGACTAGAAATTTGCCCTTCAGTGATAAGTGCAAATCCATTTCTATCAAAGATTGCTTGATAATCCCTCATATCTTGCCCCCTTGCCATAAACACGGCACAAGCGGATAAAATAAGTGCTAGGCTTAGACAAAGAGTAATTGTCCAAATCTTCTTAAATTTTTTCATTTTGTTTCACCTCTATCCACTATTATTCCCATTTATTGGAAATGATAACATGGAAAATGTTATATTGTCAAGAAATTTGTATTAGAAATTTAAAATATTAATGATGGCATCTCTTGGCGCTTTAAGGCTGCTGAGTACATTGCATTCGCATTTCCCCTCCCCTTTTAACCCACTTCTTTGTTATCCTATTTTTATGAAATATATTTCCTAGCGCAATAAAAAAGCATGACAAATAATTGGCATGCCTGTTTTTTTATAGTATAGGAAAAATCGTTTGTGAGAAAAGGATAAGCTAACTCAAAAAAGCCGAACCTCTAAGTGAGGGAAGTGGGCTTTAGCCGCCTTTTTTATGCGCTAAGAATTATCGTCTGAAAGAAAGCTGCTTGCATCAACAAAAAGGGCGCCTATATAGGGCGCCCGAAGTGCCGCAAGGCGCAAGCCCACGAAGACCTCATAGCACGGGCTTATGTGCCCGAATGGCACTTTTGTTCTCAATACTTATAAAAAACTACAATCTTCTCCACTCACTCACAATTCTACCCCATGTATTAGGTCCTATTATTCCGTCTGCATTAAGGCCAAATGTCCTTTGCACATCTCTCACAGCCCCTTGCGTAATAGGTCCAAATACACCATCGGCATTAAGTACAGGAATAGATGCATGCTGCCTTGATAAATCAGTTATCAACTGCTGCATAAGTCTTACATCCTCACCTCTGCTGCCAACAGTCAATAGCGTCCCATTAAAATTCATCGGCGCATTAAAATCTGCAGCCATTTCCATAAGTGCCCGCCAAGTAATAGGTCCTATAATACCATCCTGCACTAAACCCATCGCCGCTTGAAAAGCAATTACACTTGCCCTTGTTAATGGTCCAAAAACTCCGTCTACATTAAGCTGTCTAATCTGAGGAAACCGTCTTCTCACTGTATTAAGCGCCTCTTGAATTTGCCTAACACTATCACCTCTTGCTCCTTCTTGTATCAAATGTCCAGGATATGCTGGGATATTTGCCCCTGGCGGCTGCGGCGGCTGTCCGCCTGTGGGCGGCTGCGGTGCAGCAGTGCCGCCTGTCACTTGATTTCTCATATCATTTAATTTAGCCCATGTCATTGGTCCAACCAATCCGTCAGGCACAAGTGCAAATGTTTGCTGAAATCTTATTACTGCATTTTGAGTAAGCGAACCAAATACTCCGTCTTCAGTTAAAGCAGGAATAGCAGGATACACACGCCTTATTATATTAATACTCTCTTGAATCCACCTTACATTCTCTCCTCTAGCCCCTACTCTCTGCACAACACCTGGATATGGTCTTTGAGGACCAGGCGCAGGCGGAGCAATCCCTGGAGGCGGCACAGGGGGAAGACTAGGAACATGAGTCATTCCTCTATATGCTTGATATAATCTATTCCAAGTCACAGGTCCAACTACTCCGTCAGGATTAATGTTTACCATGCGCTGAAATGCTAATACAGCGTTTCTAGTATTGGCACCAAAACTAGAGTCTCTAATAATGGCAGGTATATTTGCATAGTATCTTGACAACATATCTAATATATATTGAAGATGTGCTACATTAACCCCCCTATCACCTTGTCTAATAATAACAGTAGGAGGGTTTGGGGATAATCCCACTCTCTCTGCCTCACCGCCTAACTCTGATAATCTTATTACTGCAACATAGATTCTTGTTATGCGATTCCATGTATTTAAACCAACTACACCGTCTGCAGTCATATTTTGCGACTGCTGAAACGCCCTTACTGATGCAGCAGTTGACGCTTGATATGACCCATTAGGAGGACTGATGGTCGGAATAGCAGGAAAATTTGTACGGATACGATTTAAAAAATTTTGTATGCGCAAAACATCCGGACCTTGAGAACCTATCCTAAGCGGCGTACCAGGATATGATGACACTACTGATTGAAAAAGATTAGTTTCTTCTAGACGCATATCATTATGATAATAAAATTGCAATATGCGCAGCGGAGTATATCCCCTATTAGCAAGCGTCACTGTCCCCCATTGAGATAATCCACGGCAAGTCGCTGTTGTTCCGTTGCAATATTCCGTAAAATATGGATTTGCAAAGCCCACTCTTCTAGCAAAAACATTATATACTTCATCTACTAAGCGGTCAATATTAGCAAAAATGTTGCGGCCATAAATAAAGCGTTGGTCATGCTGAGTAGTTGAAGTAATATCAAAATTATGACCTCTTGACGGATACCATTCTGAATAAATACGATTTAATAAAAAAGTAACTATGACATGAATGTTTGCCAGCATTGAACTTCTTGGCCAGGTATCAAAGATTTCAGAACTTGTTACATTTTTTATATAGTCTATAAAAGGCACACGCACAACAGGTGCATTTGATGTTGGCAATCCTAATTTAACACGCACAAATTCAGGCAAAAAGATAGGACCTAAAGCTTGCGCTGGATGCGCACCTGGTGAAGCTCCTAATCTAGGAGCAATGGAGATAGGCTGCGAGCGCTCTTCTACAAAAGCAGTCGGAACAATAGCAGTTGTTATAGTATCATCAACAACAATAGGCTCATTGCCTGCACTAGGGCGATTTTGCATACCTGCATTATTATAATTTATCGCTTGCCCATTATTATTGCTTGGACTAGAAAAATCATTTACTCTTAGTCCGTTTCCCATATTAGCAAGCTCACTACCTGCTGTCATATTATTAGACATACTTTGATTTTGAATTCTTAATTCTGGATTCTGCATTGAATCAACAAAACCAAAATTCTCTAAAGGAAAATATTCATCGTCATATCTTGCAACGCTTCCGACAGGATTAATTGGCGGCAAATAATGGTCTTTTTTGCGTGCTTCTATCCCATCCTCTATCCACTCTTGCGGCGAATAATATATAGGGCTGTCTGCAGGTGAATTATAAGGGACATTAGGTTGAGAAGCAGGTTCTATATGCTGTAATTGCGGAGGGGTGTCTTCAGCACAAAGAGGAGGCGGGATTTGTATGTATTCATAACCGCAGTTTTCTGTCCTGCCGTCACATAACGGGTGCAGATTAACAGGAAGCACTGACTCAGAGCCGCCAGTAATAGTCACACCCTCTATTAAAATAGGAGTAAATCCTTTTGCACCCACCAACACATTGTATTGAGTATATGCATTTTTTGCAGTCTCTATTGATTGTTGCAGTTTGCTGTCAGGAGCATCTAAAGCAAACTTACTGGTGTTTCCGTTGACATCTGTCGTTTGCTCATAAAGCAGTACATTGTTTAAAGAAAAAACTCTTACCTTTGCATTTTCAATAGGAAGAGCTCCTTCAGCCGCAATAACCTGCACAATTAAATAACCTTGTTCCATTATGTACCTCTTTTATATAATTAGTCATAACTATATTATGCTAAGTTATAAAAAAGGTTGCAATATTTTATTTTAGACTTTGCCTTTTATTAAAGGTTGTAAGATGCTATAATGGACTATTAAATGCAGAAGTTATTCCGCTTAGACTTAAATTTATGTCATCCTGCAAAAAATCTCTTCTTTAATAAAAATATGTTTTGTATTATGACAGCATTAGCAGGTCTAACATGCCTAAAATCTAATCCTTAAATTTCTTCCATGCCCTGCTAATTCAATTTTTGTCATGCCTGTAAGCATCTGACACTTTGTCATCCTGTAAGAATCTCAATTTCCCTCCCCTGCCCATCCAATCCATTTCATAGCTAATTACTTCAACCTATATTTCCCATAATTCTCTAAATCTAATATAGTAAAAGTTTCAGCTGTATTAAGTTCTTTATCAATATAAAATCCTGTGCCTACATTAGAGCCTATCATTAAATAACCTTTTAATAATGGTGGAATCTCTTTCAAAGCTTGCACTGTATCAAGTTCATCCTTAGGAATAACAGTATGATAAAAAGCTGCTCCTTTAGGTTTATCAAGCGGAGTAACCATGAATTCAGACGGCATAAGATAATTATGAAATAAATAGCTTGCAGCTTGGCTATAAATATGCGGGTCTGTTCCTGAAAAACTTAATGTGCCAATAATATATCTTAGATTATATTTTTTGCAATAGCTCTCAATCCCTTTCCATAAAAGATTGATAGTCAATCCATTTCTGTGATTTGGATGGGTGACTGCCCTTGTGGTTTCTAAAATCTTATGCTTATTATTTTTTAATAGTTTAGATAAATCATATTTTAATGATGCTTTACAAAAAGACTGATCTTTTTTAAAGCGCATCAAAATATATCCGCCTACAAGCTCTTGCTCATTTGTATTTGGATTATCATAAAAAACACAAAGCTGAGATGTTTCTTTATCATAACCTAGATTAAAATCTGTATTTGTATCTAGGTCTCCTTTTTTATTAGGATCAAATTCTAAGACAAGATATTTATACCTTAAGTCTTGATAGACTTTAAGTTCATTTTCGTTTTTTAATAACCTAACTGTATAATCACCCATGGTAATAGGCTCTATATATTCACCAAATTGTCCTATATTTTTATCCATAAAATAATCTCTATATAAAGTAGTATTAATAGGGATGGAATAATCTAAATTTACTGATAAATCAGCTTTTTCTTTTATACATTTATTTTGTTTTTCCATTTTATAATATTACCAAACAGACAACAATAAAATAATGTCAGCTTTTGTTTTATTGTTGATTTTATTGTCATTCAGATATCTGTATTTGTCCTTGCTTATTATAATATTTTAACATTTGTTCAACTGCCGTACTCCATTTGACTGCACTTTTAGTGTTTGAAGGAACAAACGAATAAAAAATATCATCATGATACAAATAAAATCTTTGATTAGGAGTAAAAGCCAGATTAGGCAAATTTCTTATAGGTATATTTAGATTAACTTCTTTGCCTTCTGACCAATTATATTTAAACCCTTCTTTATCTATTTTTGCATTACCTTTGCCTACAACTATCTCTTTAAATCCATTTTTATTAAACATTTTTAGCCGCACCTCATCTTCTAAGACTAGCTCTTCTGCCGCTGCTAAATCATATAAAACTGCCCTTTGTTTATTATGCCACTCGCCTAAATCTTTAGGGACAACACAATTTTCATCAAACGCCTCTAGTTGATAATATTTATTTATATTAGCACCATTGCCGCATTCTAAGCACCTAACCGCATTATCCTTTGCCTCTATCTTAAACTCTGATCCGCATCTAGGACATAGATATATCCCATAATCCACATTAAGCGCTAAATCTTTGCCTTTAAACTCTATCTTATTTTTTGCCACCCACTCAAAGTCATTGTAGGCTAACTCTGTTTCTATTTCACTTAATAACTCTTCATCTGTTTTTTGCACAGCATCATTCTCATTAAATAGTAGTTTCACATTAACATCTACTCTGCCTTTAAATGGTTTTTTATCAAAACGCCATCTTGCCCTTGTCAAAAATGCCCCATCTATCTTGACAGTAACAACAGGAATTTTTAACAATTTTATAAGTTTAGTCACGCTAGGTATAATACCCATAGATTGACCGTTTATGCTTTGTACACCTTCAGGAGCAATATAGATTGGTCTGCCGTCTTTGACTACTTTATACATCTTTTTCATTGCACCAATATCAGATTGATGAATTTTTTTAGGGACAGAACCTATACCTCTTAACAAAATATTAAATGCTCTTTTATGATAAAAATAACGATTGACTACATATGTAAGATTATGAGGAGGTCTTAATGAAATTGCAGCAAAAAAGTGATCAACAAATGATGGATGATTGGACATAACTAAAAAAGGCGGTTTTAGATTTTTATAATCAAAATGATGTGTGACATTTGCATTTGATCTTTTCCATATTTTTCTTTTAAAATATGGCATGTATACTGCCGCTAACAGTTTAGAAGGTTTTCTTGGTTTATACCCTGTAATTTTTTCTTCTAGAGTAAGTTTTTTCTTTTTGCTCATAATCGCTCTCCACATAAAATAGTTTGATACACAAACTATTTTATACTAACATTATATAGCTTGTCAAATGAATAAATGCACATATTTTAATAGACTTATATAAAAATTTATGATATTTTAATATTATGTTTAAGAAATTTGTATCATATTATCGTCCACACAAAAAATTATTTGTTTTTAATTTGACTTGTGCCTTTTTTATGGCAGTATTAGCATTGTTTTTTCCTGTATTAGCAGGTCAAATTTTTAACCCAGATAATAACAATGTTCAGTTTATTTTAGTTGTTGCAGGGATATTGCTATTAGCATATATCCTTAGGGCAATTTTGGGATATATTGTTAATTATTGGGGACATATTTTAGGTGTAAGAATTCAAGCAGATATGCGCAGCGACTTATTTAAACATTTAGAAAAACTGCCATTCAAATATTATGATGACAATAGAACTGGTTCAATAATGACAAGAATGACAAATGATTTATGGGAGATTGCAGAATTATCCCATCATTTGCCAGAAGACATTTTTTTGTCTACTATTACGCTTACAGGTGCAATAATAATTATTGCTATACTAGCCCATTGGCTGTTGGCTTTAATCATCCTGTCGCTTATCCCCTTCATGGTTTTATTCGCCGTATTAAGGCGCAAAAAAATGGAAAATGCTTTTAGGCAAACAAGAGAAAAAGTAAGTGAAATCAATGCAAATATAGAATCAAGCATAAGCGGCATAAGAGTATCAAAAGCATATACTGCAGCAAATAAAGAGATTGAAAAATTTGAAAAATCTAATAGTGAATTTAAAAAAGCACGATGCAATGCCTATAAGCACATGGCAATTTTCTTCTCTGGTACAGGGTTTTTTAATAATTTATTGTATCTAACAGCTATTTTAAGCGGCGCATTATTTTATATAAATGGAATAATAGAGCGAGACGGGCTTGCTACTATTTTGTTATTAATTGGTTTTATGATTCAACCAATATCATTGTTTGTGGGAATTTTTGAACAAATCCAAGATGGTATAACAGGCTTTGGGCGTTTTCAAGAAATCATGAGAGTTGAGCCTGAAGTTGATGGCGAAGATTTAATTGATGCGGATAATTTAATAGGAGATATTGAGTTTAAAAATGTAAGTTTTTCTTATGCATCAAGGGATAATGAAGGAAAAACAAAAATAATAAAGAATTTAAGCTTTAAGATTGAGAAAGGAAAAACAGCAGCATTTGTAGGACCTAGCGGGGGCGGAAAAACTACACTTTGTCATTTGATACCACGATTTTATGAGATTGATGAGGGTGAAATTAATATTGCAGGTCATGATATAAAAAGATTGAAGCGTGATTTTTTAAGAAAGAATGTAGGAATAGTAGCACAGGATGTATTTTTATTTAGCGGCACGATTAAAGATAACATCGGTTATGGAGATTTAAACGCAAATAATGAAGATATAATTGAAGCAGCAAAAAAAGCTAGTATTCATGATTTTATTATGTCATTGCCTAAAGGGTATGATTCTGAGGTTGGTGAAAGAGGCGTAAAATTATCCGGCGGACAAAAACAAAGGATTTCTATTGCCAGAGCATTTTTAAAAAATCCGCCTATCTTGATACTGGACGAGGCAACAAGTGCCCTAGACAATGTATCTGAAATGCAAATTCAAGCTTCTTTAGATGAGTTATCAAAAGGACGGACAACTATCGTAGTCGCCCACCGTCTATCTAGTATTAAACACAGTGACAACATATTTGTTTTATCTGGGGATGGTATAATTGAACAAGGCACGCATGAAGAATTGTTAGACATAAATGGATTCTATGCACATTTGTATTCTTATTATAATGAAAAATAATTAAATATTATTGTTGCAAATTTTATTTTTTTACATATATTAAAATGATATAAATTCATGACACAATTTAGTTGACACACTAATTTTAATATGATATAATAATAAAAAATCTGAGCAGACCATTGCAAAAAAAAATGCACTGGGGTCGGGTTGCTTTCATGCAACAGCAGGTGAAGTAAACTTGTTTTACACCTGTGGGACAGTATCGTTCCATAGGTGTTTTAATATGCTGATAAATGTGGAACTAAAATGAGGTAAATTACATGAAAAAAGACCTTGAATTTTCACACTCTCAAAGCAAAAAAACTATTATCCGAGTGATGATAATCGGAATAATTGCAAATATAGTGTTAGTCGGATTAAAATTTAGTTTTGGACTAATTTTTGATAACCTAGCAGTAATAAGCGACGCAGCACATTCTGCCACAGATTTAATTACATCATTTGCCATTGTCATAGTCGTACTATTTTCAAGTCCAAAACGAGATAAAAAACATAATTACGGACATGAAAAAATTGAACCATTAGCATTATTATTTTTTGCCCTGTTAATAACAGGGCTAGGTGTATTATTTGTATGGCAAGGAATCATAGGGATACTCTCGCCACAGCAAGCTGAGCTAAATTGGCATTTAATTAGCGTAATAACAGCATCAATATTAATAAAAGAAGCTTTATTTTGGTATGGATTATATCATGCCAAAAAAATAAAATCTGATATTTTAAGAGCAGATGCATGGCATAGCCGATTAGATAGTCTATCTTCACTTGCCGTACTTATAGGATTAATTTTTAGCCTATTTATAGAAACGAATATTGCAGAAAGCATATCAGTTTTATTAGTATCATTACTCATTTTCAAAGTTGCCTTTAGTATATTTAAACCCGCAATAAAGCAACTCACTGACACTGCTGCTAGTGAAGAAATTTATGCGAAAATACAAGAAATCGCACTAGGTACAGAAGGTGTAAATTCTATAGACACTTTGCACACAAGGATGTTTGGCAACAAAATTTATGTAGATATAGTCGTTGAAATAGACGGCAATTTAACCGCATTAAAAGCACATCAAATAATGAGATTCGTACATGATACACTAGAAGATGATAAAGATTTACAAATAAAACACTGCACGGTTGGCATGATAGTAAATGAAGAAAAAACAGAAGAACCAATAGAAAAATAGCTATTTTCTTATAAAGGATAGACCCATAACAAGATGACAAAATTTAGATTAAAGCAAATCACAATACTCCCTCAATACTCTCCTCCTGCTCTATTATCAACTGCTTGCCGCAATAAAATAACGTCCTTAAATATGATACTATTTTTATCAAATGCTTTGGATTAAAATTGTCCAATTTAGCAGCCAATATATCCGCTATATCTAATATATTCTCTATCCTCATACTAGTTAAATACAATTCATCTATTATGTCTCTTTTATCTTTGTTTTCCATATGGGTATTATAGCGTCTCAATATGAGACTTGTCAAGCGTTTTGTCTCATATTGAGACAAAATATTCTTAATGGATAAAATAATATTAAGAATAAAAGAGTTACGAGAAGAAAAAGAATTAACCCAAATGCAATTAGCAAAAGAACTTGGGTTTAGCAGAAATACAATTAGTCAATATGAAAGAGGTGAAAGAGAACCTGATTTTCAAACACTAAAAAAACTGTGCGACTTTTTTGAGGTCACATCGGATTATCTTTTGGGCTTTGAAGATCTTTGATAGGATATAAAATTATTCATTTATATGGCTACACTATATTGTAATTTCTACACTATTCGCTCTATATCTATTTTTGTCACGCTATAAGCATCTTTTCTTTATAATAAGGTAAACTTTTATAATCTACCCACTTTTTTTAATATAAATCACACCCTTTCAAACTGACTTTTATACAATTCCGCATATCGCCCGCCTAATTCCATAAGCTGCCTATGGCTGCCCTGTTCTACTATATCACCGCCGTTCATTACTAAAATAATGTCGGTATTTTTTATTGTTGACAATCTATGTGCAATGATAAATGATGTTCTGCCCTTAGAAATTTTATCCATAGCCTCTTGTATCAACACCTCTGTCCTTGTATCTACTGCACTTGTGGCCTCGTCCAATATCAGCATAGGTGCATTTTCAATGATAGCTCTAGCAATTGTGACAAGCTGTTTTTGCCCTGCAGAAATACTGGTATTTTCATCAAGAAGCATATCATATCCAAGCGGCTGTGATTTAATAAAATGATCAATACCTGCGTTTTGCGCCGCCGCCCTAACATCCTCATCCGTCACACCCTCTTTAGCATATATAATATTATCTTTAAAAGTGCCGTCAAAAATCCAAGTATCTTGCAATACCATTGCAAAAAGAGATGCAACTTGCGCCCTAGTCATATCTTTAATAGACACCCCATCAATCAAAATATCTCCCTCATTAATCTCATAAAAACGCATCAATAAATTGACTATAGTAGTCTTTCCTGCCCCAGTAGGTCCAACTATCGCAATTTTCTGCCCAGGTTCTACCTTAACTGAAAAATTATTAATAACTTTATTGCCTTCTTCATACCCAAAACTTACATTTTTAAATTCTACCTCTCCCTTAAAATCACTCAAACTTATGATATCCTTCCCTTCTTCACTAATTAATTCCTCTTCACCTAAAAACTCAAAAACTCTCTCAGAGGCCGCCGCCGCTGTCTGTATAGAAGTTGCCACTTGCGCTAATTCGGGCAAAGTATTAGTAAACAGCCTAACATAAAGCATAAACCCAACTATTATCCCAAACATATAATAATCACCGCTGTTAATAAACATAAGCGCCCCAAATAAACTAACAGCCACCAATGCTAAATTTGCCACAAAGTTCATAACAGGAAACATAAGTCCAGAGAAAAAGTTGCCCCTAAACGATGTTTTAAAAAGTTCTTCATTATGCTCTTCAAACTTATTTGCCGCCTCTTTTTGCGCCCCGTATGCAAGCACTACTTCATGACCAGAATAAATTTCTTCTATGTGACCATTCATTTGTCCTAATGATTTAAACATTCGTTTAAAATATTTTTGAGAGAATTTCACTAATATAATTATAGTCAAAAATGACACCGGGATAACAGCGATAGACACAAATGCCATCTGCCAATGAGATATAAACATCATGACTATCAACCCTATCATAAGCACAAATGAAGATATAACCGTGGTCACACTTTGATTAAAGCTTTGTCCGATAGTATCAACATCATTTGTAATGCGTGATAAAACATCCCCATATGACTGCTTATCAAAGTATTTAAGAGGCAAACGATTGATTTTAGTATTAATATCACCCCTTAATCTTTTAAGCGTCCTATGCGTAATTGTAGCCATTACAAACGATCTAAGGTATCTAAATATAACAACAGCGACTATTACGCCTGCTGCAATTAGGGCATTTGTGATGATTTGATCTATAGGAATTGGATTGCCGTTTGCTATTGCAGATTCTATGATATTACCTAAAATAAGGATAAAATAAGGGACAATTGCAGTACCGACAGCTGTAACAACAGATAAAAAAATGACAAGAATTAATCCAAAAGTATCTGGTTTAAGGTATCTTAATAAAGTGCCAAGCGCCTTTTTAAAATCTTTAGGTTTCTCACCTGAAGTACCACGCCCAAATGCCATACGACGAGAACCAACACCTTGAGGGCGAATCTCTTCATTTTTAGAATTATTATTATGCGACATCGTTACCCTCCTTATCTAATTGAGAGCTTGCTATTTGCTGATAAACTGTGCATGACTCTAAAAGCTTTTCATGCGTGCCCTCGCCTACTATTTTGCCTTTATCTAAAACTATAATTTTATCAGCATTAATGATTGTACCTATCCGTGATGCAACTATTAAGGATGTAGTATCAATAGTATGTTCTTTTAAATTTTGTCTTAATGTTTTGTCAGTTTTATTATCAAGCGCAGAAAAAGAATCATCAAAAATATAGATGGGCGGATTTTTTGCAATGGCTCTTGCTATTGATAAACGCTGTTTTTGCCCGCCAGAAACATTTTTACCGCCTTGGGAAATTTCACTATCATATCTATGTTCTCTTTTTTCAATGAATTCTGATGCGCATGCAACAGACGCTGCCTGCATTAAATGATTATCATCTAAGCTATTATCAAACTCACCAAAAGCAATATTTGATTTAATTGTACCGCTAAACAGCACTCCCTTTTGCGGAACATACCCTAGTTTTTTATAAAGTTCACTCTTTTTATATTTTCTAACATCCACACCATCAATCAATACCTGCCCTTCAGACACATCATAAAACCTTGGCACTAATTTAATCAATGTGCTTTTTCCGCTTCCTGTAGATCCAATAAAACCCACAGTCTGCCCCTTTTCAATCTTAAACGAAATATCATGTAATATAAATTCTTCTGCATCAGGATATTTAAAACTCACATTTTTAAACTCTACCTCACCTTTTGCTGCTGAATCCGCCCCGTCACCTTCTTGCATTTTAAGCGGCTTATCTAATACTTGAAATATTCTCTTAGCAGAAACCATGCCTCTAGGTACAAATATTAGTGCCATAATCATAAGTAAAAACGCCATCAACATTTGTGCTGCCAATCCCATAAAAAGCACTAAATCGCTTGAGTCAAGGCTATTAGTAACATCTGCATTAATTAGATATGCTCCAAACCAAAAGATACCTAGTGTTGCCCCATGCATAATTAGATTAATAATAGGATCAGCTAGTGCATTTATCCTGTCTACAAACAAATGTACTTTTGTTAATTTTTTGTTTTGTTTTTCAAATTTATCTTCTTGAAATTTTTGTGCATTATATGCACGCACTACTCTTAACCCTGTTAGGTTTTCTCTAGCAGCAGCATTTACTTTGTCAGTAAGTTTTTGCAAAACTGAAAATTTTGGAATAATAATTACTACCATTGTGCCCACCAACATAAGTAATATTGCAATGGCAATAGCTACGACAATTGATAGCTGCAAATTTGCAGTTAAAATTCGTACAGTTGCAAGCGCTGCCATTATGGGCATTTGAATTAAAAAGCGCAGCGACATTTGCACTGCCATGCCTACTTGTGCAACATCATTTGTTGTACGTGTAATTAATGATGCAGTGGAAAATTCTCCTAATTCTTGCGGGGCAAAACTTTGTACTTTGTTAAATATTTCAGAACGCAAAGTTTTAGAAACATGTGCGCCTATGCGTGAGGCAATTAGCGTCATAGCTATAAGACATATGATGGATATTAATGAATATAGCATCATAAAGCCTGCATTTTCCCATACATCTTGCCTTGTATTGTATCTGTATACAATTGCACCCATATAATAAGGAATTTCTAGTGCAGCAAAAACTTGCGCTGCTACAAACAAACACAGCACCCCTGTCATTAACCAGTCTATTTTAGTAAATAATTGAAAAGTTTTTATCATAGTAGTTTCTTAATAAAAATTATAACTCCAAATAATCATCATAGCTGATATCTTTATCAAAAACTTTTGTTTTATCAAGTTCAATAATTCTATTGGCTACGGTCTGAATTATTTCATGGTCTTGAGTAATAAATAACATATTACCCTTAAAATTTGTCATGCCCTTATTAAGTGCAGTTATACTCTCTAAATCCAAGTGATTGGTTGGCTCATCTAATATTAAAAAGTTCCCCCCTTGAAGCATCATCCTTGATAGCATACAGCGCACTTTCTCTCCTCCAGATAAAACCTTTGCTTGTTTTAAAGCCTCTTGTCCAGAAAATAACATGCGCCCTAACCAGCCTCTTAAATACTCTTCATAATGATCTTTTGAAAACTGGTCAATCCATTGCACGAGATTTAGGTCCACACCATCAAAAAAATCATCATAATCATGCGGTAAATATGTTGGCGTAATTGTTTTTCCCCAATTGAAAAAACCGCTATCAGCTTTTTCAATACCCATAAGCACATCAAAAAGCATTGATATTACTTGAGAGTTTGAACACAAAAATGCAATCTTGTCATTCTTTTTGACCTTAAAACTGATATTCTCAAAATATCCTTTTTTAGTCAAACCCTCTACTTCTAGTATTTCATTCCCGATGTCCTTTTCATACTTAAATTCAATAAAAGGATATCGTCTTGATGACGGCTTTATGTCTTCAAGAGACAATTTTTCTAATTCTTTTTTGCGTGAAGTTGCCTGCTTTGACTTTGATGCATTTGCACTAAACCGTGCTATGAATTCTTTTAATTCTTTAGCCCTTGCCTCTGCCTTTTTATTTTGTTCTTTTGCTTGCCTTAATAATAGCTGGCTAGATTCATACCAAAAATCATAATTGCCTACAAAAATGCGAATTTGCTTAAAATCCACATCGCAAATATGCGTGCATACTTTGTTGAGAAAATGCCTATTATGCGATACAATAATGACCACAGAGTCTTCTAATGTCATCAAATAATCTGTTAACCATTTAACAGATTTTGCATCTAGGTTGTTTGTAGGCTCATCTAATATAAGTATATCAGGTTTTCCAAACAATGCCTGTGCTAGCAGCACCTTGACTTTTATTTTAGCATCCAATTCACCCATAGGCATATGAAAAAGATTAGAATCGACTTTAAGTTGATTTAACAGTGTCTCTGCGTCTGACTCTGCTTCATAGCCGTTTAACTCTGCAAATTCGGCTTCTAATTCACCTGCTAAAATACCATCTTCTTCAGAAAAATCTTCTTTAGCATACAATGCATCTCTTTTTGCTTGAATTTCACACAGCTTAGAATGTCCCATTACTACTGTTTGAAGTGCAGTATACTCATCAAAAGCATTTTGATTTTGAGATAAAACACTCATCCTAGCATTTTTATCAATAGAAACATCGCCCTTGTTAGCATCTAAGTCGCCTGATAACACTTTTAAAAAAGTGGACTTACCTGCACCATTTGCACCGATAATCCCATAACAGTTGCCTTTATTAAACTTTAAAGACACATTATCAAACAATATCCTAGACCCAAATTGAACTGAAATTGAGTTGACTGAAATCATTAAATTAACTCCATAATTATAAATTTACAATGCCTAATTAAAGTCAATTTCAATTTATCCACATGTATATTAAGAAAATTAAAATTAAGCACCGTCCTAATGTGCATTGTGAATTGAAAGAGCGTGCCTTTGGTTAAAACACGCTCTTTCTTTTGTTTAGTAATAAAAAAAGGGGCTTTGCCCCGACCCCGCCTTGCTGTGGCGGGGTTTTTTTGGCGTGCAATGTTTCTCAATAAAACGATAATTACTAATGCATAAAAAAGGTTTGCTTTGCAAACTTCCCTCGCTTGCTAGTAGCTCGGCTTTTTTGAGTTCGAGATATTCTCAAACGCAGACAACTGAAAGACGAAGTATTTTTCCTATACCATAAAAAAAATCATTACTCTGCCTTAAATGGTAATAATGCCATAATCCTAGCTTTTTTAATAGCTATATTAAGCACTCTTTGGTGCGGAGCACAAACGCCAGAAGTACGCCTAGGCAACATTTTACCTTTTTCAGTAATAAAGCGTTTTAATTTTTGAATTTCTTTATAGTCTATATCTTTAACTTTGTCTACACAAAATTGACAGACTTTCTTTTTAGGAGCCTTGCGATGTTTTTTGATTTTATCATCGCCTTCAAAACTCTTGTTTGGTTTTTTATTTTCCATGTTTGTTTCCTTTTAAAATGGTAATTCATCATCTCCGCTGATAGCTTTTAATTCACCCTTATCATTTGATTTATCACTAAATCTTGACGCACCAGCATAATCAGAAGCATCTTTGTTGCCAGGAGTCAAAAACTCAACATCATCTGCAACAATATCAGTAAAATATCTTTTGTTTCCGTCTTTGTCAACAAAATTTCTATTTTCAATTGCGCCCACTACGCAAACTTTTCTGCCTTTTTCCAGGTATTTACCACAATTTTCTGCTAGATTTCTCCAAGCAACAATGTTGAAAAAGTCAGCATCACGCTCACCAGTTTTAGAGTTAATAAAACGACGATTAACAGCAATAGAAAATTTGCATACAGTAATGCCTTGAGGAGTAGTTTCAGTTTCTGGGTCTCTTACTAAGTTTCCAATTAAAATAACCTTGTTCATAAATTGTTTTTCCTTTTTTTACTTTATAATTAATTTAAATTTTATTCATTTTCTTGTTTTGTTTCTTCTTTAATTTCTTCTGTCTTAACTTCTTCTGTACTTATAGCTTTAGCTTCTTCTTTTTCTTTTTTGACGGCTTTAGGCTTTTCTTTTTTAGGTGCCAAAATAGGTGCTTCAATTGCTTTTGTCACCATAAATCTAATTACTTCATCTTTTGCGATTCTAAACTGACGCTCTAGTTCAGCATTAAAATCAGCATTAGCTTGATAATTCATAAGCACATAAAAGCCTTCGTTTTTATAATTGATAGGATAAGCAAGTTTCTTTAAACCCCACTTGTTGACACTATCAACCACTCCGCCATTTGAAACGACTAATTTAGAATACTTTTCAATAAAAGTTTCCTTTTTTTCATTTTCAAGCGCAGCCGCTAAAACGTACAAAACTTCATATTTTTGCATGATTTATTTTTACCTCCTTTTGGACTATCGACCCCTATTCAAAATATATAGGAGTAAGGACAAACACATTTTATCACAATAAAAAAACAAACGCAAGCGTTTTTATTGCTTTGTTAAAATTTTACTATATAATTTAATGTAATTTATAGCAGTGATTTAAAAAGTAATTATTGTTTTTTAAAGAAGAGATGCTTACAGCATGACAAAATTAAGATTTTTAGAATAGTCTAAAACTACAATTTAAGAAACCAATTAATTTATGTCACGCTGTTGAAATCTACCAACAAAAGCATATATTTTTCCTACGGCATTCTGACCAAAGTTTTTAAGTAAGTTGAGCCTTGCAAAATTTCTTTTTTCAACTCTTTATCCACATCATTAAAATCAATTCTTTCACCTATCAAAGCATCTATTATAATTGTTTTGCTTGCAAGCATGTTTATCGCACTCAATATATTTTTATTGCTCTCTAAAATTCCAAATATACTCAATCCCCTAGCATGAACTTGCCCAATAGGTACATTGAGTTCTTTTAAAGTATCACTAAGTCCGCAAATAGCTATACTTCCGCCATTTTTTACATACTCTAGACTAGAATTAAAAGGATAGTTGCTTTCACTCATATAAGCAACCGCATGCGCCATTTTGCCGCCTGTTAGTGCAAAAACTTGCTTTTTTGTATCTTCTTCACCACTATTTATAGTATAATATACACCTAAATCACCAGCAATTTGCAAAAATGATGGATCCATATCAATAAGGATAGGAACAATTTGATAATACATTGCTGCTTGTGCCATAATTATGCCTAAGTCGTCTGCCCCGCAAATCGCCAAATACTCACCTTTTTCTAGCCCCATTTTGCTGATAGCCTCAATTGCAATATCAATACAATCAATAAAAATTGCATCTTCAGAGTTCACTCTTTCTGGCAATTTAATTATATTGTCACTGCTGACCACACTAAAATCAGACAGAAAGCCTGCCTCTGTTATACCAAATGCTAAGGTGTTTTCACACTGAACATTTTTTGAATCAAGACACTTTGCGCATTCACCACAGCTAGAAAGCGGTTTTAATGCAACCATATCCCCTCTTGTACAGTTTTTAACATTAATTCCTGTTTCCACTACCATGCCAACAGCATTACGCCCAGGTATCAATGGGTATTCACATTTGAGCTTACCTTGAGCTATTAAGCGGTCTGTCAAAGTGACGGATGCATAAGCAATTTTAATTTTCACACAAGAGTCAAGCACCTCTTGAGTATCCATTTTATCTAAGCTAATGCCGTTTTCTTTAATTCTCCATGCTTTCATAACCATATTATAACATAAATTATTTTATAATTGCAACTAAAATGATTTGACAAATAAATTTTGATTGCATATAATATTGTAATAATTGTGCTAGTGGTCTATTTTTAAGATAGATTTCACCACGAGCACAACAATTTGCACTCGTGGTGAAATGGATATCACTACGGTCTACGGAACCGTCATTTAAGGTTCGAATCCTTACGAGTGCGCCAATTTATCTTAATTAGGATAAAAAAAGGAGACTTTATGAAAAGGAAAACTATTATTTTATTAGTTGCCTGCATTTTTGCTATGTTTATTTTTACTACTATTGCTTGTGTCACTACTGACAGAGACTTTGATTTTGATAATGAGCAATTTTTCAGTGTCAACTTCTTAGAAAACTTTGCTATAAACCTTGACGGTGTTTCTGCTTTGGCGCTTGCAAGTTCTAATCAAACAGATACATCTGCTCAAACAGCACAAAGAAACTCAAATTTAATTGCTGCGCATGCCTCTCCTCAAAACCAACGCAGTTTTTTATATGCTATTGATGAATACGGCAATCATAATATAGTTCAATTTTATAACCATACAGCAATAGAAAATAATGAGATATTAACTCAAGCAGAAATTCCTGGCGAAATTGACAAAATGTACATATCAGGTGACTTTGTATTTTTAAGATTTGTTAGCGGATCTGCTAGCTGGTGGAATTGGGAGAGAGACCAAAACCGTAACTTTGACAGAGAAAACTTTGATATAAGCTGGAACACTCATAGCTTTGCAGTCTATATGCCTACCGGACATATTTATTCATTAGCTGATATAGCAGGACCAATGCCTGACTATTTTGCACACAGACATATAAACATAAATATTCATGACGGCAATGTAATTTGCTTTGTGGATTGGACTTCTAATAGCAGCAATAGACGATTTTATGTTTTGTCAATTGAAAATGATAATCTAATTGCAACTAACCTTGTTCCTAATCCCAATATCCAAGTTCAGTCTGTTATGGCAGACAGATTTGGAAACATTTTTGTAAGAAATAATACAGTCAATGAAACTGACGGAAACATTGTTTTTTATAACCACAACAACTTTTATAGAGGCGATGACGGATATATATATGAAATAAGGCAGGTTCAACGAGGAAGTCAAAACCATTTGAGAAATATTACACAGATTAGAAGATTTAATGAAAATCGTCAGCTTGTTGACCTATGCGACAACACTAATGTATTTTTAAGAAGCACTGGTTGGAGCAATGACCGGTTATTGCATGGGAATTTTTTATTAGATCTTCACTTTGGCAATATGCACATACATTATAGAGGACCATTTGGATTTGAAAACTGGACATGGTTTAGCAATAACCATAATAACCATGACCACAGAGACAGCTTTTTAATTTTAGACGGTAATCTTTTTATGATTGTTGCCGATGAAAACAATAATAGAGAACTTGTTTATGTTGATTTAAGCACTCTTACTCCCCCTGAATTAGAATTTCAATTTAGATATTGGGGACATTGGGAAGGCGGACATTGGGTAGATGCTCATTATACTGAGGGAGTATGGCTAAATGAAGCAGGTAATGAAGTTGCAGAAGAAAATGCTGTATTTGTTCAGTCTAGCCATATTGTAGTATATGATGAGTGCGGCACAGAGCATATTTGGGGCTATCACCCAAATTGGACTTGGATTGAGCACCCTGCCGGTAGTTTTATGCAAGATGATGAAGGCAGAAGATTATCTTGGAAGCATATACCCAGTTTCTTTTTTGAATATGGGTGTGAAGATAAAACCCCTTTAACATGGACAGGACAAAGAGTTGAAGGATATTGGAATCAAGGTACATTTGTTCATCAATTTACTGAAGACTGTGATGAGTGGAATTTCTTTCATTTTGCATGGACAAATGAATTAATATTTGATATTCAAGTTGTCTCTCGTGCAACTAGTGCATTTATTCAAGGCGGACAGTTGCAGGTTGTGCATGATACAATAAGGGGCAGAGAGGTGGGAATCGTTGCATTTATAGACGGTGAATGGACAATAATTCCTGATTCTTCAATTATTTTTGCAGGAACAGTAATCACAATGCGTCCATTAAATTAACATAAAAAAACGCTTAATTTAACAACGCACTCTATAAATGTTTGACTCGTTTTGTATTTATAAGGAGAAAATTAATTATGTCAACTATCTTCCCTAAAGGACAACATTGCGGCAATGAAAATTTTATCGGCAATGCTTATATCAATTATTTAACAAAAAATGATGATGTTTATGATGCAAAGTTTTATGATGTTTATTTTGAAGCAGGCGCAAGAAACAACTGGCACATTCACAATGGAAACGGACAAATCCTGCTTTGTACTCAAGGTATGGGATTCTATCAAGAATGGGGACAACCTGCAAGGCGTTTAGTCAAGGGTGATGTGGTTGAGATTATGCCAGGAGTCAAGCATTGGCATGGAGCGGCTTCTGATAGTGATTTTACGCACATCGGAATAAATACTCAAATCTCAAAAGGGTCATATACTTGGCTTGAACCCGTATCTGATGAAGAATATAAAATAGCCACTAAAAACTAAAAGGGAGATTTATATATGAAAGTATCAGATTGGATTGCTATAGGAGCACTGTTAATTGCTATATCAGGATTTATCTTAGCATATGCAAAATTTTATCGCCACAAAAAAGAAAAGCAGCAAACATCCGCAACTATTGTTGTTAATCAAATATTAAGTATTGAAAAAGTCATGGAAGAATTGAATATAATCTCTGTTTTAATCTCACATAAAAATTTACCTCTAACAGAAATTTATAAAATTCCACGATATACAACAGAAGCATGGAAAGAACATAACCACAACTTAGTTAAGCGCTTGCCTTCTAGTACATATAAAGCTTTTGAAGAGTTTTTTACCATTGCAAAGCAAATAAACATAGCACGAGATGATATTGAATCATTGTTACGTCAAGAATGGAACACAAAAATTAATAATCTATCTTCACATATTGCTAATACTTTATATGATTCAATAATGAATAATATTTCACAAGCTGCTTTTGATGATAAATTAAAACTATTATCAGAATTTACAGGAAAATTTTGCAATTTTTCATGTGGTTTTACACCATATTATGTTACTGAGTTATTTAAATTAAAAACTGAAACATTCGAAAAAATTTCAGGCACCACTCATTTTTCAAATCTAAAAAAAATGTCATTTCTTTTAGATAAATAATTTTTATATGATAGTACTTAAGCAAAATAAAACCCAAATCATAATGCGATTTGGGTTTTTAATTTATTACTAGTACTCTGTAAAATCTTTTTCTTGACTTTAATACGAGTAGATTTTTGAGATGAAAATTTCATTTTAAGGCTTTAAGTGTACTGGATGCACATAAAAAACCTAAAAATGAAAATCCTTTTATCCAAAAAGTTGCCGTATTAAACAAGAAAAAGATTTTACAGAGTACTAGTCACCTAATTTATCATTCATTGCATTTAATCTGTTTGCCATGTCTGCAAGCATTTTTTGCATTGGATTTTCTGCTGCTGCCGCTGGTGTGGCTGTACCCACTACAGGCGCAGGTGCAGCTGCTGGAACTGGATTGTTTACCACTACCGCTACAGGCGCTGCTGGTGCAGCTGCTGCTATGGGCGCAGGCGCTGCTGCTGCAGGCACCACTGCTTCAGCAATCTCAATAGTTGCAGGCTCTGCTTTGTGCGGCGCAACAATAATAGCCGCAGGCGCAGGCGCAACTTCAACCGCAGTCATGGGTGCTGCCGAAATGCTTGTCTGACTAGCTGCATGCGGTGAATAAGTTTCTGATTTTGATGGTTGTTGCATATTGTTATTTGTAAATGCTTTATATCTGTCACGAGTATGCATATGTGATTCTTGTGATATTGTTTCTCCTATCGGAGTCTGAATCGGAGTTTGTGCTTGTATCTGCGGCTGCATTTGAGGCTGTATAGCCGAAGTAGTCCCTGGCTGCATTACATTAATCATTTGATGCGGAGCTTGTGCTTGAGGATGTATCACTTGAGGGTTTTGCATATTTGGTGCATTATTCATCATAGGCTGTTGCATTGGCATTTGATAAGGCATTGGCATAGGCATATATTGAACCGGTGCTTGCTGATTGTTTGCTCCTTGATATGCAGGAGGCATAATAACTATAGGCTGTCCATTATTTTGCGGGTATTTGTATGCAGGAGCAGGAGTAGTATTAACAATAATCGGTTGATTTGATTGCGGAGTTTGTCCATAAGGCATAGGCATATACTGAACAGATGTTTGCCCTTGCGTACAATTGCTATTAATCATTTGCGCATTGCTATTTATCATGTTTGCTAAAAGCGATGTGTCCATACGATTTGCATTAATCATTTGCATAAGCGCTTGATTAGCATAATTTTGGCTGTCAATCTTTGCTATCATCTGCCCCATATTAAATGAATTATTATAAGCACCCAATGCACCAAGCTGTGCTTTTATATCGCTAAGCTCACTAGAGCTTTTTATATTTTCATGATGCAAGTTTTTAATTTCATTCATGATTGTTTCTGTTTGTGCTCTTGCTTCTTCTTTTGAAGTTGAATAATCTGTGAACATAGTGTTTCCTCCTGTATGACGCATTGAATTAGCGTTGTATTGGCTTTGGTTTTGATTAGGATTTTGTTGCTGATATTGATTTAAGCTTGGTGTGTTTTCTATATTTTTGACTAATCTAGTCAATTCATCAATCTTATCTATGTATTGATTGTTGTTTTCAATTTTAGTAGTTGGATGATTTAATTTTGATTCTAATTCAGATATTTTATTTTCAAAAGTTTTTAAGTGCTGCTCTTGTTTATCTTCATAATATTTTTTTTGATGGTCTTGCTGCTCTTGCCTAAGTCCAATAACCACCGTATTTAATTTATCAAATTTTTCATCCGTTTCTTTTCTATCTAATTGCCTTATTAAATCTTGTAACTGTGTTTCTATTTTTTCTAGCTTTGGATTATCTTCTAAAACAGTTTGTACTATTTTTTGCGGCAAAGGTGCTGGCGTTGACTGCGATGCAACATAAACAGGTGCTTGATAAACGGGAGGTTGATATGAGATACTGTGCTCTTTAATTGAGTCTTCTTTAATTTCAGGCTCAAGATAGTGTTTATTAATATCTTGTGTGTTATCCATTGCAAATTCCTCCAGTTCTATTTTTTGTGGTTGTAATTTAAATGAATTATTTTGTCTTTTATTTTCAATTTTTTCTTGTCTCTGCGGGTTAACTGTTCTTAAAGCATCTTGCAAGGGTATAAACTCATGAAACATAGATGCCGCATAGTCAACAAAAGTTTTTATCCTCTGCAATTTTTGATTGCATACTTGAGTTGTACGACCACTTAACTTTAATTCAGCTATATACTCAACCACACTTTTTGCATTAAACATTGCAAGAGAGATTTGCTCAAATGAAACTTTGTATTTAGTTTTAATATAATCAATAAATCTATTAAGAGTTTCTTTATAATCTTTGATTGTGTTATCAGAAAATTTTCTAACACCCATCGTACACTCTTTAAAAAATGCCGTAAGCGCTTCAGCTAATACTTGATTATCTTTCATCTGATCCCCTCCCTTGCATATTAATGCGTTTTTTAAATAATCTTAAAATATTTAATCAGTCAATCAGTTTTGAAATAAATTCATTTTTTTGAATGTTGGAGGCAGACAAAGATATAAAATTATTTCAAAACTGATTTTCTACACTGACTACAAAAGTAATAATGGGCTTGTTTCCTTCAATTTATAAAAACGATGCAGGTGAAGGAGATTTATTTTTCTTGCCCTTTGTTTGTTTTTTTGCTTTTAGATACTCTTGAACCAACTCTTCAGCATTTTTCATTGCCTCATCTGTGTTTTTAAGCTGCTCCATTGCTGCTCCTTGACTTTCCATGCAAGCAGGATTATTATCGCAATTGATAACCGCAATACCTGCTGAATTAAGTTGTTCAAATGCTTGATTCAATGCTTCTTTTGCTTTTATTTTAATATCCAATAATGCCTTTTGTTTTTTCTTGCCGCCCTTCATTTTTGCAATCATAATAGCAACAAAAACAACAATCATAACACCCGCTAAAGCTAAAACCAAAATCATCCAGTTATCCAATATAAAGCCAATGAATCCGCCTGTAGGAGGAGTAACAACACCGCCTTCAATCTCTTGACGATTGTCAAAAGCATATCTAAGTGCCGCATAAGCATAGTTAATATCATCTTGAGACTCAGCATACTCTAATGCAAGTACCGCCGCTAAGATAGCAACCTCAATTGCAGCAATACTTTCAGCTGTATAATTATGATCACTTTCAACAAGCATAGCTGCTTGAGAAATCAATGTTAATAGCGCAGACACATTAAATTCACTTTCAAATACTTCTCTTGCATCAAATGCATATCTTAAAGCAGCATAAGCATAGTTGATATCATCTTGAGTAGAATCAGGATTAGTTAAAGCATTGTTTGCCGCTGTTAACGCATTGCTCATTGCTGTGATACTTGCAATTGTATAGCTATGAGGATTGTTTAAAAGATATGAAACCAATCCAACTAATGCAACAAGGTTTTCTGTATCTAAAGAAGGAGTGTCTCCATCACAATCACAATCTTCAATTGGATCACCGCATGGTCCAGTTGGTCCGCCTTCATCGCAATTGCAGTCCTCAACCAAATTTCCGCATGGTCCAGTTTCAAAATCTTGTGTGCTTTCTCTATTGTTTAATGCATACCTTAAAGCATCATATGCTGCGTTAATTTGATCTTGAGTATATGCATTTTCAAGTGCATATACCGCTGCATTTCTAGCTTGATAAATTGCTTCAATGCTTGCATCAGTATAATTGTTTGCATTAGTATTTAATAGAATAGCAGCCTGACTAACTAAAGTGATTAATGCTGATACATTTAAACCGTCTTCTTGATTAGTTTCTCTAGCATTAAAAGCGCTTCTAAGTGCAGTATAAGCATCATTAATATCATCTTGAACAGAACTAGAATTATTTAACACTGCATCGGCATCATTTAATGCGTTTTCCATAGCTAATACGCTTGCAAATGTATAATTATGAGTTCCGTTTAAAACAAAGCTGATTTGACTCATAAGCTGTACTAATGCTGATACATTAAGATCACCTACTATTTGATTTTCTTCTCTGCTATTAAATGCACTTCTTAAAGCCAGATAAGCATTATTCACATCATCCTGAGTCGCATCATCATTGCTTAATACTAACGCAGCTGAATTTAATGCACCTTGCATTGCATTTACGCTTGCTATTGTATAATTATGTGTACTAGTTAAAATTGTGTTGATTTGACCCATAAGCTGCATTAATGCTGCTGTATCTAAAATAGGTCCTCCGCCTGTAGTATCATTTTCTTGTCTGTTATTAAACACTGCTCTTAAAGCGTCATACGCATTGTTTATATCATCTTGAACAGCATCCGCATTTCCTAATACAATGCTAGCTGAAGCTAATGCACTTTGCATTGCTAATACGCTTGCTACTGTATAGTTGTGAGGATTGTTTAATAAAATTGTAATCTGACCGATTAATTGCATCAACGCCGCCGCATCAATTTCATCGCCAGTTCCGCCGCCAGTTGTGTCATTTTCTACCCTAGCATTAAACGCTGCTCTTAAAGCATCATAAGCATTGTTGACATCAGTTTGAGTAGAGTTAGAATTTCCTAAAGTCATATTAGCTGCAACTAAAGCACCTAAAATAGCATTTATACTTTGAGGAGTATAGTTATGCGTACCGCTAATAAGCATAGTTACTTGACCTACTAATTGACTTAATAATGCAATATCAACATTATTAGTGCCGCCAGTTGTGTCATTTTCTACCCTAGCATTAAACGCTGCTCTTAAAGCATTATAAGCATTATCAATATCATCTTGATTAGCATACTCATCGCCTAATACTAAGCTAGCAGAAGCAATAGCACCTTGAATAGCTGATACGCTTGCCGCTGTATAATTATGAGCTGTACTAAGCAATGTATTTAATTGACCGATTAGTGCTATTAATGCTGCCGTCTCAAGAGGTTCTTCTCCGCCGCCAGTGCTTGACTCATTCATTTGTCTTGCATTAAATGCTGACCTTAATGAGTCATAAGCACTGTCAACAGCCTCTTGAGAAGCAGAAGCATCCGTTAAAATCATATTAGCTGAAGCCAAAGCACTTTGCATGCTTGACACTGAAGCTAATGTATAATTGTGAGGACTTGATAATAAAGTAGTAATTTGGGTCACAAGCTGCAATAATGCTGCTCGGTCTACTGTATCACCAATTCCGCCGCCAGTTGTATCATTTTCTACTCTAGAATCAAATGCTGTCCTTAAAGCTTGATACGCATTATTGATATCATTTTGAGTTGAGCCCGCAGCAGTTAAAGTCATATTAGCTGCAGCTAAGGCACCTTGCATAGCTTGTACGCTTGCAACTGTATAGTTATGATTGTTATTTAATATAATTGTCACAGAACCAACTAAACTAATTAATGCCGACACATTTAATGTTGTACCGCCTGTAGCCGGGTCATTTTCTACCCTAGCATTAAATGCTGTTCTTAAAGCACTATAAGCATTGTTGATATCTTCTTGACTAGCATACTCATCAGATAGAATCACATTTGCTGCTGCAAGCGCACCAAGCATTGCATTTGTGCTGGCTGCTGTATAGTTGTGAGTGTTGCTTAATAATACTGTCACTGTACCCGCTAATGCTTGCAATGCTCCTCGTTCAACAGTTGCACCTGCCCCGCTATTTATTACCAAACCTTCATAAGCTGTTCTTAATACAGAATAAGCCTCATTAACAAGCGCTATAGATTCAGGATTTGCATGTCTAAATTGAGCCATGATAAGTGCGTTAATTAGATTTGAGAAACTATCATAACTAAAGTTTGTCATAGAAGAAATAGTATTTTCAACATGCGCAATAAGTGCTGCTAATTCTAAAACAGCTGCCGCAAACGGGTCACATCCGCAATCCCAAATATAATTTCCGCAATCCCCTGTCAATGCCTCTAAATCATTTAAAGCATTTAAAAGATTTTGTCTAGCACTGTCAACTAAGTCTTGTGAAGTAGGATTTGAAAGTCTAATATTAGCTAGTCCCAAATAAGTTGTAACATTTAATATAGAAGCTGGAGTATATCTGCCGTCAACTGTATTCAATCTATTTTGTGCTGTATTAATTGCTGATTGCAATGCGCTTATATTAATTAAACCATTAAATACTGCTCTTAAAGCATCATAAGCTGCATTGATTTGAGTTTGATTTGCTGGGTCATTATATACACCTAAAGCTAAAGCTAACTCTGTTTGCAATGCAGTTATAGTGATAACAGCATAATTTGCGCTTTGAGTATTAATTATATTTTGAGATTGACTAATTAAGCCTCCCAATGCACTTACGTCTAATACTATTACAGTAAAACCTGCAGATACTGACCAGTTTGAAGTACTAAATACTGAATCGCTTGCAGCTAATGCTCTTACTCTTAATGAATGTGCACCTGCACTTAGCCCAACTGTGCTTAAATCAAAGTTTTCCATGTCGGTTATAACAATAGTTTGAGGTCTGCCTTGAATTTCAATCTCAAATGCATAGGCATTTGCAACTGTACTAAAATTAGCAATCAGACCATTAATTGAAGTGATAACAGGAGCACTTAATTGAGTCACAATGATAGGATCAACATCAGGATCAGCATCAATAGTGATAGATACATAAGTTGAGAAAGCAGAATCTAAGAAAAGCTGTCCGTCACCTATTGCTCTGATATCAATAATGTTTGTGCCTTCAATTAAAGTTAAATTTTCAATTGAAAAACTGTTTGTATTTACGATATGAACCGCATTAGTGCTGCCGTTAACTCTGATTCTGATTTCAAAGCTAAGTGCATTTCCATCATAATCCCAAATCAAAGTGTTTCCACCATTAATTCTTATATTTGAAGGAGCAGCCAATGTTGTCTGAGGTATAATTTCACCATTATCTACGATAAAAAGAATATAAGAATCAGGGCTGTCTGTCCACTCATAATTATCACCTAAAGCAATAACAGTGATTGTGAATGTACCGTCAGACAAATCTGCTGGCAATACAAAAGACGTACCCGAAATATTGTGTGTTTGACCATTAAAACTGATTCTATATCCCACTGCATTAGCCACAGCATTAAAAGTCAATATACCATTGTTGATAATCAAACCAGTAGGCGCAATTAATACATTTGCAACGGTAAATACAATTGGATTAGATAATTCAGATTCTGTAAAGAATGTGCTTGCGCTTAATGCCCTAACCTGAACTAAATGCCCGCCAGGCAACAAGCCTAAAGACGCTAAATTAAATTGAGTTGCTGTTGTTGTATGCTCTACTCCGCCTACTACTACCACAAACTGATTAGAGTTTGCAGGTGCAGTCCAAGACAGCATTCCGCCTAAGATTGAAAGGTTTGTAGGTGCAGATAATTGTGCAACAGAAGTCCAAGGAATAGCCGTCGTTAAACCCACTGAATCATTAAAGTTTATACCATCTCCTAACGAACGTATAGATACCATAAAGACGCCAGTAGATAATCCTAATGAAGCAAGATTAAATTGAGTGATACCCATACCAACTTGCGTTAATCTTACGCCGCCGACATAGATTCCAAAGCCTACTGCGCCCGCAACATTGTCCCAGTTAAGCATAGCGCCGTCTACAGTGACATTAGCAGGTATACTAAGTGCTTGAGTTATTTGCACTAGTCCGCCAATTGCAGTGTTTAATGCAGAGTATGCCATGTTTACAACTGCTTCTGATGAAGTCACATCATTTAGTACATTGTATGCATTTGTCATAGCAGTTTGCCATGCCATAAAGCCGCTAGAATAATTTGCTGATGCCCTGTTTAGTGCATATTGTGCAGTATATAAAGCTGATAAGGCACTCATGTCAACTACATTAGGAGGCAGCTGTACTAAAGTCAATCCATTAAGCTGATTAAATGCTGATTCAACCATAGCAAATGTACCTGCATTATTAACCATGTTAGTTGCATTTGTCAATGCAGTTGTTATGGCAGTCCAAGAAGCAAAAGTATATTCACTTTGATCTGAATCTGCTAATAGTTGTGACTTAGTTTCAATTAAATCCCTTAGATTAACACCGTTTACTACGATAGAGATTAGATTTTGGCTAGCAAGATTTAAATTTAATGCAGTATTTACAATTTCATCAAAATTTTCTGAATTAGCATAAATGCTTTGAGCATCTGACAGCGCACCAGCAAGTGCATTTGCAGTAGTCGCAGTATAGTTGTTTGCATTTCTGCCTTGTGCTGCCAAAATTGCCGCTGCAAGCTCTGATCTATCCAGTTCTAAATTATTAACCGCCGCTAAAATATCATCAATCAACGCATCAACATCGTCTTGGTCATCCGCATAGCTAAACATATCAGGAGTCTTAGCAATCAATCCGCTTAAAGCAGTCCATGAAGAAGCAGTAAACCTTGACTGAACCAAACTAGTAATAGCCGAACTATTAATTAATTCTCTTAATTCACCTACATATACAAGATTAGCAATTGCATCAACTAATAATCCTTTATCTCCTTCTATAAATTGACCATTATACCAGCCAAGATTTTCTAAAACTCCATTTCTTACTACTTGATACACCGCATAAGTCGCACCTGAGAAATTATTTTGCGTAATAAAATTAGGAATAAAGTTTCTAATAACCGTCACTCTAGATGCTACTTGTGAATTTGTACCTAAGTTAAGTTCTGTATTAGCTGCAGTTACTAAAAGATTTAAATCAGTGTTAGAAAGACCCGCCGCTCTATAAAGTTCTAAAATTCCTACTAAGTATCTTAGTTCTTGAATGTTTACTAATGACCCTACTGCTCCGCTTAATGCAATTACTGCATTTTGAATTTCTTCAATAGTGTGCGGATTATCCATAATAGTTAGTACCATGCCCAGCCAATTTTCTAAGTTTGTAATACTTTGCGCCGTATAACTATCTCTATAGTATTCTAAAATGATTTCTACATCATCAATCAAATCCTGCAAAGTATCAGTGTCAACAATCAAAGCAGCAATAGCATTTGTTAGATTATAGATATGCGCAGCCATTTGGTCCATATTAGCAGAACCAGACAACAAGAAAGTGTTTGCTGCATTTCTTACTGTTATTAAAGCATTCCAGCTAACTGTAGTAAAATGCACAGGATTCATACCATCTACTTGCGCAATTAAATTTGCTAGTTCATGATTATCAACTTCTAATGCACTTATTGCAGCATTTAAGTTTGCCAATGCTTCTAATACATCATGAATAGTTGCATCTTGATTATTAACAACAGCTTGAGCAGCCAAAGTCATAGCATCTAAATGAGCTACTGATGCAGCTGTATGCGCTTCTGTATCAAGGTTTTGGGCAAAGTCAATTCTAACAATCAATGGAGTTTTGTTAGGTAATAAAGTGTTTCTTGCAGCAACTAAATGACCATATGCCTCTTGTGCTGCAAATATAGTGACTGTATTTGCTAAATTTGCAGGATTTGCAATGGCATTTAATGCAGTTAGTGCTGTATTAAAGTTATCCCAAGTATCAGGAAGGAAATTTGCAGCGATATAAGTACCACCTGTTAGGCTATCTCTTAATGCTCTTAAGATAGTCCTGTCAATATGGTTGCCTACAATCGCATCAATTGCTGCATTAAGATTATTTGTCATAACCATTACAGCATTAGCATCAGCATTTGCCGTCATCACCATAGTGCGTGCACTTGATAATACTGGATAGAATACATTAATCCAATGATCAGCCATTACAAAATCTTGACGTATGCTTTCAGCTCTAGCAATAGCAGCCTCTAAATCTTGACGCTCTACAGAAAGTCCGCCCTCAGCGATTCTTAATAAACTATATTGAGCCACTAAAAACTCTGCTGTCAATGTACCCATTGATCTGCGTTCATCCAAAATTTGGTTTGTACTAGCAAGTTGATTGCTTAATTGCAATACTGAGTTAGCATCAAAGAAATATGAATTTGGAGGCATTGTTTGAGGAATAAGTTGATTTATCAAGTTAACCAACGGAGTATCAATTAATATCAAATTACTTAAATTGCTTGATAGGTCATTTATTGCGCCTGTCATAGCTAGATTAGCATCTTGATTAGGAATAATCCCATTACCAATATCATTTAATGTATTTTGAGATCTTGCAATAGCCGCTTGCACATCCATAACAGTAGGCGCACTATAGAAGAAGTTATTAGGGTCATTTGGTCTATTAGGGATTCTTGCATTATCAATACGACCTTGCGCATTATTGATTGCATTTGTTAAAGCAATAGTGTTTACACCTCTATTATTTAACGCTGCTCTTAAAGCGTCATAAGCTGATTGAAGTTGTGTTTGAGTTGATGCATTATTGCCCATAGCTGCCACTGCCCCTGATGTAGCAGTTACAATCAATGCCCAAGAACTTTGAGATACTTCATGGCTTTGTACGCTATGCGCATAAATAATTAATTCACTCAATGCAAGCCTTATTATTCTAGTAGGATCATTAGAAGGTAAAACTTCAGTCAAAGCACTCATAAGGTTTGCCTCATGCAATGCAATCAAAGCACCTGATAAAGTTGGGTCTTGCGCCATTATTCTATTATATATAGTCAAAGCAACATCTCTTGCTGCAATCAATGCCATAAAGCTCATAAACTCTACACCTGGCTGCAATCCTGCATCAATTGTTTCATTTGCAGAATTTAATAAAGTCATAAACCTGCTAGTCTCAAGTGAAAGGTTTTGAATAGATTCTCTTAACTGAATATAAGCATTTGCAACCATTATAGGCTGAGGATTTGATTGAGATGCTAAAATCTGAGCTTGAGTTAAAGCATGAACAAACGCTGCACGATACTCATTTGCCTCATAATGCTCTAGATTTTTAGAACTCGCCTCTAAAATAAGCGTATTGATATGCTGCATATTAATTTGCAATGCATTTACCGCCGACTGAAGGCTGTTTCTCATAGTAATTACATTTGAATTTATTATTAAATTATGACCATTAGTTAAATCAATTGCCTCTAAAATTTGTCTAGCAGAAACCAATAATGCATCTACACCTGCAAAAGTTACAAAGTGACGGCGTACAAGAGGATCAGCTAAAGATGTTTCAACATACTCAACCAATGCAGTCAAACCATTGTCTGCTGCCCTTAATCCCATCACAGCGCCATTAATTCTGCCTGCAATGATTAAAATTTCTTCTCTTGATAACTGTCCGCCTGTTGTGACAATTGTCGCTTTTGCTAAACCAATTTCTGTTTCTAAGCGCTGGATAGTAAATGTACTAAAATCACCTGATCTTGCTGCTAACAGTCTTTCAGCCTCTTCAATTGCAGCTGTCAATAAATGAGGAACAGCAGTTGAACCTTTTAAATAAGGAAACCCTTCGTTAATACTAGCATCAATCGCCCAAATAAAATCAAAGTCCCAACCCATTTGGAAATATCTAATCTCATTTCTAAATTGGTCTAATGGCAATCTAGTGATTTGATTTGCTGCTAAGCTAGAAATAAAATCACGAGTAGTAGTTGTATGATTTTGACTAAAAGTATCAATGCCTTCATTTATCATGAAAGTTGTACCATGAGACAAAATTAAACCCATAGCAATGTGGCTTGCACCTACTGGTGCAGCAATCCTTGTATTTGCAACAGGTGTACCTGTTGCTGTCAAGCTGCCTCTGCCAAATGCAACATTTGATACAATTAATGCAGTAGTAGTTGCTGAATCTACAAACCCTACAATACCGCCTGCAATTGAGAATGTACCGCCAGTTAATGCTGCAGCCGCTCTGATATGCGCATCAATAAATACATTATATACTCTTGCTGTCAATAAACTTGAGTTTCTGCCTATTAAACCGCCTGCAAGCGCATTGTTTCTGCCTACATCTTCAATTGTACCGCTTACTGTTGCATTTCTGATTACAGTAGGGTCAACACCTGCTAAGTTGGTAATATGTCCAATAAATCCGCCTACGCCTGCTACAGTGTTAGCAAATGCCGCAGCATGAGTCGTAACAGTACCTGCAAAATAACTCCTTTCAATCGTAACCGATTGAGTAGAACCCACAAATCCGCCTACAGCATTAGAGCCGCCTGTGATAGTCACACCGTCAATAAAACTGTCAGAGATAATATTGTGAGATCCTTGCAATAAACCCACAAAACCGCCAGTATTGCCGCCTTGGTTTAAAGTGTTTGATGCCGTAACTCTGCCTGATATAACATTTACATTCTCAATAGTAATTTCTGATACTGATTGACCAACTAAAATACCTAGTTGAGCTGAAGTACCTGATACTACACTTAAATCTACATCACTAAAGTTTAAATTTCTAAAAACTGCACCAGTAGTGAAACCAAACAAACCTTGATTTGACACGCCTGTTAAGTTAAAATTGAAATTTTCAATAAAATATCCGTTTCCGTCAAATGTACCTTGAAAAGCATTAGCAGCAGTTGTGCCGATAGGAATCCAAGCAGTTTGACTAGATAGGTCAATGTTTGCGCTCAATTGGACAACTTGACCCATAAAGTTTTCACCTTGATTTACTCTTGATCTAAAGTGTAAAAACTCAGTCAAGTTTGAAATAGTAACAGGAGTAACACCGCTTCCTTCCATTTCAGCATGGTTAAACCTAAGTCCCCTTAATACAGGGAAACCATCATTTATTAACGGGTCAATCACCCATACACTAGGCTCAAAACCTCTTGATGTCCATGTTTCAAATCTTAAGAATTCTCTAGTAGGCAGTCTATCTGAATTATGAGTAAACGCAAGTGAACCCTCGTCAGGCATAAACACATTTGGAGTGTTTACCCTGCCCAGCCTCATATCTAAAGCCACTGCACTGTCTTCAGCATTGATTATGCCTGCCATGCCGCTTGCAGTGCCCAGTCTACCCAATTGATTTGCACTTTGAGGGCCTGAGATTGATGGATTTATAGCAATCAATCCTTGAGTATTTAAATAAAACGCATTGACATGGCTGCGTCCAATTACACCACCCAAATGATTTCCATTTGCAGTAGCCGTAGTACGCACTCTGCCTCTTGCATAGATATTAATAAGTGTGGTATTAATACCAGCCGCCTCAACTGATCCTACAAACCCACCAATGTCGCCGCCTGAACCAATTACCGAACCTACTGCAAAACTGTCTGAAATAACTGAAAATATATTTCTAAATGTGCCAATAAAACCGCCAACTTGACTTGTTCCGCGCACCATGCCTGCCGCATAGCTTCTTGAAATCAATACACGCCTATCTGCTCTGCCAATGAAACCGCCAACTTCACTGCTGTTTGATATTACATCCCCTGTTGCAAGCGAATTTGTAATATGCACACCGCCATAGAACCCTGCTGCTGAAGAACCAGCATAATTTTCTCCTGAACCTGTACCTGTAGCACCTGCATAGCTATTTGCATAGCTAATTAATCCACCCGCATATCGACCGCCAGTTGCTCTAACATTTGCCGTTGAAGTAACATTGTTAATAACCACATCATATGCATCATTTATGTGAGAAATCGCTCCTGCTGCATGATGGCGACCTGCAACGCTGCTATTGCCTGCAACATGAACATTTTCTATAGTAGCCACATTATGTATACGTGATACTACAGACGCTACTTGATCTCTAGCAATAAAATTGACATCAAACATTGTCAAATTTCTAATTTCTGCACCATTTGCAATCCAGCCAAATAATCCTCTGTTATCTAATTGAGAAGAGTGTCTTAATCCAGTTATACTATGTCCTTGAAAGTCAATTCTGCCGCCAAAGAAAAGCTGCTGCTCATTTCCTATTGGATTCCAGTTTGGATATGCACTTAAATCTAAATTAGTATAAACTCTTATATCCATACCTGCAAAACTCATACCACGGTTAACACTATTTCTAAACTCTAAAAAATCTGCATGTGAGTGAATTTCGTGCGCCCTATCATTAGATTGAAGCGGACTAATTGGCATTCCTCTTAAATGAGGGAACCCATTATTGATGTTTGGATTAATTGTCCAAATATTGTTAATATCCCAACCTATGTTAGCATAGGTTGCTAAATTTCTTAATTGCGCCGAACTAGCAGATGCAGTGCCTGGTCCTCTATGGAACATAATAGGGGCTTGACCCGCCAAAGTATTGATTGCATATTGACGCATAGTTAAACCTTGATAGAATAAATTATTCCTAGTCTGACCCAATCTGCCGTCTGGTGAAGTAGCTGCCGTAGAACTATTAACAAACCAAGCTCTTGACCTTAAGTTAGTGGGACCAGTAGTCATAATTTGACCTGCTGAAACTACACCACGCATAGTAGTAGTCGCTAAATTTGCACCAATGATACCAGCTATCATAGCCTCATCATTGCCATCCCTTACTCCCCATACTCCACTTCTTATGCCGCCATTAAAAACATAAAGTTCACCTGAGTTAAATACATTGTATACACTTAAATTACCTGCCGCAGCATGACCAATTATACCTGCAACACGTCTATGTGATGACCCAGAAAAATTTGTATGAGTGACAACAATATTGCCTATATTATATGAATTTCTAACAGTTGATGAAGCACCGCCTGAGTGTCCAATTAATCCGCCAATACCGCCTTGTACACCATGACCGCCATTAAGCTGCCCAAAATTTGCTGTTTCACTCATTAAATAGTTTGAAATAACAGCAACAATACCTGCTTGCCACACAACTATATCATGACCAGTTGTCCTTGTATGAAAAACTTCTCCATCAAAGAAAGATCTTGAAATTGTTATACCATGTGAAACACTTGCATCAGCCCTACCGATTAATCCTCCTACTTCTTGCTGATATGCTGCCCATTGATTAAATTCAATAAGTGCAGATGATGAAACTTGGTCTATTAACACAGGAGCAGCACCGCTATTTCTATAACCCAAAATAGAACCTGCTCTGCCTGCAAAAGTCGACATAAAGCCGCCTTCTATTCTGACATTTTGAATATTCAATCTACCGTCTGCTCGTCCAATTAAAAAACCATGTCTATCTCCTGTTGCTCCGTTTAATTGTCTAACATACGGATCATGAATAGTCAAATTACGGATAGTTGCATCTAAAGTATATCCAAATAAACCTAATAATGTGCGTCTGGTCACAATTCTTAAACCAAAGATTGTCCTATGGTTTCCGTCAAATGTACCTTGAAAAGGATTAGCCGTAGTTGTACCAATCGGCACCCAGTCAACACCTTGCAAGTCAATATTTTGACCTAATCTAAAATGAAGCCCCATAAATGTGTTGCCTAAATTAACTTGATCACGCATAAAATGCAATTGCGTTGCATTATCAATTACAAAAGGTCTTAAAGCTGACCCATCTCCTCTAAACACTGCATCGCCATAAGTGCCGACTAATGACCTTAATCTTGGCCAGCCGCCGCCTACCTGCCATACATTTTGTACATCCCAGCCTAAACCTTGTTGAGCAATGCCTAGTGTATAAACAGGACCTGAAGTCAATTGATTTAAAGTTCTTGTACCATTAGCCGCTCTTTGACCAGTGATAGTTTGATTAACAAGTGTTGTATATGCATTATCCCCCACTCTCATTTGCATTAAAATGCCGTCAAAAATTAAGTTGTTGATTCTTTGAGCTGCAGTCGGAGCTGTGCGCTGATATGTTATTTCAGAAAATCTTGCATCCTCTGGTCTGTTTACATATGCCACTACTCTTGACGGAGCAACCACATTATTTTGAATAACACCAGGAAGCCTTGAAGTAGCCGCCGCTGCAAAGTTTCCGTTTGCAATACCTGCAATCATTACACCAATATTTACGCCTGGTCTTGCTCTGCCTATCATTTCACCGCCAGCAAAAATGCTGTTTGAAACATTAAGCGTAATATTATCTGCATTCCAGCCTACAATGCCGCCGATAAATATATTTTGGTCAGACTCACGCTCTGCAACCGGGCTTGTGTGATTGATATCGCCTGCTGCAATTGCATTAGTAATAGTTAAAGCTCCGCTACGATTAGAACCCACGATACCGCCAAAAGCTGTGCCTCTAAATGGATTTGCAAATGTAGCATTATCTAAGTTTCTATGTAATAATCCATCCCACTCTACTCTTTCAATTAAACCAGTACCAAAGTTAGCACCTAAAATTCCACCTACGTCATATCTTCCGCCTACTGTGCCATGTGCTGATACATTTCTTATAATAGTAGAACCCGAGTTAATATCACCAACAACTGTACCCGTCCTTCTGCCTGCATTTAAAATATCAGCATCAACAACACGGATATTTTCAATAATATTGCCCGTGCCGATTGCATGACCAACTAGTGCGCCTACACCATAAGAGCTGGTAGTCACTCTGATTCTTGGTTGATATAATGTCAGGTTTCTAATAACCGCACCATAAGCAATATGACCAAATAAACCAATTCCATTATTTGTCGCTTGCGGCGCTCTAAAAGCATGGTGCTCAATATCTATTCCTGAAATTCTAAATCCGCCGCCGTCAAATGTTCCTCTAAAAGACCTTGACGCTGTGATACCAATAGGCATCCAGTTTGCCTCAGCAACAGGGATATTAATATTTTGCATCATTCTAAAATGATTGCCTGCAAATCTATCACCTGCATTTACCATATCTCTAAAATAAATTAGACAATCTGCTGTTCTAATTTGGAAAGGATTTAATTCTGTACCATTGCCTCTAAAAATTGCACTGTCATTTGATGAAAACACTCTTAATGCTGGCAATGTATTTGTACCTTGCGGCATATGCCAGATATAAGTAAAATTAAAACCTACGCTCTCCCATGTTGCAATTTCATTAAACGTACTTGGCAGCAATTCTTGGTTTGGCATCATAGGCGCAGCTAACGGAGCCGCTGGAGGAGCAGTAAAAGAGTACATTCCTACAAATGGTTGAGGAATATCCCTTGGATTTGACATTGATAAGTTAATAAGGTTTGAGTGATTATTTGCACCTTGGTTTCTATCTGCTGCAGCATTTACTGTTGCTAATCGACCAATGTGTCTTGTTCCGCCTGTTTGTTGGATAGACGGATTGACAGCCGCATTTGATACCATTCTGGTTGCAGCTGACGCATGTCCTACTAATCCGCCTGCACGCACTGTACCAGATTCAGCTGAAATTACCAATACACCCGATGCATATGAATACATAATCATAGTAGTTGCAGTTGAAGCACGACCCACTAAACCACCCGCTGCAAACGGAGCAACAGCAGTCATTGCTGTAGTATTTATTCCGCCAGAAGCAAATGAATTAACAACCGCATACAAACCGATATATCCACCTGTCGAGTTTTGTGCATTTAATTCACCAATTAATCCACCTACTATTGCACCAGTAGAACTTGCTGTGATGTTGCCTGTTGCAAATGTTTGATTAACTGCTGTACTTTGCGCACGACCTATAAGGCCGCCTACATATGTATATGCACTGACACCCACTGTTGAAGAAGAAGCAAAGATTCTGTTTGGGTTACTATTGTTTGTACCCACACTCTCACCAATTAAGCCGCCTGCTCTTCTAGTAGCCTCAACACCAGGGTTGCCTGAAGCTGAAATGTTTCCGCCTATGACATTAACAAAGCTAACATGAGTATTTATGCCTGCTCTGCCAATTAACGGAGCAACAGCGTTTGATACTAAAGCTTCTCCGCTTAGTGAAATTGTTACGCTTTGGATATTTAGATTGCGTATATTAGCATCTTGAGTATAGCCAAAAAGCCCGAAATTATTTACCGGAGCCATTGATTCTGACAAGAACAAATTGCTGATTGTATGCCCCGCACCATCAAATGTGCCACGAAACGGAGCTGCCGTATTAAATGGCGCAGGTTGTCCGGTCGTACCCATACGACCAATCGTATTTCTCCAAGGATTTAAAGAACCGCCTAAATCAATGTTATTCATCAATCTAAAATGTGTTCCTGCTCTTCTATATATATCCCATCTAGGCTGAGCAGTATCACTAACAACAATTGACAAAGTATTTAAATCTTGTCTGTTTCTAAGTTGAAAAGGATTATTTTCAGTGCCATGCCCTAAAAAGAATGTTGATACATCATTACTATTGACAGGAGCAGACGGAACAGGAGGAACAAAAGCACTTGCATCGCCAATAGCCAAAAAAGTCACACTAATAGAAAGCATAGCAACTATTAATGCAACTGTAAGCACATAACCAAAATTGTCCTTTAGTCTGCGGCTAAAAGGCTTTTTTGACGATTCCCCCTTAATAGATAGAGTTCTCTCTTTATCTGTTGTTTTCATTTACTTTTCCTCCAAAAAAATATTTGAAACTAAATATTAAATTGTGTTAATTTATGATGCTAATTTGTCAAAATATGAAATTAAATAACACATATGTGACAATTTTGTGAATATATGTATCACAATTCCTACAAAATATACCATTATATAACAGGCTTGTCAAGCGTTTTTACACACAAAATGAAATGTTTTTGTAGAAATGTGATGTTTTTGTGAAAAATATGTGTATTTTTGCAATATTTTCTATTTATTTTGTAGTAATATGCCACAATTTTCATATAAATACACATACATTCTATTATGTTGTGAATTTTATCACAATTTTATCACAATTTACACAAAAGAAAAAAACCATCTGTATATCAGATGGTTTTTATAATATTAAGATTATTGTTATTAGCCATTAATTAATAATTACTTTTCCGTCTTTATAATCTATCATTACTACATCGCCGTTATTTATCTTGCCGCTTAAAAAGCTTTCTGCTAATGGGTCTTCTATATATTGAACAATGGTTCTTCTTAGCGGTCTAGCCCCATATTCTTTATCGTATCCTGTTTTTAATAGAAAATCTATCATAGCCTCACTTATGTTAAAAGCAATATTTTTTTCTAACAGATTTTTCTTTATCTTATTAATCATGATATAGACAATGCTTTTAACATGCTGCAAAGATAAATGATGAAAAATAGAAATTACATCTATGCGATTGATAAATTCTGGTTTAAAATGTCTTTTTAATGCACTTGTTAAAATACTTTCAGTATCCTCTGCCTCTTTTTTATCTTCATCAGACACATCAGCAAACCCTAATGACCTAGTCTTTTTCTTTAATTCTGATACGCCTATATTGCTAGTCATTATAATAATAGTATTTTTAAAATTGACTACTAACCCATGCGAATCCGTTAGTCGTCCATCATCCAATAATTGCAGCAATATATTATAAACATCATTATGTGCCTTTTCAATCTCATCAAATAGCACAATACTATACGGGCGGCGGCGCACCTGCTCAGTTAATTGTCCTCCATCATCAAAGCCCACATACCCTGGAGGCGATCCAATCAATTTTGATACACTATGTGATTCCATATATTCACTCATGTCTAATCTAATAATCGCATTTTCCTCACCCATAACAGCCTCAGACAAAGCCTTAGTTAATTCTGTCTTGCCCACCCCTGTTGGCCCTAAAAACAAAAATGTGCCAATTGGTCTATTAGGATCTCCTAATCCCGCCCTATTTCTCCTAATAGCTTTAGCCACTGCCATAACCGCACTTTCTTGCCCTATAACTCTTTTTGCCAGCTCATTCTCTAAATTAATAAGCCTGTTGCTCTCAGTCTCATTCAATCTTTTAACAGGAATCTTTGTCCACTTTGCTACAATCTCTGCTATATGTTCATACATAATTTTTCCGCTTCGCTCGCCCTCTTTTACATGACTCACCTTAGTCGAATCAAGTTCTTTAGTTAAATCTATTATTTCTTTTTTAATATTTGCCGCCCGTTCATACTCCTCTTTTAAACTCGCATCATTCTTTTGCTTTTCTAAACTAGCTATCTTGCCCTCTAAAATCTTAACCTCTGGCGGATAAGTGCCTACATTAACTTTAGCTTTTGACATAGCCTCATCTATTAAATCAATAGCTTTATCAGGCAAAAATCTATCCATTATATACCTATCAGACAACTTAACCGCTGCCTCAATTGCCTCGTCAGTTAATTCAACTTTATGAAACGATTCATAGTTAGATTTTAAACCCTTTAATATTTGTATTGAGTCACTTATATTAGGCGGCTCAATTGTGATAGGTTGAAAACGACGCTCTAGCGCCTTATCTTTTTCTATATGTTTTCTATATTCATCCAAAGTAGTCGCACCTATAGTTTGCAATTCGCCTCTAGCTAAATAAGGTTTTAAAATATCCGCAGCTGATACTTCACCATCTTTGCCGCCGCTTTGCGCCAATGTATGCAATTCATCAATAAACACAATTATATTTTGCGATGCCATTATAGCTGAAACAGCACTTTTTAACTTTTCTTCCATAGCGCCACGATATTTTGTTCCCGCAATTATACTTGCCATATTAAGAGAAAAAATAATTTTATCTTTTAATATTTCAGGAACCTGCCCTAAAACAACTCTCTTAGCCAACCCCTCAACAACAGCAGTCTTACCCACGCCAGGCTCACCAATTAGCACAGGATTATTTTTAGTTTTGCGACACAAAATTTGAATTATTCTATCAATTTCTTCATCACGCCCTATCACAGGATCAATTTTATTTTCTCTTGCTCTTTTGGTCAAATCTAAACCTAAATCAAATAAATCTCCAGGCAGCTCTTTTGTCAAATTCTCACCAGTATTCAAATCACCACTATTTATTAAATCCATAATCTCATTAGTGATATCATTTATATTTGAAAACTGACGCAAAATCATATGCGCCACACCTTGAGTATCCTTTAATAACGCAAGCAATACAAACTCCGTTTTAGCTTCTGCCTTGCCGTTTTCTAAACTAAATCCATATGCTTGATTTAAAGCCGTATTTACTCTAGGAGTAAACGCAGGCTGCCCCATCATAGACATGTGCCCGCCTTCTGCATCAAAAAGTTTATCAAAAATAGATTTTGATATGCCATGCCTTATTAAAATCTTGCCAGCATTAGAGCTTGTCACCGCCGACAAACCATACAAAATATGCTCTGTGCCTATTTCAGAAGAATATTTTATTGCCATCTTCTTAGCTTCATTCAATGCTTTTTTTAAATTTTCACTTATTCTTATTTGCATTTTTTTCTCCTTAATTAACCGTAATATTGCGCTTAAAACTCTTTATAGTTTGCATTGCTCTCATTATGTCTTTATCAATGTTCAATTTTTTGCTTGCAATTTCAACCCCAAGCGAAGCAGGTCCCATTTGCTCTATTAAATCATTTAATATGTCAGCATCTTTTATATTTAAAAATCCATAATATATACCCAATTTAATAAATGCGATGAGTGACAAAAACTCATTATAAGGCAATATATAGCTATGCGATAAAATTCCATAACTTCTTAAAATTTTATCACGCATATAGCTAAAATCCTTTTCAATAAGCATATCTCTTGCAGCTTGCTCAGCTTTAGCTAGTGATCTTGCCGCTAAATCTACACTCTCAATAATTTCATGCTCTGTTATACCTAAACTCCTAGAGTTTGAAATCTGATAAATAAAGCCAGCAGGCTCGCTTCCCTCACCATACACACCTCTTACCACCATGCCAGCCCTAGTCACATTCTTTAAGCAATCATCAATGTTTTTAGTCAATGCTAAAGCAGGCAAAAACATCATTACACTTGCCCTAAGTCCAGTACCCAAATTAGTCAAACAAGAGGTCAAATACCCATAATTTTTATGATACGCAAACTTTAATTCTTTAGATAGCGCTCTATCAATAAATTTCAATCTATCATAGCTTTCTTTTAAATTTAACCCTTTAAAAATACATTGCTCTCTTATATGGTCCTCTTCATTAAGCATTATACTAACCGCTTCGTCGTCACCAACTATCACCGCCCCAAATTTTTTATTTTTAATCAAATCCGCCGATATTAAATGTCGCTCCATAATAGCAAATGCCGTGATATCATCAAAATCAGACATCTTATATATTTCAAATTTATCCATTTGCCGCAATATTGCATAAACTGTTTTAGTTAAAGATAAAGCTCTGTCGTCTTTAAGAAAAAACGGAAAAGAGTCTATGTTTCTAGCAAGCCTAGTCCTTGAAGAAATAAAAATATCATTTTTCACTAGATTTTACCCTCTTTTTCATTAATTCTTCTTTTTAAAATGGCAGCATCTTCAAACCTTTCTTCTTTTACTGCTTGAGCCAGCTGTAATTTTAATTGCTTTAATTCTTCTCTTAACCCGCCTTCCCCAGGTCTTGTGCCTGCATGAGAAACTGCATTTTGCAAGTTTTTTATAATAGGATTTAATTCTTCCCCAAGACCATTATAACAATCAGGGCAGCCTACAAACAAGGTATTTAAAATAGAATTTAATGTGGTGCCGCACGATAAACAAGCATGATTCGTTGACGATGCGGCAAAAAAAGGAGAAAACATGCTAGTCTCCAAAATCATTTGTTCTTTTTTATTTAGACATTTTGCGCATAAATTTAAGCGTCTTTTTATACCAGCCTTAGATTCTTCAATATATCCGCTTGCCTGGTTTATTTTGCAGTTTTCACAAAACATTAGAAAAAATTACTCCTCATATTGTACTAACTCTACATTAGCTTCTTTAAACCAAGGAAGTGAAAAACCATCAGGATACCCTCCTGAATAAACAATACGGTTTATCCCTGAATTTATTATCATTTTAGCACAAATCATACAAGGCTGATGTGTGCAATATAATGTCGCACCAACAATAGGAATGCCAAGACGTGCAGCTTGAATAATTGCATTTTGCTCTGCATGAATTGCAAAGCATAGTTCGTGCCTTGTGCCGCTCTCAATTTTCATGTCTTTTCTTAAACAGGCTTCTTTTTCTTTGCAGTTTTCTATGCCGCTAGGCGCCCCATTATATCCAGTAGTAATAATGCGCTTATTTAAAACAATTACAGCACCAATTTGCCTATTTTCTTGATAGCAGCTTGACCAAGTAGCAACTAATCTTGCTACCTCCATAAATCTTTTATCCCACTTAGTGTTCTCGATTTTTCTCATATAAAAATTTTATCAAAATCCTTTTAAAATAGCAATTATTTTAGTTGCATTTTTTCAAAAAAAGAATTATTATATTTTCATTATATATTGTATAAGGAGAATTTTTGTAAAGTGAAAATTAAACCATTATTCGATAGAATTGTTATCGAACAAGTAGACAATGAAGAAAAAACAAAAAGCGGTATTGTGCTTTTAGCAAAAGACCAAGAAAAGCCTATTATGGCTAAAGTTGTAGCAGTCGGTCCTGGCGGACTAATTGACGGAGTTGATGTTAAGATGGTTATCAAAAAAGGAGATTTAGTGTTATATTCAAAATATGCTGGCTCTGAATTTAAAATCGACGGCAAAGAAGTCACTATCATTAAGCAAAGTGATGTACTTGCAGTAGTGGAGTAAATTATAATTATGTAGCTAGGATTCTTCGTTTCATTTTAGAGCGACAAATTTAATTTTGTAGCTATTCTGAACTAAATGAAAAATCTCAGATGTTAAAAAACAAAAATCTTAAGGAGAATAAAATAAAGTGGCAAAACAAATCAAAACTGGTGAAGAGGCTAGAAAAGCCTTAGAAAAGGGTGTAAACATTTTAGCAAACACAGTCAAAATTACATTAGGTCCTAAAGGACGAAATGTAGTTCTAGCAAAAAAATATGGCTCTCCCCTAATTACAAACGATGGTGTAACAATCGCAAAAGAAATCGAGCTAGAAGATGAATTTGAAAATATGGGGGCTCAGCTAGTTAAAGAAGTAACCACAAAAACCAATGATATTGCAGGTGACGGCACTACTACTGCTTGCGTTTTAGCACAAAGCATTGTACAAGAAGGTTTAAAAAACATTGCAGCAGGCGCTAATCCAATGATCATCAGAAAGGGAATCACTTTGGCGACTGAATCGGCAGTAGAATTTTTAAAATCAATCTCAAAGCCTGTTGAATCAAAAACTAGCATCATGCAAGTTGCATCTGTTTCTTCAGGGGACGAGGCAGTGGGCACAATCATAGCAGATGCCGTTGAAAAAGTGGGTAAAGACGGGGTCATCACTGTTGAAGAAAGCAAAACCATGGACACAAATTTGACCGTTGTAGAAGGCATGCAGTTTGATCGTGGGTATGCATCAAGCTATATGGTGACTAACACTGAAAAAATGGAAGCTGTGCTTGACAATCCTGTTATCCTAATCACTGACAAAAAAATCTCTAATATTCAAGAAATTTTGCCTATTTTAGAGCAAGTTGTACAAAGCGGGCAAAAATTATTGATTATTGCTGAAGATATTGAAAGCGAGCCATTAGCAACATTAGTAGTAAATAAATTGCGCGGAACATTTAACTGCGTAGCAGTTAAAGCCCCAGGATTTGGCGACAGAAGAAAAGAAATGCTGCAAGATATCGCTATTTTAACTGGCGGCAAGGTCATCTCAGAAGAAACTGGCTTAGATTTGAAAGAAGTTAAATTAGAATCTTTAGGCAAAGCTAAGCAAGTTAAAATAGACAAAGAAAATACTACTATTGTAGAGGGCGCAGGCAAGTCTAAAGATATTAAAGACAGAGTAGCTGTGATTAAAGCTCAAATGACAGCGTCTACATCTGATTATGATAAAGAAAAATATGCTGAAAGAATGGCTAAATTAGCAGGCGGTGTTGCTGTAATCAATGTAGGAGCAGCAACTGAAGTTGAAATGAAAGAGAAAAAACTTAGAATTGAGGATGCTTTAGCAGCTACAAGGGCAGCTATTGAAGAAGGTATAGTCCCTGGCGGCGGCACTGCTCTTTTAATGGCTACTGAAAAGGTTAAAACTTTAGCTGATAGTTTAGAAGGAGACGTAAAAACTGGTGCTAATATTATATTAAAAGCATTAGAATCACCTGTTAAGCAAATTGCAACAAACGCTGGTGTTGATGGAAATGTTGTATTAAACAACATTCTAGAAAAAGGTAAAGGCAAAAAGAACTACGGCTATGATGCTCTTTTAGACACTTATTGCGACATTGTACAAAAAGGTATAATTGATCCTACTAAAGTGACAAGAAGTGCACTGCAAAATGCAGCAAGCGTTGCTGCAACGTTATTGACTACTGAAAGCGTAGTAGCCGATATCCCATCCAAAGAAGCACCAGCGATGCCTATGGGCGGCGGCATGGGCGGAATGGATGGAATGTATTAAAAATTCAATGTAAAAAAGGTATCTAACTAATGAACTGCCCCCTAAAAAGTAGACATTAAAAAGAAAACACCTAAAGAAGGGTTTAGCTGTTCTCAGCTGTGCAATCAATATGGATTAAACAAAACACAAGTTGAGAGCTGGAGCCGTTGGCAGCGTCAATATGGACGTCAATATGGATTGCCTAAACAAATGACAGGCAAACAACAAGGTCGCCCCAAAGCAAGCGGTGAGGATGAAACCGCTAGAGCAAAAAGTTAAGCGTTTAGAAATGGAGAATGAGCTCCTAAAAAAATTAAACGAGTTGCTAATGGAAGAAGAAACCAAACCAAAGTAATTTTTAGAGTTATTAGTTTGTTTAGCAACTCGTATCCCGTTTCTTCAATGTGCAACTATTTTAATGTCAGTAAAAGTGGTTATTATAAATATTTGCATAGCAATAAAAACAAAGACAATGATTTGCGAACAGCAATAACGCAGATACAAGAAAAATGCAAATATAGATATGGTTATCGCAGAGTTCAAATTGTACTTGCTAGAAAAGGTATTGTTATCAATCACAAACGAGTGTTAAGAATCATGACAAGGTATAATTTATTAAGCAAAATACGCCGAAAGTATATCTATCTAAAGTCTAGCGAGGTTGTGCATAGGTATCAAAATATATTAGTCCAAGATTTTAAGACAAGCGGAATAAATCATAAATGGACTACGGATATTTCTTATATCATCACGCCAGAGGACAGACTTTATCTAAGCGTAATCCGTGACGCTTGCGATGGCTTTGTGGTTGCCTATAAATACTCAACACAGCAAGACTTAAAACTTGTCGCCGATACTGTCAAAGCGGCGTTGAAAAACCACAAAGTAATGTCAACAATTATCCATTCAAATCAAGGCTTTCAATATACCTCATCATATTTGTATAATCAACTTATGAGTGAAAACAATTTGACTCCGTCTATGAGTCGTAAAGCAACGCCGTTTGACAATGCACCAATAGAAAGTTTCTTCTCTGCTTTCAAAAGTGAATGTATTTACTTAGAAAAACCGAAAACTATTAAAGAAGCAAAAGATTTAATAGATGAATACATTGACTTTTATAACTATGAAAGAATACAATTAAAATACAAAGCAACGCCATTTGAAGTAAGGCAACAAAAAATTTCCCTTACAGGCTAGCCTGTAAGGGAAATTCAAAGTATATTGTACCATAGCGGTTTTTGTTAACTGTCCACCAAATGGGGTTCACACTAATATTTGAGTCCCTCTTTTTATTTAATTTTATTGATTTGAATATCATTGAAAGATATTTCTTTTATTCTCTGTAATAATCTACTAGGCACGGTTTTTTTTAGTTAGTGCATCCTCAAACGCAGGCGACATTTCCAGCACATAATAGCCGCAAAAAGGAGGGCGCCTTAAACACATTTAAGGCGCCCTAGGTATCCGA
>WRAF01000014.1 GCA_009780325.1 Bacillota bacterium | reverse complement strand
CCTCTAAAATAACTATTGACCACTGCCCCGCCATTCCTTAATACCCCAGCAATACCGCCTGTATACATAGAATCTCCCACTGCAACACTCTCCACCACCCCAATATTCCTCACCTGCCCGCCATCCACTACTCCAAACAACCCCGCCGCATAAAAATCCCCCTCAATAAACATCCCGCTTATCACAAAACCTCTGCCATTGAATACTCCTTGAAATGGACTATCTTCTGTACCTATCGGCGTCCAGCGGTTTATACCTGATAGAATAAACCAAAGCTCCCAGCCAACAATATTTAATGAAATATCATTGTTAAGCGCAAAATGCCGCCCGTATGACCAACCAGGCACAGTATTAACTAAATATGTCAACAGACTCATATGATTTGCAGTTGAAATTAGATACGGACGACGGCTGCTTCCGTCCCCGCTTAAAAACTCACTATCAAACCAGTTTGCCCTAAGCACCAACTCACCTTGCATTAATACACCTGCATCAAACCGCTCTCCGCATGGCAATGTCCAATACGCAAAAATATGTCCGTCTTTTCTTGGGTTTGCCGCAATAGCTTGATTAATCATTGTGCCATGATTAACCCTTAATTGATTAGCATTACCCCACCCGCCATTAAAATCAAATGTAATGTATGACGACTCCCATGCCGTCGGCTGACCACCGCCTATGCTCCTCCAAAACCTGCCTAGCGGGTCTATGGGCGCACTAGGTGAATACAGATACAGCGGGCGTGTTAATAATGCAGCCCTTAAGAAAAAATCATCCCATGCATTAGGCAGGCTTCTTTTTCTTGTAAGCACTCTTAAATCACTATGCGCAAACATAAACGGCGAACCCACAAATGTGGTGATGGTATCAGGCAGAATAACATTGACAAGATTTGGGGTGTTTCTTCTATGAAACGCCTCCTCTCCGATAGTCGTAATCGTGCGCCCAGATAACCCAGGCGGGATTGTCAGTGTTTCTCTATTGGTTTCTGCCCGTATGATTGTATTGCCCCTAAAGATAAAATTATCCTCCCAAGTGACCGTAGTATGCTCCATAAACGCACTGCCGCCTATGTCCCACGCCTGCCTTATGCTTGACGGGATGGTGATTTGGTATAGTCCTGTGTTAAAATCTGCCTATCGTTTGTAATTGGCTGTTTGGAGCGAAGGTGACTTGCGTTAGGTTGGGCGTGAGCCAAAATGCCATCTCTCCTATGCTTGTCACTGTTTCTGGAATACTCACGCTTAAAATTGATGTGTTTAGCTGGAAGGCTCTTACTGCGATGGCGGTGACGGTTCTATTTGTCCCGCCAATATTAACAGTTGATGGTATAACAAAATCAGCAGGCAAAGCTGCCCCCAATCTTGCACTGATTGATACATTGTTAGTGCCTGCTATTGGTTCAAAAATTAACGGCGATTGCGGGCGTCTTACTCCTGTATTGGTGCAGCGCAAAATTTGATAGTTAAGACCATTATGTATTACTGTTTCATTATTTGGGTTTGTGCACACAATAAAATTGTGTGTGATGTTGTTAACCTGCATGCGGATATAATAGTCAAAACTGGTTGATGGCACCCATACATTGTGGTTATATGTTTCCCACCCAAAATGTACAACAAAGCCATGTGCTCTGACTCCGTCAATATATTGATACCCATGTCCAAATGCAACTACTCCATGTATTGAAATTAGTGAATCTGAATATTTTGACCCATCTAATCCAATAGCAATGGGTCTGCCGTTGTCTATCTCATATCTGGCTCTTGCTGCAATTGTTTTGTGATTTGCTCTTCTGCTTACAATTTCAACATTATTATAAAGTCTATTATTGTTTGCATCTCTATAATGCTCTCTTATAAATCTATTCATTGATGTAGCAACAAAGCTAGGTGTTTGAGCAAATAGTACCCCAGGCTTGAACCAATCTAAAGGTATGCGGTCAAATTTATCTAAAAACATTGCATTGGTTGTACTAATTTGCTGGCATTGTGCTTGTGAAACATGGCGATATCTTAATAGCCGCTGATGAAAACGAAGAGTAGTAGGTCTAAGATGAAAACTTGGCCAATAATTTAAATTACCATAATTTTGCTCTAAAAATCTTCTGCCATTATGTGTTTGGGGTACAATTCGTCTGTCAGTAAAATAATTATGATAGCTTATTAAAAGCTGTGCGGCAACAGAGGTGCACACACCAAATGAATGAAGAAAATATGGACTTTCTCTATCTGTAGTATTTGGCATGTGATGCGGATTCCTAATAAAAAAATCCCTATTTGGTATGTATGTCATTCCATTAAATATTACATTTGGGTATGGCAATATCCTATTTTCTCTGAAATTATTATCACCTAATGGCATTATATCTGCTACTGATGATAAATAATTTAATTCCGCATCCATTGAATTCTCTAAAATGATGCCCTCACTCTCAAATACTGATGCATTATATACAGAATTATGATTTAACATAGCCACATTTATAATAACTGCACCTAACAGTAATATAGCTATCAATATAACTTTTTTATATTTAACTTTAGTTTTTTCCATTTTTATTTTCTCCTTTTGTTTATATAAATATTTAATATTTTTTAATTTATAGTCTATTATTTCGAGACGGTCTTCTAGCTGGCACAGGTATATTAGTAATTGGAATTATTATACTTCCACCAGACATAAAACCTGCTTCTGTTCTAATCAAAACTCTATAAAAACCTTTAGGTTCCCAAATCCAAAAGTATATATTATCATGGCTTAAACTTTCAGCATATAAAGTAGACCCCACATAATACCTCTTCCTAAAAATTCTTCCAATAATGACTTTAGAAACATATCCGTCAATCTCAAACTCCACCATAAAAAAATCTGGATTCCCAACATCACTATACAACATAGCCACACTAAAACCTGTGTTAGGATGCTCCGCTCCCTCATAAAAAAACCTTTCCCGTACCCTCTCAGAAATCCTCTCAATATGCTCATCTTCACTAAAATTCCTATTCGCCTCACACCCTCCAAACATCACAAAAGAAAACAGCATCACCAATGCCATTCCTAAAATAATAATTTTCCTTTTCATAAATTTCTTCCTCCAAATATATATTACCATTTTATGTGAAATCTGTCAACAATTTCACTAAAAATTCACTAAAAATTATTGTGAAAGTTTTACCCCAGCAATACCGCCTGTAATGTTAGGAATGGAAATAGAATATTTTCAAAAAACTACTGCAAAAATATTAACACCATCTGCAAAAATGCTTGACTATATTGTCTAAACATAATAAAATAATTCTTATGGACACTACGATTTATGATTTGATGAGTTCATCAGATACAAAAGTAAATGAATTTAAAACGGCTTGTGACAACCTATTAAACTCACAATACATACTTGCTGATGTTAAAATCACTGCACTTTTAGAAGCCATTGCTGTTTCTAAAACCATATATGATTTATTTGACGAGATTTTGGTTGACTTTGACTATAAGGAAACTGCCAAAAATTTTATGTCTAATTCATTTAAGCTGCCAGAAGAACCTAAAGCAATTGCATGCCTTGTTTTTTGCATGCTTTTAGACATGGATAAAAAAATTATTGACCTAAATGATTTTTTATTAATGGTTCAAAAAGGTGATATAAATGTTGCTTATGAAATGTTTTTAGAAAAAATAATATCTCCGTTTAAAACATCTATATCATACTTATTGTCTATGAAGCAAAACAGAAACTATCAAGAACAAGCTATAGTTAAAGAAGCAAACAAAGAAGAACAACAAAATTATAATTTTGAAAAAAAGTTAAATGTATTTTTGGCAAGAATACACTCTGACAGCAATCTTGATGCAGTTGAAAAAGGTGAAATTTTAGCATTAGGAAATGCTTTGTTGATTGCACAAGAGCAAAATAATGAACAGCAATTCCAAAGAGTTTATGCAAAATTATTCAAAAAAGTCAGACTATACAAGCCTGCATTATTGCCTGAGTTTGAAAATCTAATTTAAGACACACAAAAGGAAAACTTTAAAATGGAAATGTTTAGAAGCGTGCTAATGCTTTTTGCAGGCGTGGCTGTATTTTTATTAGGTATGAAACTGTTGTCTGGCGGCCTACAAAAAGGCGCAGGCAAATCTGTCAAAAAAACTTTTGCCCGCATTGGTGACAATCGATTTATAAATGTTGGTCTTGGCACTGCAGCCACAGTCATAACAAACTCATCTACTGCCACCTCAGTAATGGTAGTAGGATTTGTCAACGCAGGTGTAATGACTCTAATTCAAGCCACAGGCATTCTATTAGGTGCAAATGTAGGCACAACACTTACTGCTTATTTGGCTGCCATTGGTGATGTCCCTATTTCTCAAATATTTATGGCATCTGGTCTTGTCGGCTTTATAATGTATGTGTCTAAAAAACGAAAACTCTCTTTAATCGGTGAAATCATCCTAGGTCTATCTATAACATTTGTAGGCATGAATTTTATGTCAGGCGCCTTTAGAAATAATCCTACAGTGACAAATGCCTTTGAAACAATGTTCTATAACATGTCTACAAATCCCGTTGGCCCTCTCCTATTATTCATTGTAGGCACTATTCTTACCCTCATCACCCAAAGCTCAACAGCCACCTCTGTTATGATTGTAGGCATGGCAAATTACGGAGCCATCCCCATTGAAGCGGCTTTATTTGTATTAATAGGTGCAAATCTAGGTACAACTGTCACTGCACTAATCGCCTCTATTGGTCTAACCGCAAACGCAAAAAGAGCAGCATTGATACATTTTTTCTTCAACTTTTCAGGTGTAATTATTCTGCTTCCTATAGTTTGGGCATTTAGAAATCAAGCAGCAAGCCTGCTTGACATAATAGCTTCACCATCATACAGCTATAACTATGTTAACGGAACATATATTCGTGTTGAAAACCGTGGACTGCAAGCCGCTATTTTCCATACATTCTTTAATCTAACAGCCGCTATTGCCCTAATAGGCTTTGTTAAGCCTTTAGCTAAGTTATCTACTTTAATAATTAAAGACAAAGAAGGCGGACTAAAAGATCCTGAATTAGAATATATAAATAAAAGAGAAGACCTATCACCTATTCAAGCATCTTTAAAAGAAACACTTCATATGGGACAACTGGCAAAAGATAATATTTTGCTTGCAGTTAATTCTGCCATAAATTTAGATAACACTACAAAAGCAAAAATTACTAATACAGAACAACAAATCAATTTCATCAATAAAGGTATTGGATTATATTTAGTAAGTTTATCAAAAGAAGAACTATCGCAAAATGACCAAACAATAGTTAGTTCACTTCATTATGTGGTATCCGACATAGAAAGAATCGGTGATCATGCCATGAGCATTTTAGAAGAAACTAGCGAAATGATTGCCGATAAAATTATTTTTTCTGATAAAGCTAAAGAAGAACTTAATCAAATGCTAGAGCAAGTTGAATTAATGTTTGACAAATCATTAGATATTTTCGAAAAAAGAGACACTAATCTACTAGATGAAATTGCTGATATTGAGCAAGGCATTGATGAATTAAAAGAAATCTCAGGATTTAGCCATGTATCTAGACTAGAAAAAGGAGAATGCACTGTTGAGGGTGGCACGCATTTTTATGCAATCATCACCAGCCTAGAAAGAGTTGCTGATCATTTAATGAATGTAGCATATTCAATCAAACACACAAAAGGTCCTCAATTAGAGATGTTAAAATCTTTAAGCAGAGAGCGCATAAAAGCAAGAACAAAAAAATCAGATATTTATTGGTAATTTTTATATGTTGCTAGCTTAAGAAATTTATCAATGAAAAAAATTTTTTGATAAGTTTTCTTTAGCTGCTATTTTATACTTTCTATTCTGCTTTTTCTAAAGATGGGATTCTTCGCTTTGCTCAGAATGACATAATTTTTAGTTGTTAGACTTTATTGCAATGTTTGTGCAGTTTATCTTACATATTTATTTATCATTCTAAGCAAAGCGAAGAATCCCATCTTTATAGCACAATTTTCTATCTAAATCTATAGCCATTCCACAATACATAGCCCCTTTTCAATATTATTAACACTATAAATGTCCTAAAGCAGCATCCGTCCATCAAGTTCAGAATCAAAAAAATTTTTATGAATTTGATAAAAACACACATTAAGCATATTTTTTACTTGACAAGCTTTATTGTATTTAATATACTAGTACCTGTTGTCAACATCATAGGGGTGTCGCCAAGCGGTAAGGCACTGGATTTTGATTCCAGCATTCCAAGGTTCAAATCCTTGCACCCCTGCCATCTTATTCATCTTGTACAACACTGAAAAATCATCACATGGTCCACTAGCTCAGTTGGTAGAGCACTTGACTTTTAATCAAGGCGTCCCGCGTTCGAGTCGCGGGTGGATCACCAATATGTTCGTATCCGAACACGAAAAAATCACTCTGAAAGTCATTTAAGACTTCCTGCCTAGAGTGATTTTTTTCTTTATTGCCGTCTTTATATTATAAACTATATTTGGAGTTTTTGCTATAGAATTTGATTTTTATTCGCAGCAAAACAACTGTTGAATCTAAGATCCAAGAATCAAACTATCTTTTCAAAATATAATTACAATAACAAATTTGAAAAAAATAATATGAAATTTAAAAGTAAAAAACAACTTATTGCTGTAAATAATCGGATGATTTATTTCTCATCGTCATCTATGTGGTCTACATAACAAAAGTAGTTCATTAAATCTTTGCGATATGCTGCCGAAATATAATCTCCTACAGATAACAACTCGTAAATTTTTTGCGACACCATTAGCTCTTTTGTTTCTATGGTTACATAACATTCAGGAAACATTACTCTTTGCGACATCATTATTCTTCTTTTGTTTTTTACACTGCCTATAATAATGTCTTTTGGAGGTCTGATATAGCGTATAATTGCACATATTCTCAATGCCATTATAATAGAATTGTACACTTTTTTATTTTTATTAACCATAATATTAATTCCTTATAATTTATTACACTATGAATATAAGCAAAAAACAGTATATCTTAAGCATGATTCGGATTCAGATAGTAAAGTATTAAAATTAATTTTGCAACACTGCTAATTATCCACCCAACTTTTGGAATAAGTAATACAAAAGCGCCCCATCACTGTCAAGCAACAATGAGGCTTTTGTGGAAATTATTCAGGAGGATTTTCATCAGTATTTTCCATTTTGTTCAAAATTTGCAATAAGGGTCATCTTGATTTTTTTGCTTTTTAAGTTTGGTTTGTTCTTTTTTATATTTTTGTTTATTTTTGGTGCGTTTAACAAAGCCGATAAAAATAATTAGAGACATTGCTGCTACAGAAAGCGCAATAATAATCCAATGAATAATTTCTAATACATCGCCCACCTCGTTGTCTGGAATAAACATACTGGCGATAGCTAAAAATGCTAGAAAAATACAAATAATTGCAATTGTCAGTTGCTGTTTGTTTTGCATATATTCTCCTTCAATTAACCCCAGGTGCTTCCGCAATAATTATCGGATTTCTATTTCTGCTCCAATTCAAGAGCCATATTAATCCCCCAACAACATATAATAGTGGGTTGGCAGGTCCCCGAAAAAACATTAAAATAGACCCTGTCGCACCAATTGTCCCCTGCTCCCGAGGATAATCCCATCCACCCTCTAGAAAACCATGCCAAATCCAATCAACAAAGAAAACTCGTAAACCTTTGTCCCAAACAGTATTTGCAAAGAAATCTGGAACAGTATTGGTGATGAAATTTGCCACTGCATTATATGCAGCAGTTCAATTTGTCTGATATATTGGGAAAGAAATAATAAATTACATAAAGCAAAAATCGTTTATTTCAATGTAAAACACTACAGCAATATACCATATACTAATTAAACAATGATAATTTTTCATTAACCAAATCCATAACTCTATTAATTGCCCCACTCTCACCAACATCCACAAAAACCTTATCTATCCTCATATGTTTAAAAAATGTAATCTGTCTTTTTGCATATCGCCTAGAATTTTGCTTAATTGCCTCAATCGCCCTATCCATCGTCATTTCGCCTTTAAAATACTCAAATAACTCTTTATATCCAATCGCTGTTTTAAACTGTGCATCCACTCCCATATACCTTTCATATAACTCTCCCGCCTCTTCAATTAAACCATCCTTTATCATCCCGTCCACCCTATCATTAATCCCTTTATATAACTTGTCCCTATCTTTTGTCAGTACGACACACAAATAATCATACCTAGACTGTGCCACACTCAATCTTTGGCGCTCTTCTAGCTCTAAATCAGACTTTCTTTTACCCGTCAAATAAAAAATTTCCAGCGCCCTTATTACTCTCTTAGTATCATTTATACTAATCTTTTCACATGCTTTTTCATCAATATTTTTAAGTTTCTCATACAATTCTTCTTTAGGCAATATACTCAATTCAGCCCGTAGTTTCTCACTACCCACCACCCCGCCAAATTCCAGGCCATTAATAAGCGCCTCTATATAAAGCCCCGTTCCCCCTGCAGTAATAGGTAATTTTCCTCTGCTGTTAATATCATCAATAATCTTCTCAGCTGCATTTTTATATTTCCCGACAGAATATTCTTCATCTAAACCAACAATATCCAGCATATGATGAGCCACTCCCCTCATTTCTAGCTCTTTAATTTTCCCTGTACCAATATCAAGTCCTTTATAAACTTGCATTGAATCCGAGCTAATTATCTCACCATTAAACTGCATCGCTAAATCTACAGAAAGACTGCTCTTTCCAATCCCAGTTGGTCCTGTAATTATTAATAATTTTGAGTTAGGTTTTTGCATTTATCTCCTGATCTATATTTATATCACCCTTTTTTCTTTTTATATAAATAATAATTTCGGACACAACCACCATTATAAACTGAATAAATAGCAAGTATCAGCCTACGCCAAGCATCATAGCCCTTAAAGCAAGCTTATTTTTCACTTAAAATGCAATGTCTCCTTAATTTAATACCAATAATAATTTACTTAAATTCTAGCACAGTCACACCGCTATCACCTTCACCATATGCCGCATATCCAAATTTTTTGATGCGCTTATCGCCTTTTAACTGCGCCCAAATCCCATTTTTTAATGCCCCCGTCCCCTTGCCATGCACCAATCTTAATTTAGTCTCACCATTAAAAATGCTCCCTTCAATCTCCTGCTCAATAATCATCATCGCTTCAGCCACTGTCAAACCTAATAGCCTAATCTCTCTAGTGTAAAGGGAAGAATTTCCTTCTATATCTTGCTTAATTTTATAAGCGCTCTTTTTTTGCTCTTGCTTAATAGGACTTGCCAAGTTTTTAAATTTGACTATCATCGCCGCCGCACCAGCCTGCACTTTAGCTTCTTTTTTTGCACTAAAAATTTCTAATACTCTTCCCACAACTTCCAAAGACTTAATAAAAACCTCATCACCTTTTTTTAATTTAGCAGCATTAATCGGCTGATGTAACTGATTTGAATTTTGCTCACTATTCAAGTTCTGATATTTTATCTCCTCTAGTTTATTTTTAGTTTTTCTAATCTCAAAAAGTACTATCTCTAAATCTTTTTCTTCCGCCGCCCTAATCCTCTCTTTTAAACTCTCCATCAATTCGTCCGCTTCATCTATTCTATTTTCTACCAACCTTGCAGTCTCTGCTCTAGCATTTATATTCAATGATTCTAATTTTTTATTCAATTTTTCTTTTTCAAGTGATAACTCCAGTCTAATTTTTTCTAACCTTATCTTTTCTATTTTAAATTTCTCAAACTCATTTAATGCATCTCTCTTTGCCGCCTCCGCTTCATTTAATACCTTTTCAAATTCAATATTTTGTTTAGGCAACACCTCATATGCCATATCCAAAATATCTTTCTTTAAACCTAGCTTTGATGCTATTTTCAAAGCATTAGATGCCCCAGGAAGTCCCAAAAGCAACTTATAAGTAGGCAATAATTTTTGCTCATCAAACTGCATACATGCATTCATTAAATTTTTAGAACGCAAAGCATATTCTTTAATTTGAGGATAATGTGTAGTAATCAAACCAGTACAACCAATTTTCTCTAAAAATTTCAATATCCCTAGCGCCAAAGCCGCTCCTTCTATAGGGTCAGTACCAGAACCCAATTCATCAAACAAAACTAATGAATTATGTGTGACAGAATTAGTAATTTTTGCAATATTTGACATGTGAGATGAAAAAGTGCTAAGTGAATTTGCTATGCTTTGCTCATCACCGATGTCTGCAAAAATATTAGAAAAAATAGAAACCTCACTGCCTTCATTTGCAGGAATAAAAAAACCTGCAGCTGCCATTATGCAAAATAGTCCTACTGTTTTTAATGCAACAGTTTTTCCACCAGTATTTGGACCCGTAATTGCTAAAATTTTATAATCACTGCCCACTGAAATTGATACAGGCACAATTTTGTCTTTTGCAATCAGCGGATGTCTAGATTCAATTAAATTAACAAAACCCACTGTATTAATTTTAGGTTCATTGCAATTAAAGCTAACACAAAAATGCATTTTTGACAATACTACATCACACATAATAAGTATTTTTTGACATTCCAGCGTGCTTTCTGCTGTATTTTTTACTCTTAAAGACAATTCTTTTAATATTCTCTCAATCTCAATTAACTCATCAATTTTTAATGACTTTATTTCATTATTCATTTCAACTACTATAAATGGCTCTATAAATAATGTAGATCCCGTTCCAGACCTATCATGAATTAATCCTTGCACTTGATGTCTATACTCTGATTTAACAGGCAGCACATATCTTCCATCTCTTATGGTGACAATATTATCCTGTAAATATTTTGATATTTCATTATTTTTTGAATAATTAGCCAACTTATCTTTTAATTTAGAACTAGCTTGGTTTAATTTTTTCCTAATATCCTTTAAAGCAGGGCTTGCATCATCAGATATTTCATTATCCCCTATTATGATTTTATCAATATCAAATTGCAATGAGGTATCAGGATTAATACTTGCCAGCATTCCTTTAAACAACACTATATCATCAAGCATTTTTAGCACTGTATTTTTTAAATAAACAGCAGCAGCAATAGTTTTAGCAACGGACTTAAGCTGATGAAGTTGCAAAATAGACAATACCTTAGATTTTTCTAAAATGTCTGTGATATCATCATAACTTTGCAATACCTTAGCATTATATTTATGATAAATTAAATATGCTTCCTTTGTTAGTGCAAGATTTGCCTTAGCTTCATTTATATCAGTCGACGGCTCAATTTTTAACAGATTGTCAAAACAGACTTCCGATACACTATACTGTGTAACAAGCTTTAAAATCTTATCAAATTCCAACGTTTTAAGTGTTTTTATAGATATTCTATCACGCATAACAGCTATATTATCTAAGTTTTGCATTAAATTTATCCGTCAAATGTTTAATAACTGTATTCATAAACCCATTAATCACTTCATCAATCAATGTCTTTGTTTCATCCAATAAATAAAGTCTAAATGCTGCACTCTTCTTGCCTTTTTCAATCTGACCACCTTGATAAATATCAACCAATTCAACTTTCTTCAATATATCATACTGACTGCACATTGAAATAGCACACGCATAAATTTGCCCTTCAATCTCACCAATTGTTGTTTCTTCATCAAATATCAAAGCAATATCCCTAACAACACTAGGATAGCGTGCTAAAGCCTTAAAAACAATAGTCTCTTCTTCCTTTTTTAAAATTGGCTCTAAATTAACTTGCAAAATATATATGCTTTCATCTAGCATGCTAGGATGAATTTTTCCATAAGATCCTATTCTTTGTCCGTCTAAAATTATTTCTGCACTTATTCCTGGATGTAAAAATTTATCCTCACTCCTTTTAATTTCATGTTCTCCGACTATCCTGCCAACCAAATCCTTTAATTTATAAAAATCTTCATGTTCTCCTGCCATCACTAAACATAAAGACTTTTGCTCTAATGGCAACACTATATCTGACATAGCCTTTTTATTTTTAACGAAAATATTATCTATCTCATAAATTCTGAAACAATTATTCCCTTTTGCCAAATTTAATTTTACAGTTTTTAATACACTTGAAACCAACTCACCTCTCATAAGTGAATAATCTTCACTTAAAGGATTAATAATTTTCAAGCATGTTTTTTTATCAACAAGACTCATATCAGGTGACACAAAAGAAAAATTTTTAATCCCATATGCACCAAATGCATTTAATAAATCTTCAATTTTATTAAGACGCTCTTTATGTTTAGTGATTCCTCCCCTAGTCATCGGAAGTGCAGTGATACTATCCTCATTTAATTTATCATAACCATAAAACCTAATCACCTCTTCAGCAATATCAGCAAAATTATCAACATCTTCTCTAAAAAGCGGTATATTAATAAATTTCTTTTCTAAGTTAACTTCAAATCCTAAAAATCCAAGTGTCCTAGCAATAAAATTAGTCGGTACATTGATTCCTAAAAGCGCATTAATTTTATCAACTTCAAGTTTAATCTGTTTTTGCTTAAATTTATTTTGAGTCTTGTTTTCAATAATAGTCCCAATTTTTTGCGCATCAATTAAATTTAAAAATCTTTTTCTGCCCACATCCACACTATCAAAATCTACTCCCTTTTCAAAACGTTTTGATGAATCAGTAGAAATATTTAAATCCCTAGCACTAGTTCTTACTCTTGCCCTAGAAAACCTTGCTGATTCTAAAACAATATTCTTAGTAGCATAACTAATAGCACTATCTTGCCCGCCTATAGCCCCAGCAATCGCCAAAACATTTACATTGTCACAAATTAACAAATGCTTTTCATCTAATTTATAATTTTTTCCATCTAATCCAATCATATCTTCACCCATAATTCCATCTCTAACAAATATTTCACTCCCATTCAGTTTGTCCGCATCAAATGCATGTTGCGGCTGCCCTACTTCTAGCAATACATAATTAGTCAAATCTACCACATTATTAATTGATTTATGCCCTAAATTAAACAGCCTTCTTCTAATTTTTTGAGAAGATTTTTTTATCTTTACATCTACAACACTCGTAGCCATATACAGCGGACAAACTGCTTCATCTGCAATCTTTACATCAACCTTACGCCCACTTTTATTCACCCTAAATGTCAGTTTTAATTCTTTAAGTTTGCGGTTAAGCGCCGTCGCCAACTCTCTTGCCAGACCATAAATACTGTTACAATCAGGTCTATTTGCCGTAACTGCCACATCAAATAAATAATCATCTAAACCTAACACCTTATCAAGTCTATCTCCTGCTTCTGCTCCGCTGCCCTTTAAATCTAATATCCCGTCAACCTCACAACCATCCAAAACATCATTATTAATACATAACTCCTCAAAACTGCACATCATTCCCTGACTCTCTACCCCCCTTATCTCCCCATTCTTAATATTCATTCCACAAGGTAAATCCGCCCCGTCCAAAGCTAACGGAAAAAGCATATCCTCATAAACATTAGTCGCAGCAGTGATAATCTTTAATTTCTCACTACCTATATTAACTTTGCACACCTTCAGCTTATCCGCATTAGGATGCTTTTCTATATCAAGAATCTCACCCACAACCACCTTTTCTAAACCTTTTCCTAAATACCTAATTTCTTCAACCTCAAAACCAATATTCAAAAAAGTATCAACAACTTGCTTGACTGATAAATCATCAATTTTGACATATTCATTTATCCATTTTAATAAAATTTTCATTTTTCTTGACTCCTCAATTAACTATAATATAAAACTATAAAACTTGTCAATCATTTTTTATCAAAGATTTATTGCGCTATCCTCACTAAATAGGTCTTATACCAGGTCTTCTAACATCCCATCTTGCATACAGCATAATCTCCCCAGCCTCTCCCGCTATATGATGATTCCATACTCTCACCCCCTCACCATTAGGCTGTGTCCACCATCCATTAAATATATACCCTTGCTTCATCCCATACAAATTAGGCAAATCCCCAAACTCCTCTCCTTCTTTTATTATCCTTGTTTTTATCCCCTCTATATTTATATACTGCGCATCAAAATTAACAACAAGAGCTTGACTCCATGTTAAAAAATCAGACCTCTCACGAATATCACTAAAAATATACCATCCTCTCATTAAATAATTAGATCGTGACCCAGTGGGCACATTTAATCTGACATTCCTTAAAACCATACCACTAAAAGTCATTATACCAATCTGTGGGGGCATTGACCCTGCACTATAAATTGTGTTTAAATTAATCAATCCACTAAAAGCATTGTCATATATAGTTAAAATACTGTTTGGTATAACTATACTTTGTATATATAAATTATTAGAATAATGCACTCCATCAAATGCATGCTCTCTTATTGTTGTTATACGCCTGCCTATTATATATGACGGAATAATAATATGAGTATCCCCATCTGTCATAATTATTTGGTCTTTCATAATTACGGATATGATTTACAGGTCTGCTGTTAAACCCTGATGGTATACCTCTAATAAAATTCACGCTAATATTTTTAGGCTCTTGAAATTTTAAGTCATTATACATTTTTTAATAGTTTTTTTCATGCAAATTTCCCTCCAAAATTTTGTTAGAAAAAATTTCCTTCCTTACATTTTATGAGACTCCTATCATAAAGTCAACTTCCTTGTTAAAGATTTTAAAAATAATTTTTACCATCATATTTTTTTGACTAATTTGAAAATTTTCACTTTATAATAATTTACAGTATTTACCAGTTTAGCATATATGATATTATCTGTCAAGCAAGTATTTTAAGAAAAAATGTCTTGCATGTCTCATTATTATTGCATCAGAGCAGTCATCTATGATGGGCAATTCATAGTCCATCATAGAATACGAAAATGCAGTCATCCCAAAAACCGCAGCTAGTGATAAAATAATTACTAAAATAGACATAATTAATTTCTTTCTTAATTTTGTTGTGTTCATCTTTTTTATTCCTCTTTTATATTTGTTTTGTTTGTTTTTGTTTTTTAAATTGTTAATGCCTACCGCCAAGTATGATAGTTAATAAATTTTTCTCTGATTATCAATATATCACATCTATTCAATAATTGATATTCATAATATGCTTCTGTTAATGACATAAGTCGCCCGTTAAAGAAAACACGAAGCGGTCGATAACTACTTGTTGAAAATACAATACCAGCAACCACTTCACTCCAAAGAGAATCACTAATACTCCCACCAGATATCGCTGCATGAAAATTAGCAATGATTACTACACCATCAAAATAGCCTAAATAGCTAAACCTAAATCTATCCATATGATAAAAATTCCAAAAATGGTCCCGAAATAAATACTCAAATATATCCCAATCCATACCAGTCTGATAATAGAACCACTCATATTCTTGCCATAATAAAAACTCAAACACCTCTAGCCTAATCCTCTCACTTAATTCCTCACTAATCTCATCACTCACTACTCTGCCTTCCTCCACTTCCCCAATACTCTCCAAAGCCTCCTCTAATACCCTATCCATCTCATCCTTATCCACCGCCGCCTCTATACCCTCTACCCCAGCCTCAAAATACCCTACAATCCTCACCCAATTAACCCTAGAACAATCCCATCTATGCAATTCATTAAAACGCCCTTCTAATGCCCAAATAGCACCATCCCTGTGGTGCTGCAGCCTCAACTCATTATATGCCTCTCTTGCCTTTTCTAGCTCTTGCTCTTTTTCTTTAAGCCTTCTCTCTAGTTCTTCTACCCTATTCATTAACTAGGATTATATATCTCACAGCTGCCTGCCCCAAAAAAAACAACACTAAACAGCATTATTAATGCCATGCACATCATCACTACTTTACTAATTACTTTATTTCTCATATTATTACTCTCTCCTTTATACTATTATATTGCTGCTTTTTTAAAACTGTTTTAAAAATCTAATATCTCCTTCAAATGAAACTCTAGCATCATTAATTCCATGCAAAATTGCCATAACTCTATCTAAGCCCATACCAAACGCAAACCCGCTATACTCATCGGGATCAATTTCTACATTTTTTAACACCTGTCTATTGACCATTCCAGCCCCCATTATCTCTAGAAAACCTGTCCCCTTACAAATCTTGCAAGCAGGGTCAATATTGCCATCCTTACAAGAAAAACATGATGCATCAACTTCTACACTAGGTTCAGTAAACGGAAAAAATGACGGTCTAAATCTGATTTTTGTCTTTTCATCAAACAAAAATTTCATAAACTCTAAAATTGTCCCTTTTAAATGCCCCATATTAATGCCTTTTGCCACTACTAGTCCCTCTAATTGATGAAAACACGGAGTATGAGTAGCATCTACCTCATCTGCTCTATATACTCTTCCTGGAGAAATCAATTTTATAGGCGGTTTATTTTCTTGCATATATCTAATCTGTCCTGTAGAGGTTTGAGAACGCAGTAAAATATTTCCCGCCCCGCCTTCTAAAAAGAAGGTATCTTGAGCTTCTCTGGCAGGATGGTCAGCTGGCGTATTTAATGCATCAAAATTATAAAAGCTGGTTTCTATCTCTCTAGTTTCTTGTATAATAAAACCGTTGGCAACAAAAAAAGAATTGATTCTTTTTAATAATACATCAAGAGGATGGGGTTTTCCCATTATAAAACCAGGACGATTAATAGTTATGTCAATCTTCTCATTTTGCAGCTTTTTTTCTAGTTCTATACTATATAAAGCTTTTTCTTTTTTAGAAAACTCATTTTCTAAGTCGGCTTTAACTTGATTGACAACCTGCCCGATTATCTTTTTATCATCATCAGAAAAATTTCTTAAATTTTTCAATTGAGCCGTTAGCTTGCCGCTCTTGCCCAAAAACTGCACTTTGATATTATAAAGTGCAGTAGAACTGTCAGTCTGTGCAATTTGATTAATGCACTCTGCTTTAATTTTCTCTAATTCATTTTTAATTTCTGCTATCATAATGTTTTTATTTTAGCATTTAATAGTATAAAAATCAAGCATATTATAGCATTAATTAAATCTAATTATTTTCATTGTCTAATGATGATAATTAATCATTTAGCGGTTTAATTATCATCATAATCTATATAAATCAAATACAAAAACCACACAATCATTATCATTTTTTGAAATTAGAACAAAAGTGCCCTTAGGGCACATAAGCCCGTGCTATGAGGTCTTTGCGGGCTTGCGCCTTGCGGCACTTCGGGCATCTTGCATTTGCGCACTTTTTGTTGATGCTAGCAGCCTTCCTTCACATCGATATTTCCTAGTGCATTAAAAAGCCGCCTAAAGGCGGTTCGGGTGTCTTGCTTTGACACCCCTTTTTTGAGTTAGCTTATTCAATTCACGCAGACGACTGAAAGACGAAGTATTTTTCATACTATTGAAAAATATAATTTTCTAAGGTACCAGATTAAGTATATTATCCCACATTCCCATATTTAGCACTGTATCCGGTATCTGCCCTACAATAATACTATCAACTAAAATAAGTTCTGTCCTAGTCTCAAATGTCTGTACACCAGGCAAAATCACACTCATTTCAGTGTCCACATTTAACATAATCTTATGCCTTGTTTGATTAATACCAGCACTAATAAACTGCGTTGCAAAGCTAATATCCACAGCCCCAACAGGATATGCCCTTATATTAAAATCAGGTCCACGCCCCGCCAAAAAAGTTAACCCTGACAATGTTCCAATAGGTACTCTTAACCCTTGCTCTCCTAAATCTGCAAGCCTTTGTTGTGATAAATTCGCCACCCGCATAGCCATCAAATTAAGTGCCACAGTGTTTACTCTTAGCATCTCTATATTCCCTTCATTGTTTCTTATCACTTCTACCAAATCATCATTATCATGTCCGCTCTCCAATAAAATAACTTCAGCCGCTTCATTTATAGCTAATGTAGTTAACTCTCTAACTTTTTCTTCAGATAAAACCCTAATAACAGGATTGACATACCGCACAATAAACATATAGGCAAGCAGCACAATTAAAACAATGCTTATTAACACAATCATTTTTCGCTTAGTAAAAAATCTCCTTCTTCGCCTAAACATTATAAGTCCGCCTATTATATTTTAGGGTGCAATTCTCCCCCTTCCATTATATGAAAAATAAAAAGTAATGGTGACTAAATATTTTCAAAATACTGCTGTAATTATATTGACATCATATACAACAAATATAATTACTATATTAGACAAATAATAGATATGTGGATAAAAAGCATAAAAATAAAAAAGAATTAAAACACTCAAAATCAAAAAAGATTATCATAGTTACATGCTTAGTTTTGGCTTTTTTATCATTGACTGCCTTGCTTACTACTGCGCTACTGCTAGAGCCTGCGGTCAAGATAAAGGGATATCAAACTTTGGATACTGCAAAATTACAAACCAACCAGCATTCCATTGTTATATATGATAAAACTAATGAGATTCGGCAAAATTTGGTTTCTAATAAAATCTATGTTTCAATTGAAAATATACCCACACATGTTAAGGAAGCATTTATTTCAATTGAAGATAAAAGATTTTATGAGCATAACGGAATAGACTATTATAGAATAATAGGAGCTGCAAGAAAAAATTTAAAGAATAAAAGATATAGTGAAGGCGCATCAACTATATCTCAACAAGTGATAAAAAACACGCATTTGAGTCATGATAAAAATCTTAATAGAAAAATTAATGAAATTAGAGTAGCCAGAAGTCTAGAACGAAAATTAAACAAAGAAGAAATTTTACAAATATATTTGAACAAAATATATTTTGGAAACGGAGCATATGGAATAGGAGCAGCAGCAAAATTATATTTTGGAAAAAATACAACTGATTTAAGTATCAATGAAGGTGCATTTTTAGCAGGTATTATTAATAATCCTAGCAGATATAATCCTTATACTAATTTAGATAATGCAAACGAAAGACGAAAATTGGTGTTAAGTCAAATGTATAAAAGTGGTAGAATTAATGAAAAAGAACTGCATTATTTAAATGAAAATATTAGTCCCATTGCAAAAAAAAGAACAAATTTAAAAAGCTATGGGCACTCAATCTTAATTGAAGCATCTAAAATTTTAGGGGTTAGTACCACTGAAATTTTAGAGATGGGCTATACCATATATACAAATCTAGATTTTTGTCTGCATCAAAATATATCCAATATTATAAATAATTATAATTTTGAAACCAAAGAAAATACTTTAACACATGTGGTAGTCATGACAAAATATGGTGAGGTGCTAGTAAATTTTTCTAATTCGCATTTTAATCTAGAAAATCATTTTAGGCAGCCTGGTTCAATAATTAAACCTGCAATTAGCTATGCACCAGCATTTGAAAAAAGAGAGTTTTGCTTGTCCCTAGCAAATAATTCACTGCTAGCAACTAATGAAAATAACAATGTGCCATTTGTTCCGCTTACAAAAATTCTGGACCAATCTAAAAATTTTAACGGCTATTACTCTCCTAAAAATTTTAAAGATATTAACCTAGGCTGGACAAATTTGAGCGAAAGTTTAAAACAATCACAAAATATTCCTGCTGTAGAATTAGTACAGTTATTGGGTATTGAATATTGTAAAGAAATCGCAATGAAACTTGGCATGCGATTTGATAAAAAAGATGCATCTTTAAGTATTGCATTAGGCGGACTAACTAAAGGCGTAAACTTATTTGAAACAATTAGCCCTTATCAAGCATTTGCAAATAATGGTGCACACATAGAAAAAACTCATATTGATAGAATTGTGGATAGAAATGGGATTACTATTTATAAAAATTCTAAAAAAGAAAAACAAGCAATTAGTATTGAAAGCGCCTATTTTATCAATAGTATATTAAGCGAAACTGCCTTAAAAGGAACTGCAAAAAGGATTGGGGCTTTAGGGGCAGCAAAAACTGGAACAGTAGGGACAATAAATGGAAATTCTGATGCATATGTAGTGGCATACACAGATGAACATATAGTAGCAGTATGGATGGGAACCAAATGCGGCGGTTTAATGCCAAACACAAGCAATGGTGCAACTCATCCAAGCGCAATAGCTAGACGTATTTTAGAGATACTGCCAGCACATAACGGCTTTAATAAACCAAGCACGATTATTCAAATTGATTTAAATGCACACGAGTATTTAAAAAATAATAAAATGGTGATAGCATGTGATAATCTAAAACCAAAAGATAGGTTGATTGGGGAGTTTATATTAGGATATTTGCCATAAGTTTTTGGTACTGGGAGTGTCAAGAGAAAATTGCAGAATAATATTTTTTAAAAAAGCAAGATGCTTACAAGCACGACATTAAATTTTAATTGGACTATTAAACGCAGTTAGTAAACCGCTTAAACTTAAATTTGTCATGCTGTAAGCAACTTGCTTTTTATTATGAATCCACCCAAAAAGTGTTAAATGTCAATTGTTGAAACGAAAAATACTATCCTTAAAAAAAACTCTAAGAAAAAATAAAATGTTTAACTTAGAGTTTTTTTATCTATTTAATTTTGTTATTGCCGCTCTTTTTTTCTTCTCTAGCTATTCTTGCCAATTCTGCTTGTTTTGCCGCCTCTTCTTTTAGTTCTTTAATCCTTGTCCTATTTTCATAAAGCGCTCTTAAATCAAAACGAAGCAGTGACTTATTTTCAGATTGACCTGTTTCAATAATAAAATCTTTATCTGTTGGAGAATTCTCAATAATCTCAACAATCGTCCCTACAATTCCGCCTGCTGTCATTACCTCATCACCTATTCTTAAAGTAGTCCTTAAATCGTTAACCTGTTTGCCACGCTTACGTCTAGTAATCATAGGAAAAACCAGTATCGCAAGCACCAATACACCCATAACCGCCCACATCCAAGGAGAAACACCGTCATTATCTCCATTAGCTAATAAAAAATTAAAATTTAATAAAAAATTCATTGTAATTTCATCCTCTTAATATTAGTTTATACTAGTTTAATATTATTGATTTTAACATATAACAGAAGATATAGCAACTAAAATAAGCAATTATTTTGTCGAAAAAGTATTTAATTTTTTAATGTCCTGCGCCACCTGTCCCAAAATAAATAAAATCAGCATTGCCTATATAATGGTGCGCTCTTAAAAAATTTCTTGCTGCAATTATATTATCACGCCCAGATTCAGCTATTCTAAAAGTCAATATAAATCTAAAAGATGCATAGTTGATTGTCCAGCTTGGGTCATGATTATGCCCCGGTATACCATACCTGTGCATCAAATTATATCTAGCTAATCGTGAAACAGAACTATTCGAAATATGAATAAATTTAGGATAGTCAAAAATTTCTAACCATGGTTTATAGTCGTCTATCGATCTATTAAAAACCATATGTCTTAAAATTCTTCGGCTTGCTTCATATGTCAAAATTACCATTATTCTGCTATAGCAAAAATTGACACCGCACTCAAAACAAGCTAATATAAATTCAACCCTGTCAACTTTATAAGATGCAACAAGCAACTCTCTAGCAAGCAAAATCTCATTTATCCCGCTAGCTATTCCGCCACTTGCAAGTTGAAAAACCAGACTTCTTTGTGCATTGTATAAAGTGCTGTTGGTGATTCTAATCCCGCTAAAACCATCAAAGTCTGCATATGAAAATACTCTGCTATTTTTAGACGCTTCGGCAGTCATAAACACTCTTAATGAAGATGTTGAAAAGCTAGGAGGCAAAGAATAATATGCACATCTAGCACAAGCACCCCTGCAATTACAATGCGCACAGTTGCAGCCATCAAACAACTCACTTTCAAAATCAAAAGTAATATCTAAAGGCGCTGAAACATGTGATGCGCTATTTAAGTTTCGCCTAGGTCTATAGATATAAACAGTATAGGTGTTTCCTGCAACTAAATTATAATTTGACCTATTTAAATTGACGCTAAAACTATTGAAAGTGAATTGAGAGACTTGTCTGCCCTCATTATATATACGCACTAAAAACCAAATATTGTTTGGGTTGTAAGCGTTGTCTATTAAACTTTGGACTTGAAATGAAACTATCACACGGTGATTATAAGCATGGTCACCTATTAAATCATACGCTATTTCATAAGACAAATTAATAGGAGTATCAAATCTATTTTGCGGCGTTGGCATGCTAGGCAAACTAATATTAGCTGTATTAAAAGTTAAATCAATTTGGTGGCGAGTTGGTCTCATATAATGACTGCATCCACAAATAGCATCAAAATTAAAGCTGGTGACAACTTGATCTTGAATCGTAAAACTGATATTGCTGGTTGTCGTAAACCCTGCAAAAAGTGAAGAGTTAAGTGCACGATTAAAATAAAATCTTCCGTCATTATAGCAAAACCAATCTGCGTTGTTTTCTGACAGCAAAAATAACAAAAATACTCTTGACATTAAATTAATATGACCTGGATTTATAGTGTTTTGAATAGCAATAAGCAACGCAAAATGCTGGATTTGATATTGGTCAAAATATGGCAGTCTAAGGTCATGATAAAACCATGCTCTCGGAGAGTGCGCTCTTGACAAAATTTGTCCATTGTCATTGTATTTGTATACAATGTTGTGATTAGCGTGTGCCCTTGCATAATGCCTATCAACTGCAATGTTTTCTTGCTCAGTAAACGACATAACAAAATTTGCATATTGCCCGCCTGTTAGTTTGCTTGTGTTTTGCACAATTTGCGCCCATTTATCAGCATCAACTTGATATTCACATTCACATATGTACAAATCATTTGTGATATCATCACTAATATCGTTATCATCATCACATGTACAACATTTATCAATTTCTACTGTTTCATCCTCACTATTATCTTCTTCTTGCTTAAGGTATACATAAGCTTGACAGGCAACAGCAAAAAACAATAATGACAACATTAATAAAATTGATAAAATTAAAGCAATTAGTTTCTTCATTATTATGACCATTCCTTTCTGCGAAAGGCACAAAACAGCATTAAACGAATTGTGGTCGCAGTAATTTTATTTGTATAAATGTTGTTGGGGGTTAATCGGCACACTACAAAGCATGCGGAGGTGAGTAACAAAGGTTTTCTTTTGGTCGAATTATTATGTGTGCCGACAGCTCTTTGATGCATAAATAAGTGGGACAGACCCTAAGCCCGTAAAATTATCTTTGTAAGACGCTACTCGTTTTTGTGTGAGCGACCAGTCACTGCCGATGACCTCTTATTTTTGTATAGGAGGTTTTTCATGTCATTCAAAATTGTTTATCCTGTTTGCTTTGGAGTTGATGTCCACAAGTCTTTTATTGTTGCGTGCATTGCCACAACTGACGATAAAGGCGTTACCCATTAATTGCTCAGAGGCATGACTACAAAATCATCGACCCTAATGGTGTTGTCGTAGCATATAATACTCCGCTCTCTTTCTCAAGCGGTACTTTTGCGTGGGCTATCCACTATCAATCCTACTTTGTCAAACTTATTTTCTCCTGTTTAATTAAAGCAACAACATAGAATCACCAAAGCTAAAAAATCTATAGCGCTCTTTAACAGCATAATTATAAATTTCCAACGTCTTTTCTCTTGTCAAAAAAGCCGATACTAACATAATTAAAGTAGATTCTGGAAGATGGAAATTAGTGATTAAACCGTCAACAGCTTTAAATTTATAAGGCGGATAAATAAAAATTGATGTATCACCGCTGCCTGCATGTATTATTCCGCTATCATCGGCTGCACTCTCTAATGTCCTAACTGACGTAGTCCCCACTGCAATTATGCGCCTGCCTGCTCTTTTAGCCTCATTTATCTTGTTTGCAGATTCAGGAGTTACTTGATAGTACTCTGAGTGCATAATATGTTCTTCAATTTTATCAGTTTTAACTGGGCGGAATGTCCCTAGTCCCACATGCAGCAACACTTTAACAAACTCAACACCTTTGTCCTTTAATTTTTGCATTAATTCTGGAGTAAAATGTAATCCTGCCGTAGGCGCAGCACTTGACCCACCCTTTTTATCATCAGCATAAACAGTTTGATAGCGGTCTTTTTTCTCTAATTTATATTTAATGTAATGCGGCAATGGCATGTCACCGATTTGATCTAAAATACTTTCAAAAACACCCTCATAAAAAAACTTGATTTTTTTTAATCCGTCATCTAAATCGGATAAAACCTCTAAATAAAGTTTATCTGAAAAATTTACTCTAGAACCAATTTTAAGTCGCTTTCCAGGTTTTGCCAAAACCTCCCATTCATCAAGATTAAGACGTTTATGAAGTAAAAATTCAATATTTGCTTTAGTATCGCTCTTTTGTCCATATATTCTAGCAGGTATAACTTTGGTATCATTTACAACTAAAACATCACCTTTTTGAAGAATATCCACAAGATTGAAAAACTGCAAGTTGTTGATTGTTTCTGCTTGACGATTGTAGTGAAGTAGTCTAGCATGGTCTCTTGGCTCTAGCGGAGTTTGAGCTATCAAACTATCATCCAATTCATAATAAAAATCTTCTTTTTTCATTGTGTGTTTCCTTTTAATGTTTTAATTCTCACTCTTAATAGCGATTCTTACGGTCAAACTTTGTCCTTTTTTAAAAAATGACATTAAATTTTACTTGCAGTCAATTATATTATAATCTACTCTAAAAATCCTACCTGCTGACCACTTATCAAACTTTCTAAACCTAAATGTTTATATGCTAAGGGCATAGCAACTCTGCCTCTTGGTGTCCTTGCTATAAATCCTAGCTGCAATAAATATGGCTCAATTACATCTTCTATTGTCACAGTTTCTTCATTAATAGCCGCAGCTATAGTATCTAAACCCACCGCTTTTCCGCTAAATTTTTTTATCATAGTCTCTAACATCCGCCTATCCGTAAAATCTAAACCAAGATTATCTATCTCCATGCTGTCAAGAGCTTTTTTAGCTAATTTTAAACCAATACCGCTATCACCTGCTACTACTGCAAAATCCCTAACCCTTTTTAATAATCTATTAGCAATTCTAGGCGTACCCCTGCTCCTTGATGCTATCTCTAAAGACGTATCTTTTTCAGCTTCAATATCTAAAATTTTGGCACTTCTTCTAACAATCTTATCAAGTTCTTCATTTGTATATAATTCTAATCGCAAAATAATCCCAAACCTATCCCTAAGCGGCCCAGTTAATTGTCCCGCCCTAGTAGTAGCGCCAATAAGCGTAAAAGGCTTTAAATTAAGACGCATACTCTTTGCCGATGGACCTTTTCCTATAATCAAATCAAGAGCAAAATCTTCCATCACTGGATACAAAACTTCTTCAACCGCTTTATTAATCCTATGAATCTCATCTAAAAATAACACATCACCCTCACCCACATTAGTGATAAGTGCCGCCAAATCTCCCACTCGCTCTATAGCAGGACCGCTCGTAATCCTAATAGACACTCCTAATTCATTAGCAATAATATTTGATAGTGTAGTCTTTCCTAAACCAGGTGGTCCATACAATAGTACATGGTCAAGCGGTTGCCCACGTTTTTTTGCAGCCTCAATAAACACAGATAAGTTGGCCTTAATTTTGTCCTGACCAATATAATCTGACAATATTTTGGGACGCAGTGAGTTTTCTGCCTCATCACCATCTATTTGATTGTTTGTAATTATTCTATCGTCCATGTTATCCTTTATCATTATTGTTTTAATGCCTCAATTATAATTTGATCTAATGCCTTGCCTGCGCAGTTTACTCTTCCCACTGCTTCTGTCGCTTCATTTTTAGAATATCCCATACTCATTAATGCTAGCACTGCATCTTTATTAGCATCACTAGGCAATGTATTGGCTATATTATCTAAAATAAGAGGAGCACTTTTAAACTCAGCATGCACTTTATCTTTTAACTCTAATATAATCCTTTCTGCAGTTTTTTTACCCACACCTTTTATTTTAACTAACCCTTCTATATCACTTCTTAAAATAATCATAGCTAATTCATTAGGAGCCACTCCGCTTAAAACAGTAATTGCAGCTTTTGGACCTATGCCGCTGATAGAAATCAAGCGCAAAAACATTGCCTTTTCTTCCTTAGAATGAAACCCATATAAGAAAACACCAGCCTCACTTTGACTATAATGCACAAAAATTTTGTTGTGCTCATTGCTGATTTTTAAAGCAGTTAAAGTATGATGAGAACAATTCAACTCATAACCCACTCCGCCGCCTGTTTCAATGACAAGATAGTTTTCTTGTATGTCTGTGATTTGTCCTTTTATATAGTTGAACATTTTTAATCCATCCTTTTTTAATAGAATGACATTAAATTTTTGCCATTCTATTTAATTTAATATCCGTTTCTCAAAATTTGTTGTATTTGCATGACATATAGCCACTGCTAAAGCATCTGCCGCATCATCTGGTTTTGGGACTTCTTTTAAACCAAGTATTGCACTAACCATGTATTGCACCTGCTTTTTATCTGCTCTGCCGTTTCCTGTTAAAGCCATTTTGACTTGAAGCGGAGTATACTCATATAAAAGTCCGCAATTTTTTATGCTTGCTAATAAAATTACTCCCCTAGCTTGTGCCACCTTAATTGCTGTTGTAGTATTTGTGCCAAAAAATAATTCTTCTATTGCAATAGCATCTGGCTTGTTTTCTTGAATTATTTTTGTAATTTCACTATCTAAAATCGCTAAACGCACAGGAATGCTTTCAGTCACAGGAGTAGCCACTACTCCATAATCAATAGGTTTTATATTTTGACGCTCTTTATGTATTATCCCATATCCGATAGTGGCATAACCTGGGTCAATACCTAATATTTTCATAAATTTAGTCCTTTATTAAAAACTATTTTGTTTTAGGATAAGGCGTTGATTTTGTATCATCTAATAAAACATCATTAGTGTTAACATCATTTTCTCTTACTTCTTTTTCTTCAAGAACATATTTTGATGGGTACAATCTAGTAGATACTTCTTTTGCCAAATATTCATCAGGATTCCCTTTTGTGTCTTCAAAAATTTCTCTTAAGTCATCACATTCATACATGCTATAATGACTGTCTTTAGAAAAAATTATGTGGTCTATTAATTGCTTGCCTAATACTTTTAATAAAGTTGCAATAGTCTGTGTACTGCGAATATCATCTATAGATGGCGTAAGCGTGCCAGCTGGGTGATTATGTGCAATTATTATTTTAACAGCTTGAGAGCGAGATACTTTAGCAGTGATAGAATTTATATCAGTGACTGCAAGATTGCCTATTCCTTTTGATATACATGAAACATCTATAATTCTATCGTTTATATCTAAACTAACCATATAAAGCCGCTCATGATTTCTTGCAATAAAATATGGACGCAAAACAGCAACAGCATGAGCTACATTTTCTATGACTATGTTTTTCCCCCTTCTAGACAGCTCTGCTTTTCTGACAAATGAAATTAAATTAGGAATAAAATAACTTGCACTTTGAGTAACATTTTTTATTTGAAATAATTCTTGAGGTTCTGCTGTTAAAACACCGTACAATGAACCGAATTCATCTATTAAGTCATGAGCCATTTCATTTGTATCTTTTCTCGGAACAAAAAAGCTAAGGAGTAATTCTAATGTTTCAAAGTCAGAAAATGAATCTAAGTCGGGGTCTTTTTTAACCGCTTCCCGCATTCTGTCACGATGACCATCATGCAGCATTTTTTTCTTTTGCGGACTAAAGCTTTCTTTAATTGTTGTCATAAAGTTTCCTCATTTGTATTTGTTGTTATATTTTAATAATGAGTTATTTAATAATCTAATTATTTTTTAAATTCTTGCATTATGAAATGCCGCTTGCACATCATCATTATCATCAAAGCTATCAAGCATTTTATATAGTTTTTTAACTGTATCCTCATCATCAATATCAACTAAATTGACAGCTACTCTCTCTATCCCGCTTTTAATAAATACCATATTTTTTGCCGTCAGTTTATCAAGCACCTTATTAAAATCTATTGCTGCCGCAAAAATTTGATATCCATCTTCATTTTCATTAAAATCATCTGCACCACAATCTAACACAATCTCCATCATGTCATCTTCATTAAAACTACACTTTTCTATAAAAAAAACACTTTTTTTCTCAAAAGAAATCGCAGCACAGCCAGCTACCCCTAAACTGCCTCCATTTTTAGAAAAAATAGCTCTAACTTCAGCCGCTGTCCTGTTTTTATTGTCTGTTAATCCCTCAACAACAAAAGCTATCCCATTAGGTCCATAACCTTCATAAACTACTTCTTCATAATTAATATTACCTAATTCACCAGATGCCTTTTTTATACCTCTAGCAATATTATCGTTTGGCATATTATTTGCTTTTGCTTTTGCAATTATCTGCGCTAGCCTAGCATTAGAGTGCGGATCCGACCCGCCGCTTTTGACAGCCACCGCAATTTCACGTCCGATTTTAGTGAAAATCTTGCTTCTAAGAGCATCAGCACTGCCTTTTTGTCTTTTGATTTTTGACCATTTGCTATGACCTGCCATAATCACCTCATTTTCTTAATAGCGATAGTTTTAATCGCTTTTACAATCTGAAAAACTGATATGCTAAAATGCCAGCGGCAACGCTAGCATTAAGTGACTCTGTATCCATCATGGGTATAGAAATAATCTCATCAGATAATGAGATTATTTCTTTTTGCACCCCATGTGCCTCTGAACCAATGATTAAACACACCGGAGAATTTATTTTAATATTAAATAAATTTTTGCCGCTTATGCAAGAGGACAAAATTTTATAGTTATATTGCTTTAAAATAGAAATTACATTAATATCACCTTCTAAAAAATCTGTCTTTAATACAGCACCCATGCTGCCCCTAACAACCTTATTTGAATATATGTCTACACAATTATGCAAAATAAGGGCATAGTTTGCAGCCACAGCCGTCCTAACTATAGCCCCAAGATTATTAGGGTCAGAAATCCTGTCAAGAAAGAGAATATTTTTATTTAATGAGATGAATTTTTCTAATGCAATAATCTCTTTCTTTTTTACAATTGCAACAATATTTTGAGGTGTATTTGTATCTGACAATTTTTTAATAATCTTGTCTGATACTAGTTTAAACTTATTATGTTTAAAGTGTTTATTAGAAAAAATATGGACAATTTTATCATCATTAAATCTAATCAAATCATCTATAAGACGCTGTCCCTCAGCTAAAAACTCACAATTAACATTGCGATATTTTTTATCTTTTAAAGAACATGCATGCTTAATTAAGTTGTTAGATAATGATTCAATCAATTAGCAACTAATTTCCTTTAGCTTTATTAGCTAAATTAGTAAAATTTGCTGGGTCGCTTACTGCAATTTCAGCAAGCATTTTTCTGTTTAGTTCAACTCCAGCTTGCTTTAAACCATGCATAAAACGACTATATGACAAACCATTTAATCTAGCAGCAGCATTGATTCTTGTAATCCAAAGTTTTCTAAAATCACGCTTTCTTAATTTGCGGCTAATATATGCATACATTTGTGACTTCATAACAGCTTGCCTAGCCACACGGTATGACCTTGATTTTGACCCCCAGTATCCTTTGGCAAGTCGCATTATTTTTCTACGCTTTTTAACTGCGTTTACTGCTCTTTTAATTCTCATTTTAGTTTATCTCCTTATTTTTGTATGATATAGCGCATAGCTCTTGCTTGTTTTTCACTTGCAAGATATCCGCCTTGACGCAAATCTCTTTTGCGTTTTGTAGTCTTTTTGTTTAAGATGTGGTTACGATGCATTTTTCTAATTTTAACTTTGCCTGTAGCTGACAATCTAAATCGTTTTTTTGCACCAGAATGGCTTCTCATTTTTGGCATTTTTGTTTCTCCTTTGGTCAATGCATAATGCATAAAATAGCACAATGCACAATTTAATGATTTATTATTTTTTAGGCATCACTATCATTATGATATTGCGACCTTCTGTTGACGGAATCTTTTCCATCACACCGACTTCTTCTATTAGTTTATAAAAGTCATTCATGACTCCGATTCCTAATTTAGAATGAGCCTGCTGACGCCCTTTCATCCTAATAGAAACCTTGACCTTGTCACCAGCACTTAAAAATTTTATTGCATGCTTAGCTTTTGTTTGGACATCGCCCACATCAATAGTCATAGACAATCTAATTTCTTTAAGTTCTGCTTGTTTTTGAGCTTTTTTAACCTGCTTTTCTTTTTTAGACATGTCAAACTTATATTTGCCATAGTCCATGATTTTGCAAACAGGTGGCTTTGCGCCAGGGTTAATTTTTACTAAATCCAAACCCTTGTCTTGAGCTAAACGATAAGCCTCTAATGAAGACATAATCCCCAATTGCTCACCCTCTACATCAATAACACGCACCTCTTTGTCTCTAATTCTGCCGTTTATTTCAGCTTGAATTTTAATAACTTAATTCCTCCAACAAAAAAATAAAGTGGGTTAAAATAAATTAATCCCACTCAAAAATACATCTAAATTGATGCGTTTAGTTTGATTGACCGATAAAAGACAAAACCTAATCGGTGAGAATAATCTACTTTATAGTCAAATTATACTTCATTATTATTGTGCTGTCAAGTATTTTTTAGTATATCTGCACATTTTTTTCAAATTAATAATAATTGTTTTTTATGCTTGACTATAATAAAATATGTATGTTAATATATTAAATAATGTGGGAAAGATTTTTCTATGTGAATAGTGCTATTGAAATATTTAGCTGGCAATGGATTGTCAGCCAAGTTTTGCTAGCTATTTTGATTGTTGGTATAATTATCGGCTGGCAGCAAAAAGATAAAGTCAAGCTAATGACATGGCAGGTAGGTTTTAATTTTTTATCAGCAGCTGCAAATATATTTTTATTAAATTGGATAGCTGTTGCAATAGGTATTGCAGGCGGACTAAGACAACTGGCTTTTATTTATGTAGAACTCAAAAAGCGCAGCCGCCTTTTAACAGAGCAAAGTCAAACACAATTAAATATACAAGATGATTCTAAAGAAACTTTGAAAAAAAATGCAGCCGCAAAGAAAAAAGAATTTTATTTTGGATTAAGTGTTTTTTTAATTTTTTCTATAATTAATATCGTGACTATTTATTTTACTATGCAAAATTATTATGGTTTCGTGATAATGGCTGCAAGAATTGCCGTGAATTTTGCCATGTGGAAAGGAAGCACACATGCAATTAAGATAGTTGCAGCATTAATATGGCCTGCAGTCATGATAATAAATCAGCTAATGTTTTTTAGTTTTGTAGGTATGTTAAAAGAAATTATCACTATAACTACTATAATTATATTTTATATACGGTTTTTTCATAAAAAAAGAATCATCAGAAAAATTGGTTAATCACTAAAAAAACATAAATTTTTTAAAAAATTTTTGATTTTTAATGTTAATTGGCTTGATTTTTGATTTTTATTTTGTTATGATAGTATAGTTGTGTGCGGGAGCATAGCTCAGTTGGGAGAGCATCTGCCTTACAAGCAGGGGGTCACAGGTTCGAGCCCTGTTGCTCCCACCAACATTTTTCCCAAAAGAAGGAAGTCAATGTGACTTCTTTTTGTTAGTTTGCATATAATCAATAAATATGATAGATAACAAAAAATATCGTGGTACCATGGCCAAGTGGTAAGGCAGAGGCCTGCAAAGCCTTTACCCCCAGTTCAAATCTGGGTGGTACCTCCATTAAAAACAGTCCACTGATTTAAAAAAGCGTGCCTAAGTGGTGGAATGGCAGACACAAGGGACTTAAAATCCCTCGGGGGCGACTCCGTGCCGGTTCGAGTCCGGCTTTAGGCACCAAACAACCGTTGCCATAGTCTCAGCACTAAGGCAACGGTTTTTTATTGTAAAAATAGAAATCCCTTTCAAAAAAATTTAATATATATATAAATCTAAATTTGGCAAGATAATGACACCACAAAAAATTTATATTGAATATCAACAGAAATATTAGCAAGGACTCTCTCAAATTACATTAATAAAAAGAGGAATAAAATGGCTATTTATAATTTTTTTGATCATATATCCTTCCCAGATGAAAATCAAATAAAAAGAATACGAGAAATGTTTTTTGACACAATTGTTTTGAGATTAGATACAAAGAAGTTTTTTGATAACAACCCGCCAAAGATTAAAGTGCTGAATTTGCGTGATTATCCAAAAAACTTAGCAGCCATCGTGTCTAAGTCTAATGAAGATAATCTATATTCATTGTTGAATATAGATTATGGAAACAGTATTATACCACTAGATCTAGCTATATACAGGACTGCAAATTATTATTTGAAAATAATACAAATGGATACTTATGATGAGCAAAAACTCATTGAAAAACTTTTCAGAATAGAAGCTGGCACACTTACTATGCATATTTATCATGCATTAGGTATCCAAGCCGCAGTCGCTAGTAAATTATGCGGAATAACTACTTATGATACTGACGGAGTTCTTGATTTGAAAAAATTTCTAGCACAAGCGAGCAAAAGCGGGGATAATTCTTTAAGTGCATTTGCAAGTAAAATTAATGAAATTAGAAATTCTAATCATTGGAAAGAGATTTATAGAATTCGAAAAAGTATTGCACACTCTATATCAAAACTAGAGGACGAATCCACTCACATTTATATATCTGGTCATGGATTAAGATCTGGCGATATGAATTATATCGTGAATAGCAAAAATTTATTTGAAAATATTGAAAATATTAAAAAATGCTTATATTCTTTATTGGAAGTAAAAAATAAATTACAAGAAATTGTTGATTGTGTTATTGTTGGATATGGTATTGAGTAATAGTTAAATCATAATTAAAATTATTCAAAAATTCACCAAAAAAAGGAAGTTCATGAAAAAAATTATATACAAAAATTTAAATTTAACAAAAAACATTGCGTATACTGCAATGTTTGTAGCTATCGGTGTATTGTTGCCTTTTGTGACTGCACATGCTTTTACACCTGCTGGCATTATAGGACCTGGACCAATATTTTTACCTATGCATATTCCTGTTATTTTAGGCGGACTTATTCTAGGTCCAATATTTGGACTCATAGTTGGAGTGCTAAGTCCCCTATTATCAAGCCTAATCACAGGTATGCCCGTCTTATACCCTATGCTACCCATTATGATAATAGAATTATCTTTATATGGAGCAATGAGCGGATTATTCTATAAAAAACTAAAATTTCCTATTTTTGCCTCATTGCCTATTGCAATGATAATTGGCCGCATTGGATATGGGTTGATTTGGCTGTCATTATTACAGCTAAATCCAAACATGACGGCGCCTGGTATAATATTAGCTATTCAAACAGGCATCCCTGGTATAGCTATTCAACTTATTATTATTCCTATCTTAATAGGAGCATTACACCCTAAAATCATAAAAAAAGCACGCATTATTTTCAATAGAAATATTATTAAAAAAGCAAAACAATTAATTGAAAATGGTCAAGCATGCTTGGTTATAATAAAAGGCGGAAAGATTGTACATACCGATACTAGAACTGGGATAACCGCAGTGCTTGATTTATTAGAAAACTCTAATGAGCTACTTAAAGGAGCGATTATTGTTGATAAAGTAGTAGGAAAAGCTGCAGCAAGTTTGTTTATTTTAGGAAAAATTGGATTTATATATGGTATCACAATGTCAAGACCTGCTAAATCCATACTAGAGGAAGCTAATGCGGGAATTAAACATGATATTATGGTAGATGTGATTCAAAATAGGACAAAAACAGGAGCCTGCATAATAGAACAATGCATTTATGATATTTTTAATCCTAATGATGCATTGACGGCTATTAAGATAAAACTTGAGGAACTAAGAAAGACTTAGAATAATTAAAAATTCTATATTTTTTATCGTATTCAAAATACTCTATCCTAATATTATCTTTAGTATTATTGATTCTTTTATAGTCAATTTCTTTTTGTTTATCTCTTTTAGAGGTAATTTTATCGGGCAATAATCCTCTAGAGTCATAGGTCAAACAATCTAGTTTTATATAATGTTCAGATGCATTTTTTTGCCCGCTTATTATCAAAAAATCTAAAAGAATGGTATAAGAGTTTTTTATAGACGCTTTAAAATTTGAATGTACAGAATCAGAAAAAATAAAATTAGCAAAGGATTCAAAAAAGCTATAAGGTGCAGAAAAAAGACTAAATCCATAATTTAATGAATTAATAAAAACACCGCTATTATAAAATTTTTCTACTAAAATTTCTATTTTTTTCAATTTTAGCAAATCTATATGTGATAGAGTATTGGTTTTATATACTTGATAGGGTGGAAAAGCAGCAAAAACTGCCCCAAAATCGTTTTGTGCTCTTATTCTTGTCCCCTTTAGCATTTTTAAAAAACCTAATTGAAGATTATGCGGACTAGCATTTAAACAGGCATTAAAGCCATTAATAAAGCTATCCATTGTTTCATACGGCAGCCCAATTATTAAATCTACATGGGTATGAGTATTATTAAAGGATGAAATCATTTTTATATTTTTAAGTGCAAGATTTATATTTGTATATCTTCCGATTGATTGGATAGTTTTTTCATTTGTAGTTTGAATTCCTATTTCAAACTGTACTCTTTTAGCAGGCATTTTTTTAATTATTTTAAGCATCTCATTATCAAATAAGTCTGCTGCACATTCAAAATGAAAAGTTGTTTCAGTATCCAATGAATAAATAAATTTTAGTATTTCTTTGGTCCTGTCTTTATTTGCATTAAATGTTCTATCTACAAATTTAATTATTTTAGCACCTTTGTTAATTAATAATTTTAATTCATTTTTCACCCTGTCTAGGTTCAGAAAAAATAATTTATCATCTGTTGATGAAATACAATAACTACAAGAAAATGGGCACCCTCGACTAGATTCATAATAAATTAATTGCTTATCAATAAAAGGAATTTGATTGCCGCTAAAAGATTCAAAATACTCATTAGTTAAAAATGACGGGAAGTCATTAAAATCATTATTACACCCACTGATAATTTTATCTTTAACTATATCGCCTTTTTCTAATTTTTTGATTAATTCACATAATGCAATTTCTCCAGCCCCTCTAATTAAATAATCTGTATATTCTGGTAATTCTTCTTCAAAAGAAACTTCTGGTCCGCCTAATATAATAATAACTTCTGGCAATAATTCCTTAATTAAAACGGCAGTTTTTTGGATTAACTCTATATTCCAAATGTAACAAGAAAACATCAAAATTGAAGGTTCTTCCAAAAGAATTTTTGATGCAATTTCAAATGTAGCATCATTTATATTAGTCTCTAAAACTAAAAAATCTTTGATTCCATTATCCTCACAATAAGCTTTAATTGACCAAGGTGCAATGGCTTTATGAATATTTTTTGCATTAATTGCAACAAAAAGTTTTTTCATGAATAAATTATAACAAAATTAAGGTAAAAAATCAAATGAAATTTAATAGTCAAAAAATATTATGTGTGATATAATACATATAATATTGAGGTATTTTTATCTCATCTAAATAATTAGTTTTTATGACAATTAAATAATCTTGAAAAAGGAGTTATACTAGAAAATGACCGAAAATCGCACAAAAAAATACATACGACTTGTGCATTTTATACTTTCATTAGTATTTATAATGGTTTCTTTTGGATTATCTATTTTTGTTTTTACTCAAGATAGGCTGCTAGCACGCACATTATCTAATATTGGATTACACAACAACGTATGGTTTATTATTTGGAGTATTTGCTTTAGTTTAGCATGCATGATTAATTTAGAAACTCTTAAACTTAAAATCGGAATAAAGGGTATAAAAGGCATTTTATTGACTATTTTATTAAGTTTGATACTGCCGCTTGCTATTATTCAGGCAGTTATAATTGATTATAGGGTCAATGCTTTGCATATATATCTAGCTATTGTTTTCACATCATACGGACTGACTATGATTATTGGATTTATGGTGCTTTTGACTATAATAAAAACTCGCTCAAACAAAAAGTTATATAAGCGAGGATTTTTATATTTTTTGATATTAGCCGTACCTGGACTATCAAATTTTTGGGCAATAAATCATTTTGGTTTATTAATTGCAGCATTTCAAATTGCTTTGATTTATGCATGTTTAATAGTAGTTTTTTTGATGCAAATCTTAGAAAAGTGGTCTTAAAATTTTTATTAAGGTTTTTCACCCTTAGATACATTATAAATTTTGAATAAAAGAATTATTATCCCTAAAATCAATGTCACTGCATTTGCAAAAATTATTGCATAATTTGTAATTAATATCCCATATACAAACCATGACGCTATGCCAACAACAAACACTATGTACATATATAATGACAAATTTTTTGTGTCTTTTGTTTTTATTATTTTTACTACTTGCGGAACAAGTGCCAGTGTTGTTAACACTGCCGCTATATATCCTATAATTTCTGCCATGTTTTTAAATCCACGCCAACCCAAACGCCCCATCACCTAGGTGGATTGACAATATTGGTCCTATATTTTGATATTCTACAATAGCATCTAAATCTATTAAATGCTCTTTTAAAATGCTAATTCTTTTATTAGTACTAGTATCACCCACGCACATAAGTATCACTTTTTTTGCCGTTTTAGGCACAAGTACAGCTAGCTCTTTAATAATATTAACCTCTCCCCTAACCGTCTTATCACCTATAACTGCACCTTCTTTTAATTGCAAAATAGGCCTAACATTAAGTAATTTTCCTATAGACAACTTAACCGCCCCTATCCTTCCTCCTCTTCTTAATGCATCCATGGTCTCAACAGAAAAAGCAACATTAATATTATTTTTCATTTGCTCTAATTTTATTATAGCATCATTAATGGACACCCCCAGCTTAGATAGTCTAACCGCTTCATCAACTAGCATTTTTTGACCGCCAGCAACCATATGACTATCAAAAATCAATACCTTATTTTGGAGTTGATTTTGATTAGTTGTATCTAAAGTGTTGTTTAATGCTAGGTGAGCGCTATTGAATGACCCTGATAGTCTAGATGAAATTGTGATAACTAATATATCTAGATTGCTATCTAAAATTCTTTTAAATGCCGCCTCATAAGCAGTAGCATTAGGTTGACTGGTTTTGCATTCAGCCGGACGTGCATTTATGGCAGATAAAAAATCTGCATTGCCGTCTGCATAATGCTCTGAAAATTTTGCGCTAGCAATAGTATAGCTCATAGGGATAACCGTTACATTTGAATTAATTGCCTGTTCTTTAGTTAAATATGCGGTGCTATCCGTAACAACTGCAAACATTTATTTATCCCCCTTAGAATTTTCTAAACCTATCAAATCTTTTTTCTTTAAGGTTTTCTTGATCTTTTAATACATTTAATCTATCAATAATTAAACATTTTATCCTATCCATTAGTCCATCATCTTCTTCAATTATGCCTTCAATCACCCCTAATTCAAGCATATTCTCTGCCTTAAGTTTTAAAGCCTCAGCCGCCTCTTCTGATTTAGTACTGTCTTTAAATAAAATACTTGCACATCCTTCTGGACTAATTACGCTATAAACTGAATTTTTAAGCATATATACTTCATTGGCTACTGACAAAGCAAGCGCTCCGCCGCTTCCGCCTTCGCCTGTTAAAATAGTAATAATAGGGACATTAAATGAAAACATCTCCATCAAATTTTCAGCTATAGCAGTGCCTTGACCTCTTTCTTCAGCACCAAGCCCCGGAAAAGCACCAGCAGTGTCAACAAAGCAAATTATCGGTCTATTAAATTTATTTGCTTGACGCATCAATCTTAAAGATTTTCTATAACCTTCAGGATGAGGCATACCAAAATTTCTTAATTGTCTATCCTCTGTAGTCCTACCTTTTTCAATAGCAAGTACTGTCACGATATGCGCACCGATATTGCATACGCCACCGATAATAGCCTTATCATCTGAAAACGATCTGTCCCCGCACATTTCAAAAAAATTATCACAAATCTTATTAATAAAATCTATACCATGAGGTCTGTCTTTATCTCTTGCGATTTTAACTGTATCAATTGCTTTCATTATCTTCCTCCACATGCAGTTTTAATAGCTGTCCAATTTTTTCTCTTTGCTCTGTTCTTTTTATTATAGAATCAACAAAGCCGCCCTTTAATAAAAACTCTGCTTTCTGAAAACCATCTGGCAGTTTTTGTCTTAGAGTTTGCTCTATGACTCTAGGACCTGCAAAACCAATTAAAGCACCAGGTTCTGCTAAAATAATGTCTCCTAACATGGCAAAACTTGCCGTAACACCACCTGTGGTTGGATCAGTCAAAACAGATATATATAAAAGTCCCGCTTCAGAGTGCTTGTTTATGGCTGCTGATGTTTTTGCCATCTGCATAAGTGAAATAATGCCCTCTTGCATTCTAGCACCGCCTGAAAGGCAAAAACCTATTACTGGTATTTTTTTTATTAAAGCGTCTTCAAAAATTCGGGTAATTTTTTCGCCCACAGCACTGCCCATGCTGCCCATCATAAATCTACTTTCCATTATGAAAATTCCAAATTCAAGCCCGTCAATTTTTGCTGTGCCAGTGATTACAGCCTCATTTTCCCCACATTTTTTGACAGCCTCTTTTAGTTTTTCTTCATAAGAAGGAAACGATAAAATATCTTTACCCTTTAAATCGCTATTAGTTTCAATAAAACTATCCTTATCAACTAAAAACTCTAACCTGCGTCTAGCGCTGATCTTAAAATGGAAAAAACAATCAGGACAAACGCTTTGATTAAGCATAAGCTCCTCTGTAAAAATACTTCGTTTGCAGCCGTCACACTTTGTATATAAACCGTCAGGGGCTTTAGGACTGTTTCCATCAGCACCCTGATTTTCTGGTCGATTTTTAGGTTTTCTAAATAAATCTCTTAGTGAAATCATGATTACTCCATATTATTTAATGCCCAAATGCTTTGATAAAAAATTTGTATAATAATCACCACTTTCAAATACTGGATGATTTAAAATCTCTGCTTGAAAATCTGCATTGTGATCCACGCCTTCTATTACTAATTCTGCTAGTGCTGCTTTCATTTTTCTTATTGCTTCTTCTCTTGTTTTTGCATATACAATCAATTTGCCTATCATAGAGTCATAATAAGGCGGAATAAGATAATCATGATAAATGGCACTGTCAAAACGTACCCAAGGACCACCTGGCTGATGGAAAAGTGTCACTCTGCCTGCACCTGGTCTAAAGTTTTCCCTAGGATTTTCTGCATTGATTCTGCACTCAATAGCGTGACCAATTAATAAAACATCTTTTTGTGTGTATTCTAAAGGAATTTTTGCCGCAATTCTAATTTGAGATTTGACAATGTCTACATCAGACACAAGTTCAGACACTGGATGCTCTACCTGCAGCCTAGTATTCATTTCCATAAAATAATAATTGCCGCTGCTGTCAACAAGGTATTCTATAGTGCCAGCATTTTGATACTTAACAAACTTAGCAGCTTGAATTGTACTCTCTATCATTTTTACCCTTAAAGCATCAGACACTGCAGGAGACGGACTTTCTTCAATTAGTTTTTGATTACGCCTTTGTACAGAACACTCTCTTTCACCAAGTACCACTACATTGCCATGCACATCTGCTAATACTTGCATCTCTATGTGTTTAACTGGAGAAAGAAATTTTTCCATATACAAGCCTCCGTCACCAAAAGAAACCTCTGCCTCGGCTTTAGCATTATTAAAAGCAGACTCTATCTGGCTTTCATCTTCAACTAATCTTATACCTTTTCCGCCGCCGCCTGCTCTTGCTTTAATTAATAAAGGATATCCTATCTTTTTTGCTTCTTTTTTTGCTTGCTCTGCAGTATCAACAGCATCACAACCTGGAACAACAGGCACTTTAGCTTGAATCATAGTTTTTCTTGCTACATCCTTATCGCCCATTTTATCTATAATTTCTGGCGAAGGACCAATAAAAGTGATTCCGCATTTTTCACAAAGACGAGCAAATGAAGCATTTTCACTTAACAAACCATATCCAGGGTGTATAGCTACGGCACCTTTTTCAATAGCCGCCGTAATGATTGCATGCTGGTTTAGATAGCTTGATTTTGCGGCTGGACCACCGATACATACGCTTTCATCTGCTAAAGATGCATGCATTGCCGTTGCATCTGCAGTTGAAAAAACAGCGACGGTAGCAATCCCCATCTCTTTGCATGCACGAATTATTCTTACGGCGATTTCGCCCCTGTTTGCTATTAGAATTTTTTTAAACATGAATTTATTCCTATCGGATACCTTTTTTATTCTTTAAATAAGGTAAACTGCCCGCTTGCTATTATCTTATCTTCTACTAAAACTTGTCCGTCTACTACATAATAAAATGCACCAATTTTATTAACTAAAGTAGTTTTTAAAGTTAGAGTATCATTAGGGACTGCAGGTTTAGAAAATTTAACTTTTTCCATCTTGACTAAAAAAGCTTTTTTTATGATATTATTTTCTTGTCCCGCACTTAATAATAAACAGCTGTTTTGAGCCATCATCTCACAAAGGATTACTCCTGGAACAATTGGATTATCAGGAAAATGACCATCTAAAAAGTACTCATCACCTTTAACGGTATAATGACCTATACAAGTTTTTTCATCAATAATAACACTATCGTCTAATAACAACATACGACCACGATGAGGCAGATAATTTTGAATTGTTTTTCTATCCATAATTTTATCTCACTATACTATTTTCACAAGTACTTGACTAAATTCAACCAATTCTCCGTTTTCTACACAAATATCAGCTATTTCGCCATCAAATTGGCTAGTAATTTCATTTAGCACCTTCATTGCCTCAATAATACATAATACATCACCCTTTTTAACTTTTTGACCTCTTTTGATAAAAGGGGCAGCATCAGGACTAGCAGCTGCATAAAATACACCCACCATAGGAGACTTAACTTCTTTAGCATTATTAAAATCTATCACCTTATCCTCTTGAGAGGCAATAATTTTAGGAACATGTGCATTTGTATTAAATGTTGGCACCCTAACTTCAGGTGCAATATTTTCTGTACCTTTCTCTAAAGAAATTTTTAAATCTCCTTCAGATATCTCCATTTTATTTAAGACTGATTTTTCAAATAAACCAAGTACAGCTTTTATTACTCTAATATCCATGAATATTATCCTTTTTTATATCCTATAAAACATCAACTCGTTTGCAATAATATAGGTATAGTTTGGAAAGTAAAAAATCCAAACAAGAGAAGTTTTTAAAGGAAATCTTTTATTATTTATATTTTCTAAAACCTAAAACAGCATTTTGTCCGCCAAAGCCAAAACTTGACGATAATGCAAAATCTATATCAGTTTTTCTAGCTTTATTAGGCACATAATCTAAATCGCATTCATCATCTTTTTCAAGATAACCCATTGTAGGCGGAACAATTCCTTTATTTATTGCCATAATTGATGCAATTGATTCAATAGCGCCTGCCGCACCTAAAGTATGTCCTGTCATTGATTTTGTTGAACTAATAGCAATTTTTTCAGCCCTGTCACCAAAAGCAGATTTAATTGCTGTTGTTTCAGTCTTATCATTAAACGGAGTAGATGTCCCATGAGCATTGATATAAACATTATCATTTGATTTTAAAGTTTCACTTGCAATTAATAATGCTCTTGCAGCGCCGTTTCCATCAGGCACAGGAGCCGTAACATGATGAGCATCACAAGTATTTCCATAACCAACTATCTCTGCATAAATTTTAGCGCCACGCTTTTTTGCATGCTCTAGTTCTTCTAAAATAAGTGCGCCGCTTCCCTCTCCTAGTACAAATCCGTCACGCCTTTTATCAAATGGTATAGATGCACACAATGGGTCATTCCTTCTAGTTAATGCAAACATATTTTGAAAACCTGCAATTGATAGTTTATTGACAGCCGCCTCAGAACCGCCTGCAATCATGGCGTCGGCTTTTCCTAACATAATTGTATGATATGCTTCACCTATACAGCTTGCACCCGTAGCACACGCTGTGACTATTGCCATATTAGGACCTTGCGCTTTATATCTTATAGCAATTAAACCTGATGCAATATTAATAATAGTCATCGGAATAAAATTTGCTGATACTTTGCTAGAACCGCCCTCATGTTGTTTTATTGCTTCAGTTTTAAAAATATCAATGCCGCCAATACCGCTGCCCATATACACACCAAAACGATGCGGATTTATATTATCCATTATTTTGCTGTCTGATACTGCTTGATGAGCACTTGCTATTGCATATTGAGAATATAAGTCTAGCTTTTTAATCTCAGGCACATCCATATATAGACTTGGGTCAAAGTTTTTGACTTCAGCTGCAATTTTTACCTTTAAATCACTAGGATCAAATTTAGTAATAGGCGCAATACCCACAACACCTTTTGACAGGCTGTCAAAATAATCTGATACATTGTTGCCTATCGGAGTAATAGCACCCAGCCCTGTAATAACTACTCTTCTCATCATAGTGTCAAACCTCCGTCTACTCTTAATGTTTGTGCCGTGATATAATCTGCCATATCAGATGCTAAAAAAGCAACAGTATTTGCAATATCATCTACATCGCCAAATCTTTTTAAAGGGATAGCATTAAGTGATTTTTGTTTAAACTCATCAGGCAGCACTTTTGTCATGTCTGTTTCAATAAAGCCTGGAGCAATTGAATTAACTGTTATTCCTCTTGCCGCAACTTCTTTAGCTAAAGATTTAGAAAAGCCTATTAACCCGGCTTTAGCAGCCGCATAGTTTGTTTGTCCGATATTTCCGTCAATGCCGGCAATTGAGCTTATGTTAATGATTTTTCCCTTATTTTTGTTTCTTATAAGCCATTTTGTTATAAGAGAGGACATGTTAAACACGCCTTTTAAATTAACAGCGATTACTTTATCAAAGTCGGCTTCTGTCATTTGAATAATAAGTTTATCACAAGTTATGCCTGCATTATTAACTAAAATATCAATTTTTAAAAAATCTTTTATAATGCTATCAATTGTATTTTTTGCCTGCTCATAATCTGATACATCGCATTTATAAAAAATGCATTTTTTGTTTAAAGACTTGATTTGCTTTATGAGTTCTGGATTTTCAGAATTACCTATTATGGCAATATGCGCTCCAAAATTAGCCAGTTTCAAACAAATTGCCGCCCCAATTCCTCTAGAACCGCCTGTTATAACCGCCACTTTTTCATTTAAATCAATCATTACTTTACCTCCAGAATTTTATCAATTAATCCTGTTAACACATTGCCCGCACCGCATTCAACAAAGTTTGCTGCACCGTCTTTGTGCATATTTTTGATTAACTCAACCCATCTGACGGGTGAATTTATTTGTCTATAGACATTTTCTTTTGAACTTAGTGTATCATAAACATTGGTAGTAAGATTTGAATACAGAGGAATTTTAGGCGCAGAAAAAGCAATTGTTTTTAAATAGTCTGCCATATTATTTGAGGCTGGTGTCATATAATGGCTGTGAAATGCACCTGACACTGCTAATTTCATTGCTCTTGCTCCAGCCGCTTTTAATGCATTTATAGCATCATCAAAACCATTACGCCCTGAAATAACAGTCTGCAAAGGAGCATTATAATTTACGCATTTGACATCAGCAAAATCCAATAAAATTTCTTCAATTTTTTTAGATTCTAGACCTATGATTGCCGCCATGAAACCATCATTTGAGCATGCATGCATAAACTCGGCTCTTTTGATGACTAGTTCAAAAGCTGCCTCATCTGTCAATATGCCGCTTGCTGCAAGTGCCGGGATTTCTCCTAAAGAAAAACCTGCAAGCATATCGGGTTTTAAACCTTGCTCTAATTTTGCCCTATAGCTAGCTAAACAAACACAAAAAAGAGCTGGTTGAGTATTGACAGTTTTATTTAATTCTTCTTTTGGACCTTCAAAGCAGATTTCTTTGATATTAGATCTAAATTTTGATGCCATATCAAAAACTGCACGGGCACTAGATGAATTATCATACAAATCCTTGCCCATACCCACGCTTTGAGAGCCTTGTCCGCTAAAGACAACAGCTGTTTTACTCATAAAAAAAGTTTCCTTAATTTTTAAAATTATAATAAGGGACTAATTATTTACCTTGCGCATCTACAAACTTAACCAAATCACCTACACTTTTGATTTCACCTGGCTTAATATCATCTGTAGCAATATTAAATTCTTCAGAAATTTGCATAATCATGTCCATCATATCTAATGAATCAATTTTTAAATCAGTATCAAAAGTAGTTTCATTCTTGATTGTTGACGCGTCAATGCCTCTGTTTTGTGCAATTAAATTCGCAATTTTGTTAAAAGTTTCCATAATTTTGTCTCCTTATTGTTTTTTATAAAAAACAACCAAAAAATTTATAAATTATTTATAAAATGTATAAATTTACCATTTAATAAGTGCCGACCCGCCGCTCATGCCACCACCAAAAGTTGATAAGAGTAATTTCATTCCCCTTTTGAATTTTGACACATATTCTGCTAGCATAATAGGTATAGATGCACTTGTAGTATTGCCCACTCTTTCAATATTGCTTAAAATTTTATCTTTGGCTATGCCTAATTTTATTCTTGCAGCCTCAATAATCCTCATATTAGCCTGATGCGGCAAAAAATAGTCAATTTCATTTATGTTTATATTGGCTTGCTTTGCTGCATCTTGTATGCTGTTAACTAAGCAGTTGACCGCAAACATATAAACTTGCTGCCCATCCATCCAAACATTTTGAGTAGATTTTTCTTTTTTATTAAACCCAAATTTTTCATAAGGAAAATTGCCCGCATGCCTTGTCACTCTTAAAATACTGTCATCTCCCGCTGTAATAAGTTTCATTGACAAAAGATTTTCACCTTTTTCTAACACAACAGCTCCAGCCCCATCACCAAATAATATGCAAGTAGACCTGTCATTATAATCCAAAAAATTTGACATATGTTCTGCACTAACAATTAAAATTCTGTTTGCTAAGTTCGATTTAAAATAAGCTGAAGCAACTTCTAAAGCATAAACAAATCCGCTGCAGCCTACATTCATGTCAAAAGCATGACAATTTGCACCTATACTTTTTTGAACCATAGCAGCATGATAAGGTGAAATTGTGTCACCCATAAGAGTTGTGCAAATTATTAAATCAAGTGAATCCGCTTTGATATTTGCTAAGTTCAATGCTTTATTTGCCGCAGCCACACTTAAATCCAGCAGTTTTTCATCTGTTAAGATTCCTCTAGTTTTGATGCCTGTCCTAGATGTAATCCAATCATCAGAAGTATCCACCATTTTAGATAGCATCTGATTATCTAACATAAATTTTGGCAAGGCATTGCCTACTCCCAGAATCTTAAACGCCATAAAATTAACTCCTATATAAATCATCTTAACTAAAAATATGCTGTTTGTCAAATAAATATAGCACAAACTTAAAACAAATTCTTTAAAAATGACAAAAAATGACCAATTTTACCCCTAAAATAAGCAAAATTGGTCAAAATTAATAAATTTTAAGATTTAATCAATTATAAACATTAATATAGTGAATTATAATAAATTTATTTTTATTCGCTGGCTTTAAAATTATAAATTGGAATTAAGCGTTCTTTAATTTTTACTGTCGGCTCAATTAACTCCATAATTTCTTTATAATCTTTATAAGCAAATGGAGCCTCATCTAATGTATCTTGGTTGATACATGTTGAAAAGATGCCTTTCATAGCAGTTTTATAATCATCTAAACTAAGAATATTCTTAGCCTTAGAGCGGCTATATAGCCTGCCTGCACCATGCGGGGCAGAATAGTTCCAATCCGAATTGCCTTTACCTATACATAATAGCAGTCCATCACGCATATTGAGCGGAATCACAAGTTCTTCACCATCTCTAGCACTAATTGCACCTTTACGCAAAATGATTTCATTATAGCGCATGTCTATATAATTATGAGTTGAGGTGATTTGACTTGCTATCCTGCCGCCCATCTTATCAACAATCGTTTCTAACATTGCCTTTCTGTTTGCCACAGCAAACTCTTGCATAATATTCATATCATACAGATAGTCTTGCATTAAATCACCCACAAGATAAGCAATATCTTTATCAATTGCAATTTTTTGCTTATTATCTTTCAGCCAGCTTTCTCTATCTTTTTCTGAAATTGATTGCATTGCCTGAATCTTTATTGCCGTCATTCTAGCAGAAACTTGTTTTTCTGCCTGCAATTGATAAAATTGCGCCACACGCCAGCCTATATTTCGGCTGCCGCTATGCACGGCGATATAACCATTAGAATAGGCTTCAATAAAATGATTGCCTCCGCCCAAAGAACCTAAGCTTTTTACAGCTGTATCTTTTGTATCCTTGCGCAATTTATCCCAACATTTAAGTTTTGCAAAATCTCTAAATGTTTTTATCTTGTCGTGGTGTCGTTTACCATATGGAATATATTTGCGGATTATATCATCTAACTCCTGCAAACGATGCTCAAAAACAATATCAGTTTTGACTAAATCAACACCACAGCCAATATCTACACCTACAAGATTAGGACATACCTTATCTGTGATAATCATAGTCGTACCAATAACACAACCTGCCCCTGCATGTGCATCAGGCATGACTCTTAAATTTGCACCCTCTCCTAAAACACTATTAGCTAACACCGTCACTTGTCCTAGTGCATCATCTTCTAATGTTCTAGCATAGATTTTAATAATTCCATATTTTGTATTTAACTCTATCATCCTTTTTTGCCTCTTTATTTCTTAATTATTAATTTAACAAACAATCACATAACCACCTATCATTGCCAAAAGATACACATAACTTGCTGCTCTGCTTAAAGCTAGATTTTTATCATCTTGAAAGAATCTCTTTCTTTAATTCTTTCAATTTTACAATGTGTATACCTATCTACCTATGCTATAACTTACACACAAAACACCTATTAGTTAATTAATCCATTTGATCTTACTCTCTTCATAAAAACCACGACTGCCAAAATCTTCAGCTGCTATTCCAACTGCTATTACACAAAAAGGTATACGATTTTGTGCAATAGCAAACATTTTCCTAAAACTATCCATCCTATCCTCATTAGGATGGATACCACACCAGCAAGTACCAAGGTCCATATATGCTGCTTGCAATAATATATTTTGTGCAGCTGCCCCGCAGTCATGCTGCCACATTTGCATGCCATCAATTTTAGTGCCTTTAAGCGCATCGGGATTTGCTGTTATAATAATGGCACAGCTTGCCGTTTTCATCATTTGCGCATATGGATGATCACCTGCTATAGAATCCAGTTTGTTGCGCCCTTGCACCACAATAAACTCCCACGGTCTAGAATTAACCGCACTAGGTGCAAGCATTGCCGCTTCTAACATTGCCTTAATTTGTACTTCTGTCACAACACCACTAGGGTCATATTTACGAATACTTCTTCTTTTTAAAATAATATCGTTTATATTTTGTCTTTGTATCATATTGATTCTCCTTAAATATTTTTTTAATAATTATTTGTCTTATATCTTATCATAAGTATATTCATCATCAGTTTCAGTATAACCATAAGTAAGCAACAATAAGTGTTTTTTAGATATTTTTTCTTAATATATAAAAAAATCTACACTCATAATCTGCCGCTTTCTAGCACCAATGTAAATGGACCATCACCCTCACTATATACATGCATATGTGCACCAAACTGTCCTGTAGAAACTTTGCAAAAACGCACCTTGCTGCTATTTATAAAATATTCATAAAGTTCCTTTGCTAGCTGTGCATCAGCACCGCTGCTAAAGCTCGGACGATTAGAAGAAAGATCTGCATTAAGAGTAAATTGCGATATAATTAAAATTTGTCCGCCTATATCTTGCGCTGATAAATTTGTCTTTCCATTCTCATCAGCAAAAATTCTAAGCTTGGCAATCCTATCAACTAACTTATCAACTATCGCTTTAGTATCATCTTTAGCCACACCAATATAAACAACATAACCCTTTTCTATACTGCCTATCTCATTGCCGTCTACATTGACACACGCACTAACAACTCTTTGTAAAACTATTCTCATTCTGCTAAACCCTCATCTGTTATACGATTATTTGATAATATAATTTCATTTAGTGATACATCTGCATGCAGCCACCTTTTAAGACTCTTTTGTTTTTTATGATGCAATGCATTTTGCGGACATAAATGCAGACATGCAAAACATGCCTCGCATTTATTATCAAATGTCACATTCTTATTTACAACAATATTTTTAGCTAAACAAACTTTAGCACAAATGCCGCACTTATTGCATTTATCGTCAACGATATAATTTTGCGGATATTTGTTATAGATTCTTTTATTGCCCAAAATTCCTGATAATATTTTGCCTAAAATTTTTGTCCTAGTTTTCTTTAATTTACAATTATCAATATCATCTGCAATAGCTATTATTTTTTCAGCAGTATTCCTTTTTGCATCCGCCGCTGCCTCTTTGCTAATTTCATAAAGCGGCAAGTAATTATCCACCATTCTAATGTCATTAGCATAATCAAATTTAATCTTGCCAAATTTTTGAACATGCTTTAATGAATTCCCTACCATGCCGCCATGTGTTGCAACTGCAAAAAAATATTTAGCCTCTAGCTTAATCTTCTTTAAAAACTCTCGCACCATTGTAGGTGCCGAACAAAAATATACAGGAAAAACTATACCTATTATATCATCAGAATAATGCATAGTACTGCTATCCATAATTTGCGGTATAGATATTAGACTAGCATTTTTATTTCCAATCTTTTTTGCAACCGCTAATGAGTTTCCTGTCCCAGTAAAATAAAATATTGTCATTTTGCTTTCCCTTATTATTTAATAATATCAAATTTTGATACAAATAGCAAATAATAAATACTTGTTTTTTACACTATTATAAAAGACAACAATGCTATTAAATAGCCGCAAAAAGGAGGGCGCCTTAAACACATTTAAGGCGCCCTAGGTATCCGAAGGGACACTGTTTTGTATGAGGTTTGGTTAAGTACTATCTTGCCCTAGGTGTCCAAAGGGACATTGT